>CALXUE010000011.1 GCA_944391615.1 uncultured Alphaproteobacteria bacterium
CAGTCGCCGTTATTCAATATATTACCGGCACTCCGCCTTTTCAGGTGGAGGATTTATTGATACAAGGTGTTTTTGAGGCACCGCCGGCTACCTCTAACCGGCAAATTCAATATAAACACAAAAAAAAGAGATTGCAAGCCACAATATCTTTTTCTATATAACTAAAAAAACGCTTGAGAAATTTCCCAAGCGTTAAAATTTTTTGATGAACTCTAAAAAACTAGAATCCCTCAGTGTCTAAGCGTTTACGCAGCTGTTTACGAGCGCGGCGGATAGCCTCTGCTTGACGACGAGCCTTCTTTTCAGAATTCTTTTCGTGACAACGACGCAATTTCATTTCACGGAAAATGCCTTCTCTTTGCATTTTCTTTTTCAAAACCTTCAAAGATTGGTTGACGTCATTACCGATAACAGTAACTTGAACCACTTATCTCACCCCATTTCAACATAAATAAAGTTAAACATAAAAAATTTTATGCAACTGATATCACACGAAATCTAATATTGCAAGTAAAATTTTTAAGCTATAATATTAGGCATAATCTTAGATTCAACGCGCTTTATCTTGTTTTGCAAGCCTATGCGGCTGGAATTAAGCTGTTTTGCCTTAAAAAAGTCAATGGTTTTATTTCTTACAACCAAATGTCTTATATCGGAGCTGACTCGTCTTTCTTCGAGCTTGAGTTCACACAACTGATGCTGGAGTTTACCCAGATTATCATCCTTAAACATCTGATTTTATTTCCTTTTTGTAAAAAAATGTATGATAAACCAAAATTTTACTGGAAATCTCCTAATAAAATTTGTATTAAATTATACAGCATTTTAGAATATTATGCAACAAAAAAGAATATATTAGGAGTTTGTTTATGAGTAAATCAAAGAAGATAGGTATTTTAACAAGCGGCGGCGATTGTGCCGGTTTGAACGCTGTTATCAGAGCTGTCGTTAATGCGGCTAGTCAAAAAGGCTGGACAATATATGGTATCCATAACGGTACGGACGGGTTGACCGAAAAACCCTTGTCATATGAAGAATTGACCGTTCATAATTTTTCTGACACGCCGTGGCCAAGATTGAGCGGTTCTTACCTTGGTTCTTTGAATAAAGGTGTTAAAATGGATGCCGTGTCCGGAATGAGCAAACGTTTCGGTGATGGTGTTCGGGAATTAGGCTTGGATGCCGTTATCGTGGTCGGTGGCGACGGCAGTATGAATATCACCGGAAATTATTGCAAAGGGGCCGGTATCAAAATGATTGGTATTCCTAAAACAATCGACAACGATACCCCTATTACCGAATTTTCGGTCGGGTTTAATTCGGCTTGTCAGGTTTGTACAACCGCAATTGATAGTTTGGAACTGACCGCGCGCTCTCACCATCGCGCCTTGATTTGTGAGGTTATGGGGCGTGATGCCGGACATTTGGCCATGCAATCTGCTTTGGCAGGGCAGGCTGATGTTTGCTTGGTGCCGGAAATTCCTTATAAAATTGATAATGTGATTAAAAAGCTCAAAGAAATTAAAGCCAGCGGTCGTAATCATGCCGTAATCGTTGTTTCGGAAGGTATTAAAACCGAATCGGGTGAGCATCTTTCTGCTGCTAAAAATTTAATCGGTGAGGCTGTTTATGGTGGTGTCGGACAATATTTATCCGCAGAATTAAATAAACGTTATTCTGAATTTCAGACCCGCGTTACTACCTTGGGGCATGTTCAACGCTCAGGTGTGCCGAGTTCGTTTGACCGCTTGTTGGCGGCCTTGTTTGGTGCAAAAGCTATTGAACTTTTGGCTCATGATGAAACCGACAAAATGGTTATCTGGAAAGGCGGCAAGGTTGAGGCTGTCAGCATTGATGAAGTTGTTAAAAAAGGAACAACTTTGCTCGATGTTCATTCTGATTTTGTTAAAGCAGCTCAAGCTTTGGGTATGTATGTGGGCGAAGTTAAATAAATCTTTTACTCTTTGAAATTTTAGGCCTGTCATTTTTCTTAACAAGATGACAGGCTTTTTTTCATAAGAATGTGGCGGGCTTTTTTTTTATTTTCTGCGATGGAGCGCACGCCAAATTTCTGGACGCATAAATTTTCCCTGCCAAATACCTGCCTTATTTTTTCTTGCTAGACTTTCGTCTTTAACATATTTATCGTCATAGTGGTCATAGGCTACCGCCCAGCCGTTTTGCACCATCGCTTGATTAATGTCAACGCCGTTTGCATAGCAAAATGAAACTTGGCGTTTGTATCTGTCAATAGAAATTTTTTGGCAAGTAACCTTTTTGCCTTTTACAAAATCTTGTAAAAATTCATAAGCCTTAATGCCGCAGCGATAGGCTTGTTTGTTTTTATCATAGCAAACTTGTTTGTATTCGGGCGCATCAATCCCTTCCAGCCTTATTTCCGTGCCATTCAGAACAAGACTATCACCGTCTATTATCTTGAACGCAGGCGACCTTTTCGCTAAACAATTTGTTGCTAGCGACAAGATTACACAAAAAATTATATAGTTTAAAAATTTTTGCATCAGATACCTCTTGTTGGAAAAATAAATGTAAACTTGTAAAAATCTGTTTAATAACCTTAAAAAAAACTTTGTTGTTTGTGAAAGATTGTCATAAACTAAACCTAAATTGCGCAATATGAAAAAAATACAAGGATAAATGACGTGTCCGGACAAATTCAAAAAACTGTTGCTTTATCGGTTCTTGGCTTAATGCTGTGCGGGTGTAATTTGTATAACCGCTCGGTTAAAAGTTTTATGAGCGACCCCTTTGATGAAAAAGGTAAGGTTACTTATGTCGAAAATGAAAAACTATATCATCCGAGTTCGGTTATTGTTTGTCGCTCAAAACAGTGCGCTCCTGCCAGCCTCTCAATGACTAAAGAATATATTCATAATTCTTTGCTGCAGTTGTTGCAAAACAACTCTCGCAAAAAGGCTTTGATTTGTGAGGCTGATGCCGGTAGTCATACTTGCTTGGAAAATTATATTCAGCTTCCGGTCAAAATTGGTATTACCCCAGGGTATTTTTATGTAAATTCGGTTGACATTACTGACGTAACCGTTAGCAAGGGCAATCGCCAAATAAATTTGGTGTTGAATTATGGTGTTAGCTACAATGGTCAAACGCCGGATTGTCTCGGATCTAATACGATTGCGTTTGCACAATCAACATCAAACATTATAATGGAAGATGCCGGTTATACTTGTAAAATGAATGCAATCGGATATACATCCATCAAAACAGTTTTTTCAATAGATTATATTGATTTGGATTATGGTTTTATCGGCGGATATTATTCTATCGGCTTATCTGGCCCGACATATGGCGGTGGCGCCGGATATATGCTTATCCGCTTGCCGAAAAATGCTTATCCTTTGTCCCCTGAGCTTAAAGCTCCCAGCAAAAACAGCATTGTAACTTCGCAGGCTCAAAGTATATTAGAGGCGCAAACGCCTCAGGTTCCTGCTTATATGGGTTCTGCGCAAAATACAAATGTGCAAATATTTCCGATTAACAAATAAGTAAAAAACAGAATATTTAGTCCTGCTTTAAGAAAAGAAGCAGGCTTTTTTTTGTAAAAAAAAATCGTGTAAACCCTTGTCAAATCTTGAAAATTTCTATTTACAGCTTTTTATTTTTGGTGTATAATACGAGTCGTGGAGATAAGTTGAAAGGTGTTTTATCATGATGCGGAAACGGTCTTTTCTGTTTTCAGTTTGTGCCGGTGTATCTCTCTTTTGTTTGAGGGGGATGGCGCAGGCTGATGTTTCTGTTTTTGAATATTCAGACAATTTCTTTTTGACCAACACACAACACACACGGTTTTTGTCTGATACTACCAACTTATCTCCCGATAAGTTTATCAAAGTTGCGCAAGTTTGCTGGATTATGGACACCGGCGATTGTTTTGGCGCCAGTTATATTGGCGCGGACAGAGATTTGAATAATCCTTCTAACCCTGAAGATTATGTTCCCAAAGGGCCGGCTGATTGTATTGAAGAAGGTTATACCGTTACCAACTGTCCCAATGGCTATAAGGGCAACAAAGAATGTTTGTATGCCGATGGTTATTTTGCCGAATGTATTGAAGACTGTCCAAGTTATTACAAGCAATGCGAAGAGCCTTATCATGGTGTGGGGCAAGAGTGCGGCGATGGATATTATGCTAGTTGCCAATGTGATTATTGCGAAGGTTATTCCTACAAAAAAGAAGATATTCCCGACGGTTATGTTGCGGACGGGGCGGCTTGCGTGTCTTGCAACGGCGAGATGTATAAAATTAAGCCCAATCCTTGCGAAGGGTATCAAGATTGCGGCTCGATGGGCGGCAAAGTCGGGGCGACAACGTGTTTATCCGGCACAAATATGATGTATAGCGCATGCAAGCCTTGTCCGAACCTCGGAACGGATGACACCTGCCCGCCGTGTTCGGTTTGTAGTTATGAAGAATGTTCCAACAAATATTATGTGACGGGTTGCGCCACAGGTTGTGCCGATTATTGCGACTACTGCGCGTTTGAAAATTAATTATTATTGAGGAGAAAGAAAATGAAAAAGTTTTTATTATATTCATCGGCTTTGGCTGTGTTGGGTTTGAGTGGCGTGGCGGAGGCGGCGTGTATCCAAACCCCGACGTGTTCTTCTTTAGGCTACACCTCAAGTTCGTCTTGCACCGGCGGGATCAAATGCCCGTTCGGTAACGCTTGGAACTGCACCGCAAGCGAAAATAAAACCGAGTTGACAAACAAAATTACCGAATTGGAAAAACAACTTACTGAAATTAAGAGGCATATCAATTCTTCAAGCTGTCAAGTCGGAAATATTTTATATTCTGATTTTACTTGTAATTCTTATGTTGTAGCAAATAAAACTCCGATTGGGGTTGTGTTTGACATTGTCAACAACCTAGCTGTTGCTTTGGAACAAAAAGAAAAAGTCGCTTGGTCAACAGAAAATTTTGATATTCCCGCGCTTATGCCTTACGTTGATTACAAATCTGATTATGAAGGTAAAAAAAATACCAAAGCAATTTATGATTATTGCAAAGCTAATAACAAATCTTGTCCAGCAGTGGAATATGCTTATACTTATAAAACAGAGGGAACAAGTGAAGGTGATTGGTATTTACCGGCCTATCTTGAGCTACAGACTTTGTTATCTAATAATAGTGCTATTAATAGGTCATTGAAGCTTCTAGGTAAAACAAATGTTGATGACTATATTGTTGATGAAATTTGGAGGGGACGATATTGGGAATCTAACAACTATCTATATTATTATTGGAGTTCTTCTTTAATAAATACGACAAAGGTTGCGGCGTATCATTCTTCTTCGATAGAGAAAGCTAAAAACTTTTATTATGAATACCAGCATGAGTCTGGTGAAACTGCTTATTATTATCTAATTTCAGTTTCTCGTCCGATTTTAGCTTATTGATAGTTTTATAATGAAAAACTCTTCTCCTTAGCGAGAAGAGTTTTTTGTTTATGGCAAAGATTTATAAGAAAAAGCTTGCAATCTCATGCCAATTGTGCCAGACAAGTACTGCAAAGGCGATAATTAGCAATACTAAGAAAATTTGAGCCAGCACCTTGATACGACGTGAAAATGGTGTTACGTTGTGTGTGTCGGCATCATAATATTCATGTTTTGTAGGGTCATAGTTGTTGCTTGGGTGGACCTTTGTTTCTTTTTTTTCTTCCATAATAGTATTATGTTTTAAGTTTATAAAAATAAAATATCCTTTTTATTATGGAAAGAAACATTGTTTTGTCAAGAAATTTTTGTTGATAAATTATATTAGTTGACATCGCTCAAGATGACTCCGGCTAATTTTGTCTAAAACAAAAAAGGTGAGGGAAATGTTTTGGGTGGGAGAAGACGGGGCGGAAGAGAAAAGGAAAGAGTTTTTTTGATAGGGAAGAGTTTAGAGGATGGGAAAAGAAATGTTGTTTTAGAGTTAGAGAATAGGAAAAGAAGATAGAAGAAAAAGAGAAGAGAGAGGGAAGTTTGGAGATTGAATGCCGAGGGAAAAAGAGCGACATGTGGCGCGAGAGAGGAAAAAGTTTGAAAGCGGTAAGATGAAAAGGGAGAAAAAGTGAGTTCGAGGAAAAAGCTAGCAAAATGAATGTATGCTGTTGTATATGTTTTATTCTATAATTGATTGCCAAAGTTCGGGGAAAGTTGCTCCTATGGTTGAGTGAACAAAATGTCCTTTATTTTCAAAGCAGAATGTTTTTATTTGTTTGTAATGTGCTAAAATTATATTTACGCTTTCTATAATTGAGGGGTCATCGTCAGTTGAATAGAATAGTATTGTTTCTTTGATATTATCCAACGCATTTTCTTTTATTGAAAATTTTAGAAATTCTGCCGGTTTTATGGGCGTATTAAGCCAAGGGGCAACGAGAATTAATTTATCTAGTTTTACTTTGGAATTTTCGTGCAACCATTTCAGCATAAAACCTCCGCCTGCGCTATGTCCGACAATGATTTTAATATCACTATTGTAATAATTTTCGAATGTTTTTTTCCACTCGTTATAGTCAGGGTTATAGGGTGTTGGAAGTTCGGGAGTTTGACACAGTATATTATTGCACAAAAATTGTTTTTGTAGCCACGGAAACCAATGAGAATTTGATAATGATGGTGTGGCTTTGTCAAAAAATTCTTCTTTGTTGCAAGTTCCATGCAAAATTAGTGCAGATGTCATGTGAGTTCTCCTGTTTTTTTCATCATATCATAAAAAGGTTGTATGCAAAGTTTTTTTTATTGAAAAAAATAAAGGTGTTTTTATATTATGCATTGTGGTTAATTTTGTCTAAATTTACAGAGGGCAAGGAAAGAGGGGACGGAGAATAGAAAGAGAGGGTATAGGCGTAGAAGAGTTTTTAGAAAGGGGAAAAAGAAAAAATAGTGGGACGGGGGGATGTGAGGGGAAGAGGTGTCTTAGGAAAAAAGGCGTGAGGAGGGAAAAAGTATATTTCTATCTTTACTTGAGTAGGAAAATTTCATATAATCGCATTGTGGTTTCATCTGAGAGGCAAAAATATGGAAAATTTAGTTCGTGTTGGAGTTGGGGTTTATATTTTTAATCAAAATAAACAAGTGTTACTTGGATTGAGAAAAAGCAAGCATGGGGAAAATACTTGGTGTCCTCCCGGTGGACATATGGAATTTGGAGAAACGAATGAGCAAGCGGCTATTAGAGAAGCTAAAGAAGAAACTAATCTTGATTTGAATCCGCAAGATATTGAATTGTGCGGGGTAACAAATGATTTTTTTCCTGAAAATAATCGTCATTACATTACCCTACATTTTTTTTGTCATAATTTTAAGGGAACTCCAGAACTGAAGGAACCTGACAAATGTGTTCAATGGCAATGGTTTGATGTTGACAAGCTGCCGGAAAATCTATTCTTGTCTAACAAAAATTTTCTTAAAAACCATTCTTTGTGAATGAGAGATTTTGATTTTTAGATTTAATTGAAATACAGATTTATTTATATCTGTTACGTTTAATTTTGTCTAATATAAAGAATGGAGAGCTTGAAAGAGGGGTATACAGTCCCAAGTTTCAGGAGAAGAAAAAATGAGAGACAAAACAAGATTTAGGTGTAAACTAAGCTAACGTAAGCAAAATTTTATGTTTTTTAATGAGCTTACACTAATATAAGTGTTAGACATGGAGATAAAAATGGTTAAAAAAATTCATCAAGAGAAGATGATAGAGCAATATGTAAAGGATGACATATTCGGGCAAATTGCAAGGCATTTTATGGAAACAGGAAAGTTTGATCCCTTTTCTGCAAAATTGCCTGATACTTCGGTTCACTTTGAAGAAATTCGAGAAAAATTAGATGATAATGAGGTTATCTATAGATTTTTTCCATATAAATATTTTGAACAATTATTAGATGAAAAACAAATGGCGTTTATTTCTCCTCTAGTTTATGATGACGATGAAAAAGAAGCTGAGTGCTTTGATGAATATAAAAATGAAATCTATAAAAATCTTGTTCAAATGTATGATAATAATCAAATTGATTTTAATGAAGCAGGAATAAAAAAAACAGGAAATAAATGCATTGATTTAATGAATGTAAGTGCTCGCTGGCAAAAAATTTATGAATATTGTCGTCGAAATGTATTTGTGAGTTGTTGGACTTTTAATGACCATTCAAATGCTTATATGTGGAAACAATATACAAAAAATGCACCAGATGCGGTGGCAATTAAAACTACTATTGGGCATTTGAAACAAGCTATTGAGAAAACTGGACATGGGAGACATGCTCTTGGTAAAGTAAAATATATAGATTGGCAAAAAGAAAAGATATCTTTTTTATCTCTTAATAACATTAGTACTTTAAATAGCTTAGTTTGCTCCTTATTGTATAAGCAAAAACGTTTTGAAAATGATAATGAATTTCGCCTAGTTATAGATAATTTAACTTGCAATTCAACTTCATGGGTACAACGTAGTGTTAATACAATAATAGGCGATAAGGATTTTGATTATGACCAATATTTTTTAGAAGATGAAAAGCCAACAAAATTTTTGAAAGAAACGATTATTCCAGATATTTTGATAGATGAAATTTACCTTTCTCCATATGTTAATGAAGAAAGCCTAAAAAAAATAAGAAATAAATTATCAGTTCAAGTATTTAGGCCTAAAAATATAATAAAATCAACCTTGTCAAATGCTGAAGAAGTACAAGCGGCAGAGGCGGTGGCTAAATGATAAGAGCAAATTTATTTGATTTCTTGTCTTTTATGTGAAAATGATGTAAAATATTTTTAGTGTTAAGGGCGTAGGGTTTTAATGTTTTGTATGAAAGTTGAAGATTTTGAAACGTTGATTGAAAATTGTAAGCTCTTCTTAGAGGATGAAAAGGTTCGGTTTGTTCCTTATTCAATCAAAGACAACAAGCGGGGTGCGAAAATTCTTATTGAAAATAAGATGACAAATATTTCTTTGGATGAATTTAATGAAATAGCTAAGCAATGCGCACCGCTTTATCAAACCAGAAAAAAGCTTAAGCAAAAATCGCTTGATAAGTATAACTCCATGTCCTCTGAGGAAATTGCTAAGCTGCCCATGGAAAACAAAGTTGAATATTTGGAGCTTTTATTCTCTCGCAGCCAAACAAAGGAAGAAGTCGAGAGTGTATGCTGCAAAAATGAAAAAAAATATTCGTGCTTGTTTGTTTAATTTAGATTTTCCTCAGAGCTTTTGGCAAAAGGAAAAAGAACAAGCCGCTCGTTATGCTTCTTTAGTGGCTAATTCTCCTGAGATAACCCAAAAATTAAAAAATTGGCAAGATACAAGTTTGGATGATAAAAAAGAAGTGATAGAACAATCGCTTAAGATTTTTGAATATGTTTATGGGGTTGTACCTAAGCTTGAGTTTTATACCGAGGCGCAAGAACGCGAACGATTTGTCAAATTAGGTTATCCCGAAGATGTGCATGTCAATGCCGCGAATTATCATGAAGGTGTCATCAGCTTTAATACTGATAGATTGCAAGAAAGTGACAACCTTTTTGCGGTGTCGGTTCCTTTTCATGAAGGAACGCATTATCGGCAAGATGTTCAAAGTTTCGGTGATGCTCTTGTTGACAGGATTTTTCAGAGCAGTGTAACTAATCTTCTTGCTTATGACAATGAGCGTAATGATAAGCAAGACAAAAATTATAAAGACCTCTATACCATGTTGCCGTTTGAGGTGCATGCTTATGGGGTGCAAGAATATATGGAAAATGAGCTTATTGAAAATACCGGAATTCAGAGGACAAATAATAAGGATACACCTGTGGTTAAACGTATTCATAATAAGGGATATAGTATGGCAAAGGTTAATCAATATCGCAGTCGTTAAGATGAATTTATTCTTATCAAAAAAACAGTCTTGATTTTCTTCAAGACTGTTTTTTTTGTTTAATAAGCTATGGTTTTTATTCAAAATACTGGATGTATAACCATGCGCAGCTTATGCTGACACTGATTAACATGATCGGTATTGACCACTTTAAAAACCGGATGAAGCTGATGTGGTTGCCGTGGCGTTGCGCCAGACCGGCCACAATTACGTTGGCTGAGGCGCCAATCAAGGTTCCGTTGCCGCCAAAGCATGCACCCAATGACAATGCCCACCATACCGGCATCATGGCCTCACGACCGCCAAGCTCGGCTTCCATGGATTTTATCATCGGAATCATCGTGGCTACGAACGGGATGTTATCAATTGCGCTGGATATAATCGCTGATACCCAGATAATTAACAACATGGTCTTGGAGATTGAACCTTCTGTCAACTTAATGAACTCTTGTCCCAAAAGTTTTAAGACACCGGTTTCTTCCAATCCGTATACAACGACAAACAAGCCGGTAAAGAAGAAGATTGTTGTCCAGTCAACCATGGCTAATGCTTCTGCCGTTTTGGCTTCTCTTTCATCGTGGCGGTTGCCCCATGTATAAAGCATTAACAATACGGCTGCACCGCAGATTGCGATTGTGCCGTTGTTTAGATGAATGTGTTCCGCCATGATGAAACCCAGTATGACAACAAACAAAACGCCTAAGCATTTGGCCAAAAGTGCTTTGTTGGTGATGGCTTTTCTTTCATCTATTTTCATGACTTCGGCGCGTCTTCTGCTGTCGGTCTTTAAGTGACGGCCCCAGAAAAAGTCAAATATCATGATGATGACAAACATCGTGAATATTACAACAGGTGTTAATTCTTTTACAAAGTCCATAAATGACAAGTTTAGAGATGAGCCAATCAAGATGTTGGGAGGGTCACCAATTAAGGTTGCCGTACCACCGATGTTGGCAGCAAAAATCTCCAATATCAGGTAGGGATACGGATTAACTTTTAATTTTTCTGTTATTTGGAAAGTTACCGGCACGATTAACAAAACGGTGGTAACATTATCCAAAAAGGCTGAAAAAAATGCAGTTACAATTGCCAAAACGGCCAATAATCCTCTTGGGTTGGCGTGTACTTTTTTTGCTCCCCAGAAAGCCACGTATTGGAACATTCCTGACTTTTCACATATACCGACAATGGTCATCATACCGATAAGCAATGCCAGGGTATTAAAGTCTATTCCTTTTAAGGCCGTTGTTTGTGTTAATATGCCTGTGAAAATCATGATGGCTGCAGCCAATAAGGCGACAACGGCACGGTTTAATTTTTCAGAGAACAATATTAAATAACATACGACGACGATTATTGTGGCAACTATCTGCGGATTTAATCCAAAAATTAAATGTGATGCAGTTGCTGCGTCCATGGTAAATTTCCTCTTTATTGTTAAAAAATACTTTTTTATCTATAATCGTCAGAAGCTAAAATTGTATTAATTTTTGCAATAAAAAAAACATACCTTTGTGTTGGCAAAGGTATGTTTTGGAAAACTACAATTTTATTTTATTTCATCATCGTCAAACGAATCGTCATCGGAGAGGTCATCATCTGCAAAATCGTCCATCTCGGAAGAATCGTCTTCTAACAGCAAGGTGTCTGAATTTTCTTCCTCCAGCTCGGATTTGCGACGGCGTCCGCGACGCTTCTTTTGCGGGGCTTTTTTGCTCATCGCGCCAATGATGTAGTTGCCGGTGACTTTGTATAAATCAACCAGATGGTTGTTGTACATGTGGTCGCCTTCTTCAATTTCGGCAAAGTCTACTTCAACGTTTTTTTGCGTGTTTAAGCGGCGTGCCATGGTGGCAACAGAGGCCGGATTGCCGATTTCATCCCGACCGCCCTGAATAATTAAACCTGATGTTGGACAGGGTGCTAAAAATGAAAAGTCTTTTTCATTGGCCGGCGGTGATACTGCGATAAAATTGTTAATGTCCGGTCGGCGCATTAAAAGTTGTAGCCCAATCCACGCACCAAAAGAATAGCCGGCTATCCAGCACTGCCGTGCTTCAGGGTTGACTGATTGCAGCCAATCTAAGGCAACGGTGGCGTCTGATAATTCTCCCGGGCCATCTTCAAACTCTCCTTGTGAGCGGCCGACGCCCCTGAAATTAAATCTTAAAACCGAAAAACCCAAATTTTGAAAACAGCTAAACAATGTGTATACAACTTTGTTGTTCATGGTGCCGCCATATTGCGGATTGGGGTGCAAAATCAGGGCTATCGGTGCTCCGGGACGCTCACTTTGGTGATAACGACCTTCTAGGCGGCCGGCGTGTCCGTTAAATAAAATTTCACTCATTATGTTGTTTCTCTTTTTATTTCTTTTAACTTTAATTTTAACAATGTGCTTTACTATAGCTGAAAATGCTATATAAATTGTTAATTCTTTTTAATTATGAGGAAGATAGCACATTATGCATAAAAATTTCAAGATGTTTTCTAGTGAGATTCAGGCTGTTTTGGACAGAGATCCGGCAACTTCTTCTAAATTTGAGGCTATTCTTTGTTCTTCCGGTCTTCATGCCATTATGTTGCATCGCTGGAATCATTGGTTGTGGCGTAAAAATTTTAAGCTAACAGCTCGAGTCTTTGCTCAAATTGCCAGATTTTTGACCGGAATTGAAATTCATCCCGCCGCGCGAATCGGAAAAGGCTTTTTTATTGATCATGGTATGGGCGTGGTGATTGGTGAAACAACCGAAATCGGTGATAATGTGACAATGTATCATGATGTGACGCTTGGCGGTACGACGGTTTTTTCTCCTAACGGAAAAGTTTTGAGTAAACGCCACCCTACTATCGGAAATAATGTGATTATCGGCTCAGGGGCACAGGTTTTGGGTCCGATTAAAATCGGTGATAATGTTAAAATCGGGTCTAATGCTATTGTGACTAAAGATGTGGAACCAAATACTACTGTGGTTGGTATTCCCGCTCATCATGTGGCGGAATTAAACTTGGGACGAAAGAGAAAAAAACAAAGTTTTGCCGCATATGGTTTGGTGCAAAACGCACAAGACCCTTGGGAAGAAAAAATTAAGGAACTTCATGAAGAAATTGAGTATTTGAAAAGTGAAGTGCAAAAACTCTCTAAGGAAAAAGGCAAATGATTGATTTGTTCCTTGATACAAAGCCTGAACAAACAAGAGTGTGTGTGGCTATGTCCGGCGGGGTAGACAGTACCGCTGCCGTTATTTTGCTGAAAAACGCCGGATATCAGGTTTTTGGTTTAACAATGCGGCTGCTCAAAGAGCCTTATCTTGGAAATTCCGAATCGGTTAATGATGCCGGAAAAGTTGCTCAAAAACTGGGGATAGATCATCAATATTTGGATTTTAGTGATGAATTTAGGCATAAGGTGGTGGATTATTTTGCTGAAAGTTATATCAAGGGTTTAACCCCGACGCCTTGTGTGTTGTGCAATCGCCATATTAAACTCGGCCTTTTGGCTGAACAAGCCTTGCTTAATGGGGCGGATGTGATTGTGACAGGGCATTATGCCGATGTGCAAAAAGTGAATGGACAAATTGAACTTCATCGCGCCAAAGATTTGGTGCGTGACCAGAGTTATTTTTTGTTTGATGTGGAGAAAAAATTTCTTAATCTGCTGCGTTGTCCGCTGGCTCAGTTCTCTAAAAATGAGACGAGGCAGATTGTTAAAGATGCCGGCGTTGAGATTTTTGATAAGCCCGATAGTCAGGATATTTGCTTTGTGCAAAACGGAAAGTATGCTGATTTGATTGCTAAGCTCAAGCCCGATTATCTTTGTTCAAAAGGCGATATTGTAAATCGCGAGGGAAAGGTTTTGGGGCAGCATAACGGTATTATCAACTATACCATTGGACAGCGGCGCGGTTTGGGTATCGGTGGCGGCACAATCTATTATGTGTTGAAAATTGATGCGCTTAAAAACCAAGTGGTTGTCGGTACTTTTGATGAGCTTAAATGCAAGGATGTGTTTATTAATCAGGTAAATTGGCTGGGAGATGAAAGGCCAAAAGTTTTGTCTTGTGAAGTTAAGCTTCGTTCGAGGCAAAATTTGGTTAAAGCAGAAGTTGAATTTTTGGATGATGCAAAAGCCTGCGTGCATCTCTTGGATGATTTTTATGGAGCAGCAGCAGGTCAGGGGTGTTGCTTTTATCTGAACAATCGTGTTTTGGGCGGTGGTTTTATTGAACCGATGAAATTGTGATGAAAGGATGGACTGGCTATGAAAATTTTTGTTTTTATACTGGTGGTTGGTTTATGTGTGAGGGCTGTTTGCGCTTCGGCCAGTGTTCCCGCGGAAATCGGTTTGATGTCTGTTAATTTGTGCGATGATAATCGTGTGGCTAATGGGGGTATTTGCGAAACTCAAAAGATGGATGATGTTGTTTGGTCTTCGGCTCAAGTGACAAAAGTTGAAACTTTGGCCGTGGCTGATTTTAGTGTATCAAGTTTGTGGAAAGACTTTAAAAAAATGGTGTCAGGTTGGATTGATGCGCTTATTCGAATTATGAAAAATGCCGTTCAGGCTTTGGTGGAGAGTTTCAAAGAATTAGGTTCGGCTTTGAAAATGTAATTTTTTCTGGGAGAGATTGATAATGTATAAACCGGTGGTGATTTTGGTTAATCCGCAGATGTGTGAAAATGTTGGTATGGCGGCGCGTGCGATGATGAATTGCGGTGTTTCCGAAATGCGCTTGGTTGCTCCAAGAGAAAATCATTTGTCTGAAAAGGCAATTGCCGCTTCTTCCGGTGCGGAAAAAATTTTGTTAGATGCGAAGGTGTTTTCTTCAACCAGAGAGGCGGTGGCCGATTTGAATATTGTATATGCCTCAACCGCCAGAAAGCGCAATATGATTAAAGAGGTTTTGAGCGCTCATGGTGCTGCGGCAGAGATTAAGTCTTTTGAGCCGCAAGGGCTAAAATCTGGTATTCTCTTCGGGCCGGAAAGAACAGGGTTGCATAATGATGATGTGGCTCTGGCGGATAAAATTATTGAAATTCCTCTGAACCCTGAGCATTGTTCGCTTAACCTGTCTCAGGCGGTGCTGTTGGTATGTTATGAATGGTATAAAACGCAGATTTTGGCGCCGGATGCTCAGATGGTTACAAATGGTGCTGTATTTGTGGAAAAGGAAAAGCTTTATCGCTTTTTTGATTTTTTAGAAGACAAACTTTCCGGTTGTAAGGCTTTTCAGGATGATGAAAAACACCCAAAAATGATGATTAATCTTAAAAATATTTTTTTGCGCGGAGCGTTGACCGAACCGGAGCTTAATTCTCTTTATGGTGTGATTAATTATTTGTCTTCTCATCATTAATTTATTGTTCTTATTTTTTGTATTAACGAAAAATTTTATATTTTAGGTTAAACTGCATTTGCTGTATCTTAAAATAAAGGAGAAAGTTGATGCATGTTGCCAATGCTGTTTTCGGCTGGGACCCGATGGTGGTGTCCAGCACGATTTTGATTATCAGCTATGTTATTTTGTTTACCGAAAAGCTTAATCGCGCCGTGGTGGCCTTAATCGGTGCCGGTGTGATGATTATGTGCGGGGTGTTGACCCAGGCGCAGGCGATTAAGGGAATCGATTTTAATACGCTGGCTTTGCTTATCGGTATGATGATTGTGGTCGGCGTGTCTGAAAAATCGGGAATGTTTCAATATGTGGCTATTTGGGGGGCACAACAGGTTAAAGCCAGCCCGCGTGGTATGATGATGGTGTTGGCAATTGTGACGGCGGTTTTTTCGGCTTTGCTTGACAATGTGACGACGGTTTTACTTTTGGTGCCGGTGACTTTTCAGATGACAAAAAAACTTAAGGTTAATCCTTATCCGTATTTGATTTTGGAGATTTTTGCCTCGAATATCGGTGGTACGGCAACATTAATCGGTGACCCTCCTAACATTTTGCTCGGCTCGGCCTTAAATCTCTCTTTTATGGATTTTGTCAGAGAGCTTACGCCTATTGTGGTTTTGACGATGATTGCGTTGATTGCCGTGTTTGATTTTGCTTATGGGCGGCATATGAAAACCAATAAAAAATGTCGTGCCGAAGTGATGCGAATTAACAAAAATACTGCTATTACCGATAAGGTTTTGCTGGTGAAGTCTTTAATCGTTTTGTTTTCGGTGATTATCGGGTTTGTTTGTGCCGAGCATTTCCATATTGCAAACGGTACGATTGCCATGACCGGTGCCGTGGTTATGATTATGCTCTATACTTGGGGCAATCGTCATGACGAACGTGAGGCCAGAACCTCTGAAATTTTTGCTTTGGTGGACTGGACAACAATCTTTTTCTTTGCAGGGTTGTTTGCCATTGTTTATGGTTTGGAAGAATCCGGCGTGTTGGTGCTTTTGGGGCAGAAATTTGTTGAATTTTCTGAAGGAAGTATCGACAAAGCCGTGGCTTTGGTGTTGTGGGTGTCGGCTATTGTGTCGGCAGCTATCGACAACATTCCGTTTGTGGCAACCATGATTCCGGTTTTAAAGTCTATGGAGCCGGGAATGGGCGGACGTGAGGCAATGATGCCTGTGTGGTGGGCGCTGTCTCTTGGGTCTTGTTTTGGCGGAAACGGCTCGCTTATTGCGGCTTCTGCCAATGTGATTGTGGCCGGTATGGCGCAGCGTGAAGGAACGCCTATCTCCTTCTTGGGATTCCTTAAGTGGTCTATTCCCGTGATGGTGGGGTCGGTGTTGATTGCCAGTCTCAAATTTATTTGAATTTGCGCTTAAATGTGAGAGCGGGGAGGGTTTTCCCCGCTTTTTTGTGCCTCAATGGTAAAAATTTGCTCTTTTTGTCAGAAATTAGTTGACAGTACGAAAAAGTTATGTATATTGCAAACAAAAGATTTTTGTTTAATCTATAAAAATTGGATGGTTTAATATGTACGCAGTAATTAAAACAGGCGGCAAACAGTACAAAGTGACAACCGGAGATGTTGTTAAAGTTGAAAAGTTGGCTGCCGAAGAAGGTAAAGAAGTTGTTTTCAACGAAGTTTTGGCTCTCGATAATACCATCGGTACGCCGTTGGTCGACGGTGCTAGCGTTAAAGCTACCGTTTTGAAGCAAGCTAAAGATGCTAAGGTTATTATCTTCAAAAAGAAGAGAAGACAAAACTATCGTCGTAAAAATGGCCACAGACAGCAAATCACGCTCGTCAAAATCACCGATATTTGTGGCAAATAGTTAAAGTTTAAGGAGAAATCGTTATGGCACATAAGAAATCAGGCGGAAGCTCTTCTAACGGACGCGACTCCATCGGACGTCGTTTGGGCTTGAAAAAGTCCGGCGGTCAGGCCGTTATCCCCGGAAACATTATTGTTCGTCAACGTGGTACTCAATATCACCCAGGTGAAAATGTTGCTATGGGTAAAGACCACACCATTTTTGCCGTGGCTGAAGGTAAAGTTCAGTTCAGCAAAAAGGCTGGCGACAGAACTTATGTTTCTGTGGTGACTGAAGACTAGTTCGCTGATGAAATTTTTTGGAGGAGGGGGTGCTTCATCCCCTCTTTCTTTTTTGTAAAAGATAGATTATATTATCGATATGTTTTTAGGGTTCTGTGCCGACTGAAAGTAAAAACAACCATAAGGTTGAAAAGGCGGCAGGGCTGAAAAACGGCGAAGATAAGAGGTTTGTGGATACGTCAAAAGGTTGCTTAGAATAAGAGAGTGGCCTCGAGGTAGATAGTCGGTCCGGATAAGATAAATGGGCGGCTAAGACAAAGGTTGAAACGCCTCTCATGTCGGGGCTTTGACAATAAGGATAAGTTTATGAAGTTTTTAGATCAGGCTAAAATATTTATTCAATCCGGCGATGGTGGTGCGGGATGTGTGTCGTTTCGTCGTGAAAAATATATCGAATTCGGCGGACCTAATGGCGGTGACGGAGGTAAGGGCGGGAGCGTCTATCTTGAGGCGGTGGAAAACCTCAATACTTTGATTGATTTTCGCTATCAGCAGCATTTCAAAGCCAAAAAAGGCCAAAATGGTATGGGGTCGCAAATGACCGGTGCCAAAGGTGAAGATATTATCATTAAAGTTCCGGTCGGAACGGAAGTTTTGGCTGAAGACGGAGAAACGCTCATTGTCGACATGGTTAAACCGGGGCAAAAATTTTTGATTGCCAAAGGTGGTGACGGCGGGCGCGGTAATATGCAATTCAAGTCTGCAACCAACCAAGCACCGCGTTATGCCGAGCCGGGGTGGCCGGGGCAGGAAATGTGGGTGTGGCTTAAGCTCAAAGTGATTGCCGATGTTGGGTTGGTCGGCCTTCCAAATGCCGGAAAGTCAACATTCCTTTCTGTTGTGACGCAGGCCAGACCGAAAATTGCCGATTATCCATTCACAACGCTTCATCCGAATTTGGGGGTGGCTTGGGTTGACAATTATGAAATGGTTATTGCCGATATTCCTGGCTTGATTGAAGGTGCGCACGAGGGTGTCGGTTTGGGTGACAGGTTCTTAAAACATGTGGAACGCTGTGCCGCACTCATCCATTTGATTGATGTTAACAATGATGTGGTGGAAGTTTATCAAGCCATTCGCAAGGAGCTTGACCTTTATAGCGAGAATTTGGCCAAGAAGCCTGAAGTGGTTGTGGTTAATAAAATTGAAACCTTGCCAGATGATGAAGTAGAGGCTAAGATTAAGGCATTGGAAAAAGCTTGCGGCAAAAAGGTGGTGGCAATTTCGGCAGTGGCGAAGAAAAATTTGATGCAGGCGTTGCGCGAGGTTAATAAATATGTGACCAGAGACAGGCGCAAACGTGATGCTGAAATGGCTGAAGACGAGGCTAAAACGGCTGAAGAGAAAAAGCCTTGGTCGCCGTTGGATAATATGTAAGGCTTGTTGCGGTTACTTTATGTAAGGGAGAATTTTAGTGGTTAAAGCAGCTGAAAAATTACAAGAAACACTTAAAGATGAAGACAAAATTTTGGAGATTGTTACCAAAACGTTGGATGACAACAAAGCAGAAGATATTGTGGTGATGGATTTGCAGGGCAAAACATCAATCGCCGCTTATATGGTGGTGGCAAGCGGCACATCGCAACGCCATGTGGCTTCTTTGGCTGAAAAGGTGCAAGAAAACCTTAAAAAAGCCGGCTATAAATCAACCGTTGAGGGGGCGGAGAAAGCCGACTGGGTGTTGATTGATGCTTTTGATGTAATCGTTCATCTCTTTAAACCTGAAGTCAGAGATTTTTACAGCATTGAGAAAATGTGGAGCAGTGTGGCGGAAATTCGTCATATTACTTCCAAATAAATTTTATTATAAAGAATCGCCTCTTCGCGGGCGATTTTTTGTTGGGGATATAAAATCAGCTTTTGAGCTAAAACATAAAATTGTTGACAAAAAATATATTTCCCCTATATTGGCAGCGTGTTTTTATTATTAATTTTTAATATTTTTGTGTATGAAAACGAGAGAAAAAATTGAGCAGGCTTATGATGAACAAATTCGTCGATGTCAGAAGTATTTTGCCGGCTCGGAAAAACGTAAACAGGAAGCACTAACTATTCTCAAACAGTTGAAAAAACAAGAATTGGCAATGTCTCAGGCTGAAATTATGGCTTATGCCCAAAAAATCAGGCCGCTTGTCAGAGGTTCCGAGTTTTATGTCGGTGTTTATGCTGATGATTTGGATAATTGCCGAAATAATGCTAATATCTTAACAGATGGCGAGTATAAGCTACGTTTGTTAAAGCACATTCAATATGTTAAAGAACATGGAACATCTCTCTTTTGGGCGAAAAATGTGCCTATCTGTACCGATAGTTTCTCATATTCCAACATTGAACCATTTATGCCGGCTGTTGGCTTGACAGAAGTGGCGCAGGTTAAAACCTATCATCGTTATGGGGGATATTGGGGATGTTTACGTCCTTCGGCTGACGAATGTATTTATCAATGTCCCAAAGATATTTTGGACAAGGTGTGTGCCTTTGAAGTTAGATCGGCTTATCCCGCCGATGTTAATCCTTATAACAATGCGATTGACAGGCACGAGCTGGTTACAATCTACTATTCGGGTGATGTTCCTCAGGAAGTTTTGGCACAGAAAATTGAATGGTAAATTAAAACTATTAAATCCGTATTTCGGTTAAGAAATACGGATTTTTTTTAATACAGCAAGAGCCAGATTAAAACCGCCAGAGCAATTAGTCCAATGATGATTTCTGTTCGGCGGTAGTTTTTGAACTCTTTGTTTTCAATATAATACGGCGAATAGAAGTTAATCTCATTGCGGAAACTTTTGAAATATCCTCCCTCTCCCGAATAGGTGAAAGACGCAAGGTAATTTTGGGTTTCCAGCGGAGAGAGGCTGTCTTGATAGTGCATTCCGTAGGTTGAATCCAGTTTGTAGGTGTTTATGGATACTTCTTCTTCCAGAATGGGTTTGCCCAAGAGGGATGACAGTATCTCAGCAAAGGATTTTAGCGTCGTAATGGGAGTATCCGGCGGGCCTTGGTAAATTAATAATTTCGGCACGTCTTTGTGTTGTTGATGCAATATCTCGCACTGTTTGAGATATGCTTTCATGGTGTCTTTAATATTTGCTTCCATAATTGTAAAATTTAATAATATTTAACTGTTTGTTTATTATGATATTCTCAAGTTAATTGTCAAGTTTTTTGAAGTGGTGGATGATGAAAGCTCTTATTTTGGCTATCGGTAAATGCAAAAAAAATTCTCCCGAAGCGATGATTATTGAAGAATATGTTAAGCGTTCCGGTTGGGAAGTTATTATTAAAGAAAAAGACAATTCATCTCAAGTTGATGAAACTAAATTTTTACAGGAAAATATTCCTCCTCATGCAAAAGTTGTGGTACTTGATGAACGCGGGGTGAATGTTTCAAGCCTTGAGTTGGCGGCTAAAATCGAAAACTGGATGCTGGATGGATGTTCGGAAATTTGTTTTCTTATCGGCGGGGCGGACGGACATTTGCAATCTACGCGTGATAAGGCTGATTTGCTGCTCTCTTTCGGTAAGCTCACGCTGCCGCATATGTTGATGCGCGCCGTGTTGTGTGAGCAGATTTATCGGGTGCAGACCATCATCAACCATCATCCTTATCATCGGGCTTGAGGTTTGTGAATTTTTTGTAACATGGGCGGTCTTGGGTTTACAAATCTTAAGTTTTATGCTTTAATATATATAATAAATTCTTGTTCTCGTGAGGAGAATTATTATGAAAAAGTTTCTTCTTGTTTGTTTCTTTTCTATGTTGGCTATCGGGTCTGCTTGGGCACAGTCGCAGTCTGAAGATGAACGGTTGTGGGAGTTAGCAAATAGCGACACGAAATATACGGAAATGGATTCTGCTGATAGAGTTAAAGTTATGAAATTAAGAAATGTTTCTAGATCTGACTTTGATTTTAAGAAACAATTATTACTTAGCCAGACTAATTCTGCTATGTCTCAGCAAGTTGATGAGCTGTTTAAAAATTCTGATAATATGAGTGATGAAGAGTTTGAGGCTCAAATTGACAAGTTAGCGGCTCAAGTTCCGACTTTTAATGAAGATAAAGAGAAGTATGAAGCCGAAAAAAAAGCAAAAGAAGAGCTCAAAGAACGTGAATGGGAAGAGAGATTAAGACAGATTGATGAAGAACAGCAGAGATTAAATCAGATTGATGAAGAACGGAAAGCCCAAAATTCTTCTAGTTCTTCTTCAGAAAATGCTCCTGCTCCGGTGGACCCTACAAAATCAGATTTGAGCTCTCTTGCTAACCAAAGCGGGCTTGATGCCGGAAGTCTTCCTGTCAGTAATGATTTTTCTAACCAAAATGGGCTTGATGCAATTCCCTCTGCAATTCCTGCTATTGATTCAAGTTTGGAGGGCGTTGGTGGGGTTAAACCAACAACAACGGTTTTAAATGGTGTTGTGGGAATAACAGTGGAAAATGGGGCTGATACCCTCAATTCCGAAAATGCAAATGCTGATTCCGCTGCTGCGGCTCAAGCCTCTATTGCCGGTTGTTCCGGAGATGTCTTTCAACAAATTCAATGCAAAGTTTTGCAATTCTTATCTAATTTGCGTACCTTGGCCTATGTCTTGGCAGGCTTTGGGTTGATTATGTTTGCTTATGCCGCTATCTTTAACAAGGTTAACTGGAAACATTTGTCTTCTATTGGTATGGGGTTGTTCTTATTGGCTATGATGGGGCCTTTTATTGAATATTTTTCCGGTAATTCTAGCGTTACGACTGCCTTAGGTTATGGTAATTTTATGGGCGATCAGTTTACTTATGTGCGAGGTAGCGGTGCTCAGGCTGCTGTTGATGAAAGCCAAATTCCTGATACGTCTGCTGAAAACAATAATACGGCGCAGATTATCAGTGGGGCTCTGACTGGTGGTGCTTCTGATGATGAAGATAATGAAGAAACAAGTAGTAATAAAATAAAATTTAGTATCGGTGATATTATTAACTTTGGTAAATCGGCTATTCGTACCGTAAAAGATGTGGCTAATGTTGCTCAAAATACTGATTGGAGTTTAAGTAATATCGGTGGAATTATCAGCAATGTGGAAAATACAATTTCTCATAATGAATCCGGATTCGATAGTATTAGTAATTTGGCTCAGATTGCTGGTGGCATTTTGGGAAAAGGTGATTTTAGTCAAGTCGATGTTAACTCAGAATTGAAAACCGGACAAGATGCTGCTAACAGAATTCAAGATTTGTTTTCTTCTAAAAAAACCAAAATTGAAAACAGAAGTAAGCGCGCTCAGGGAGAAAATACAAATAAACTCTCTAATTGGTTGGATAATCTTGGTGATAAAATTAATGGCAATACTGCTGAGTGATGATGAAATTGTTTCTTTATAAAAGCTCGGAAATTTTATTCCGAGCTTTTTTATGCTATAAATTTTTAAGACCGAGTTTTTCAAGCTCTTTTATCTTGTCTCGATATATTACCGCTTCTTCAAATTCTAAGTTGGCGGCGGCTTCCTTCATCTTCTTGGTGTATTCTTTTAATTTCTTTTCGATGTTCTTGATATCTGAAATTTCTTGTTTGTTGGTCGTCTTGCTATCATCCAGATAATCACTTTCAGTCATTTCGCTTAAGGCATTGGATATGGCTTTTTTGATGGTTTTAGGCGTGATGCCGTGTTCTTTATTGTATGCCAGCTGCTTTTCACGGCGGCGGGCTGTTTCTTCTAAGGCTTCTTTCATGGAACCGGTCATTTTATCGGCGTATAATATAACTCGTCCTTCCGCATTCCTTGCTGCACGACCTATGGTTTGAATTAAAGAACGTGCCGATCTTAGGAACCCTTCTTTGTCGGCATCTAATATGGCAACTAATGAGCATTCAGGTATATCCAATCCTTCTCTTAATAGGTTAATGCCTACCAAAACATCAAACACACCTTTTCTTAAATCACGAATGATTTCTATTCTTTCCAGTGTGTCAATATCTGAATGAAGGTAGCGGACTTTGATGCCGTTGTCGTGCAAATATTCGGTTAAATCTTCGGCCATCTTTTTGGTTAAGGTCGTGACCAAAACTCGCTCCCCTTTGGCGGTGGTTTTGCGGCATTCGTTCATTAAATCGTCTATTTGATTTTCTATCGGGCGAACTTCACACATTGGGTCGGCTAGGCCTGTCGGGCGAATAACTTGTTCAACAAAAGTTCCCTTGCTTTGCTCAAGTTCCCAATCTCCGGGGGTGGCAGATACAAAAATGCTTTGTCCGCGCATTTTGTCCCATTCATCAAACTTTAGGGGGCGGTTGTCTACACAGGATGGTAATCTAAATCCGTATTGCGCCAATGTGCTCTTACGGTTAAAGTCTCCTTTAAACATACCACCGATTTGCGGAATGGAAATATGGCTTTCATCTACAAACAAAATGGCATTCGGCGGTAGGTATTCAAATAATGTTGGTGGCGGAGAGCCTGCTTTGCGCCCCGTTAAGTACCTTGAATAATTTTCTATTCCTTTGCAATGTCCGGTCGTTTCTAACATCTCAAGGTCAAAACGTGTTCTTTGTTCTATGCGCTGGGCTTCCAAAAACTGATTATTTTGATTAAATTTTTCTATGGTTTCTTTCAGTTCTTCTCTGATACCTTGCATGGCGTGGGCCAATGCCGGTCGGGGGGTGACGTAATGATTGGCCGGATATATGGTGACTTCTTCCAAATCTTGCAATTTGTGGCCGGTTAGTGAATCAAACTCACTGATGCTTTCTATCTCATCTCCAAAAAAGGATATGCGCCAGCCTTTGTCTTCATAGTGGGCAGGAAATATATCTAAAACATCTCCGTTGACTCTAAAGGTGGAGCGGACGAAGTTTTGCTGGTTTCTTTCGTATTGCAGTTCGGTTAGCCGTTTGCAGATATCTTTTATTTCAATTTCATCTCCGATTTTGAGCGGAATGGTCATGGCTGAATAGGAATCGACGTCGCCTAAGCCATAAATGCAGGATACGGATGCGATAATAATAACATCATTACATTCCAAAATATCTCGGGTGGCGGCGTTCCTCATTCGGTCGATTTGCTCGTTTAGGGCAGAATCTTTTTCTATATATGTGTCTGTTTTGGGGACGTATGCTTCCGGTTGATAATAATCGTAATAGCTTACAAAATATTCAACATGGTTGTTGGGAAAAAACTCTTTCATTTCGGAATAAAGCTGTGCGGCCAAAATCTTGTTTGGTGCCATTATCATGGCCGGACGTTGTGTCTGCTCAATAATCTTGGCCATGGTAAAGGTTTTGCCCGAGCCGGTTACGCCCAATAAAACCTGCGAGCGGTCGCCCCTTTCTATGCCCTCGCATAACTCTTTAATCGCACTGGGTTGGTCGCCCGATGGTTCAAACGGGCTTTCTATTTTGAATTTATTTTTTATCATGGTTCTTTTTATTTGATATTTTCACTCATTGGGCCTTGCTTTAAGGTTTCGGTGTATATTTTTGCAAAACCCGAAAAGGCTGAAATGTTGTTAATGGCTTGATCTATTTCTCTGATGTCTATTTTGTTCTCATCAAAGGTTTCTGTCAAGACATTAAAGGCACTTTCATAGATGCTGCCGTCAAAATAGGGCTTAAAGGCATTCCTTAGACGCACAATAACGGTTTCTCTGCCGGCTTTCTTCAATGCTGTGGCCCAATCTAAGATTAATTTTTGTTGCTCTTCACTCAATTTTTGGTTCGGCTGCGGTTTTTCTATTAAGTATTTTATGGTGTCTGCCGCCTCGTTCCACTGATTGTTTTGCCAATAAATTTCGCCCTTCATCAATAGGCCGTTGCGGCTATAGTCGTTCCTTAACAACTCTAATGCGGCTTCAGGTTCGCCCATGGCGGATAGTGCCTTGGCTCTTATGATGCGGCGATGGTTGATTATGCTGGGGGATAAATATTCGTTTTCGCTTTTATCCAAATTGTTTATGGCTTCACTCGGATTGTCTTGAAACAGGTTTATTAAGGCCATTCTGGTGCCTATGGCTCCTTTTTCTTCTGCAGTTAGGCCTCCTCTTTGGTATTGTGCAGATAAAATTTCATACGCCCTATCTAATAAATCTACCGCAACCAATCTGTCGGCTATCTTGGTGGCTATTTGATTATATTGTTTGCTCAATGGTGCCAGCCAATTATAATCTTCATACATAGCGAGTGATTTGAGACTGCTCATTTGCGAATCCAGATTGCCTAAATAAACATTTTCAAATATGCTGACCATTTGACGTGTGATGTCGGTTTGTTCTTCCGATGTGCTCATATTACGCAAGGTGTTCAGGGTTTTGAGGGATGAGGCATAATCTTTGGCCTGACTGTAAAATGAAGCCAAATCTTTTAATATGTCTTTTTTGAAGCTGGTCTCACCCCAAGCATAACGCAATCTTTCGTATTCTTTAATCGCGTCAGCTGTTTTGAAGCTGTTGGTGCGCGTTTGTAATTTTATGATGTCTCGGCGCGCATAGGCTGAATACTTGGGCGAATTTAGCAAGGCTGTGTTTCGGTATTCTCTGATGGCGTTGAGTGGGTAACCTAACATTTCCATTTTCTTGGCACCATAATAACTGACTAGGGCCGTGAAATCTGCTTGGTTGTCTGAGTTGCGGATGATGTCTATGCTGTTTTGAAGGTTTAAGTCGTCATTGGCTTGGATACTGGCCTCCGCGGCAACTAAAGAAATTCTTCTCCTTACCTCGTTGGGGTAATCTTTTATCAGATAAGCATAACTGTTGATGATGCTGTTGTCCTCTTTTTTGGGTGATACTGCGGCTGATGTTAATATTCTCCACAAGTTGGCTTCCGGTGAGTTGGCTAAATCTTCATACGAAAAATCTTCCATTGCCTCAGAATATCTTCTTAGCAGAAAGTTGGCAACGCCTTTTAGTTTATGGTAATTGGGCGTTTGTTGTAGAGCGGGATTGTCTCGTCCCAGTTTTTCCAAAAGTTGGAGCGCTTCCAGACCTAAACCTTTGCTGAGGTAATAGGTGGCTAGCGTTATGGTTCTTGTTTCTTTTTGATCCTTATTGGCTGCGGCAATGTTGTTTTCGAGTTCCGCTTGAGCCTCGTTAAACGGTTGTGCTAAAAGCTCCTTGTCTATCGGGGCAAAAATGTTGTCTTCCATTGGTGCCTGTTGGTTTAGTTTGGCTCGGCGCTTGAGTATGTCTAAATTTTCTGATATCCGCATACTGCCTTTGGTACGGCGAATTAATACGCCGGTGCTGCCTATATCCGTATTGAGGTCATCGGTGTTAAATATACTGGCTATGCCGTTGTAGCTGCTCATAAATTCTATATCCGGATATAGATAATTGTTTTTTAAGCCGGTATTGATTTCGTCTGTGGTGAGTACTGTTATTATATCACCAATTTCCGGATCAAAAAAAGACACACTCTGATTGAGCGAGGTGCTTGGAATATATAAATAAGCATTATTGGCTACATCATATTGCGGAAAAATTGAAAATTCTTTGGTCTTGACCGCCGGATGCCCCGTATATAAATCAACAATCCACAGCAAACCTTCTTTGCGGATATTGACATTGGCGTCTTTTTGCGGTGTGAGGCGTATGATGGCGGCCATGTTATTGGGAATCTGGATTACATCCGTTCCGAGTGGGGCTGCCTCTTTGGCTAGTTCGCTTATGTCAAAAGTTTGTGGGTGGTCAAAGACTATCCACAAATAACCATTCCTCTTGAAAACACCTATGCTGACCGGTATGTTCCATGAAAAACTCAGGCTGTTGGTCTTGATGAGCGGTGCTTCCTCTTGGTTGCCGGATGCAAGACCTTCCGTGTTTGACAAGGCACTAAAGTAATTTTGATTTTCTGATGGGCGAGATGATAAATCTATTATTAAGTTGTTGTTTTGCTCATACCTTTGTTTTAAGTTCTCGGGAAAAGATAATACAGTTTGCCCGTCTTCTCTTTGGGTAAAAGTTAGGCCGCCTTTTTGAGGATAATTCTTTATGCTGCTGCTCTTTAAGCGGAATGGGGCGGCAAAAATCAAATCTGTTTTACCCTCTCCGGTGTTGATACGATATGTGGGCAGTTTGGGAAATTTTATGATAAAACGGTCAAAGTCTTCTTCCGCTTTGTAGCTGATTTCAATAGTGGGAAGAGGGCCGGCTTGGGGCAAAACTTTAGCGTCGGTATCTGTTTCAAAGGCTATGTATAGCTTGTTGTCTTTTGTGTAGCTGTTTGCTGAAATATCGGGCGAAAGTTTTAATTCCAGCGCTTTCTTATCGGGGCTTGTCGGACCCAGCTGTATATATTGCGGAAGTATTTGGGCTATGGTTTCCAAATCTTGCAGGTTGCTTTGGCTTAATTGGATGTTTAATATGTTGTCGGTTTGCGAAATGTCATAAGTTTCATTTGCGGCAAGCTCTATCTCTGCCAAAACGCCTTTTTGTGTTCTTTCCAGCGTTATGGCTGACGTGGCTTCTGTTATGCATGCTAAGCTTAAAAGCATACTCAGAAAAGTTGCCTTGCCTAAAAATTTTGTTATGTCATTTTTGTTTTTCAATCTTATTTCTCGATATTGGTTAAACTATTGCCGATTAAGTGATTGGTGACTGCCTTTGCCTTTGCGGCATCCATCTTGGATAAAATGGCCGATGAGGTGGTGGGTTTCATGCCTCTTAACAAAGCTGTGGCCAGCTCTATGTCCAAGGTGTTTATGATGCGGGCAGCGTCTTGCGGTTTCATGGATGTATAGAGTTTGACTAATGCGGCTAATTTGCCTTGTTCTTTTTCTTTGTAATCTTGCATCAAATCTCTTAATTTGCTTTCATATGCTTGGAGTTGCTCTAGCTTCTTGTTGATTTCTTCTTCCGTTATATGAAGTTGTAGGGCTTTCTTGTCTATTTCTTTTTCTCTCATGTCCAGTGCTTCTCGGCGTTGCGCCAAATCTTGTAATATGGCCACTTCTGATTCCGTAAATGTTGGGCCGGGGGCTTTGCCGGAAGAAATGTCTTCTTGGCTGCCTTGCTTTAGGGCCGTGCTTAGGGCTTGAGTCGTGGCACTGTCTTCTTCTGCAAAAGCAGCTTGCGTTTCTAGTCTTATGCTATGTTGTGATGAATTGTTGATGGTGTTGACCACATAGCTTATTTTTATGCTCAGCATTAAAACTGACAGGCATATAAATATTGGTAAGATACGCAATTTCTTCTTGAACATGTTTTTTCCTATTTGATTGAGCGTAATGCTTTTAATAATTCCAGTTCGGCCGAGGAGGGGGAATCTTCCTCTGCTGTTGCGGGGGTTGATGATGTTGTTTGGGAAACGGCTTCTTCAGAAGATATTTCTCCTTTGATTTGGCGCCCGTTATGTATGACATTTTCTAATCTGTCTGCCAGACTGTCGGCTCTTTCGTTGATGAACATCAGGTCATCTTTTAGGTTCTTGGCACTGTCTACAACCTCTTTTAGTTCACCGGAAGTGGTCTTGGTGGCATCTTTGAGCTTGGGAATCGAATTCTCGGCTTTGTTGGTGGCTTCATTCAATGAGTATACCAATTTGGCCAGACTACTTTGGTTTTGCCTCATGGCTTCAAGATTGCGGTTTAGCTTGTAGGCAAAAATGATTGTCGGTATTAATAAGATGATGATGATGATATTGATTAAAAGCTCAAGATTATTCATCTTTGGGTGCCTTTCCTTTGATTTTTATGGCAATTTTATCTGATTTGCGGCCCATCGTTCCGATAAGTAACGGGACATCTCCGCAACATAGGGTTATGTCGGCATTCTTGCTCATATCTAAGTCTAAAAATGAACCTTTTTTCCATTTGGCTATCTCGCCTAAGTCTATGGACATTTCTTTTAAGGATGCTTTAAGCTCTATTTCCGTGTCCCAGAGCTCTTCGACAAGGTGATTTTCCCATATCGTGTCGCGTCCGTATCTTTCGCCCATAAACATTTGCAACAATAGGTCTCTGACCGGTTCTAATGTGGCATACGGCAACATTAAGTCCAAACGCCCGCCGCGGTCTTCCATGTCTATGTGAAGGTGGGCCACAATGACGGCGTTGGATAAGCGGGCTATGGTTGCAAAACGCGGGTTGGTTTCGGTGCGGTCATAGCTGAAATTTACAGATGTTATCGGGTCAAAAGCTGTCGATAAATCGGCTAAGACCAAATCTATCATGTCTTTGACAAGATTAAGTTCTATGGTTGTGTAGGAGCGTCCTTCTATGCGCATGGCCGCCGTGCCTCTTCTGCCTCCTAACAAAACATCTACGATGGAATATACCAATGCCGAATCGACTGAAATCAGACCATAGTTGTCCCATTCCTCGGCTCTGAATACGGCTAAAAGTGTTGGTTGGGTTAAACCCTCAATGTATTCTCCAAAACGCATGGATTCTATACTCTCCAGCGAAACTTCAACGTTATCTTGGGTGAAGTTTCTCATCGAGGTGGCCATCATCCTTATCAGACGGTCAAAGACGACGTCTAACATTGGGAGGCGCTCATAGGATATCATGGATGAATTT
Organism: uncultured Alphaproteobacteria bacterium; assembly: GCA_944391615.1. GTDB lineage: Bacteria > Pseudomonadota > Alphaproteobacteria > RF32 > CAG-239 > HGM16780. The sequence continues at coordinate 29,894 of CALXUE010000011.1, forward strand.
AAAATGGCTTTTACGCCGGCGCTGACATCTTCTTCGCCCTTATTCATCAACGAATCCAGCTCTTCTTGATTGAGAATATTTTTTACGCTTTCTGTTGTTGATGCTCCTTGTGTGGATTGTGCAACTGCTTCGGAGGCCGAGGTTGTCTCCGGTTTCTCGGCAGATTGTGCTGTTGCTTGGGCTTTTTGCTCTTTTGAGCCTTTGGACTCTTTGGACTCTGCGGAAACTTGCTCCGGCGTTGCTTGCTTTTCCGTTGCTTGTGATGCTTGTGTCGTTTTTTTATTTTGCTCTTCTTCTGCCACCGTCTTTGTCCTTTCGGCGTTATTGCTTTATTCTATTATTTCAAAGGTTTTAAAGTTTATGTTGGTTACTTTTATCGGGGATAATATGAGATTGAGACGATATAGCAAGTCTTGTTTTAGCCAATATAAACCTTCTGGGGTTTGAACCTCTTCTGCCGATAATCCTACCATATGTTCTATCAACAAGGTGTTAACGCGCGGTGATAATCCCTCAATTATTTGTATTTTGTCTGAATCCGGCGTTTCTATTGTCAACTGTATCTTGACTTTTTTGGCGGCATTCTTCTCGGCTTTTAGGTTGCAGTCAACTTCCTTAAAGTCATATAAAATCAAGCCGCTGTTACTACTTTTGCTTTCTGTTTGATTTTCTATTACCGTATAATTTTGTGGCTTTTCGGCTTTTTTTTCATTGCTCTTTACGGCATAAAAACTTACTACCAATCCGATGATTATCAGTATTGGAAGTATGATTATCAGTATCTTTTTCTTGGTTATGTTTGATGCACTTGAGGTTGATGTTTCTTCCCCTTCTTCTTCCTCATCATCAAAAACTTTATCGTCTTTAACCATTTTTATTCCCCATTCAAAATGATATGCTCTTACTTTAGACTATTATTTCTTCTTAGAAAACTACAAAAAGCGACTTATTAAACATATTTTTTTATTTTTTTAACCTTTAATTATCTTATTTTCGTTATAATTGCCTTAACATTTGTCATTTAGGTTATCTTAAATTCCGGCTTTGGCCTTCATAATTTGTTGGCATTGCTTTGAATTTTATGATATACTTAACTTTGTGTGATATTACTTGGATTGGGCTTATGTATATTTGGGTTGTTTTAGCTACTTTTATTGTTGCTCTGGCCTCTTTTAATCTTTCGGTGCGGTCGGATATGCGCAATATTTATGTCGCTCCTCAGGCTGAGGCTACTTTGACTAAAATCTATTTGCAACAAAAAGCTGCTCAGACTTTTGTGACCGATCAGGCTTATCAAAGCGGTAGTTATACCCCCGGTGAGGTGAGCTTGGATGATATTAAAGACTTTTTGCCGGTCGGCTTCCAAATCGATGAAGATAATGATATTACTAAACAGAACTTTTCTTATCTTTATTGTGTCAGTACCGATACGGAAAATATGGCCAACAAAGCGGCCCAATGCTCGGGTGATAATTATCGTCCTTATCTTATTACTTATGGGTGCATTCCTCAACGTTGGAAAAATGTGAGAGATGGAAAACCTAGAAACGATTTGATTTCGGCTATTTATAATGTGTTCGGTGTGGGCGGCGGACACATCGGTTATACGGTGCCTTTGGAACCGGTTAAATCTGAGCAAAACAAAATCGGTACATCTATGGGAATTAATGCTCGTGATGTGAAATGGGATCCTATCCCTCAATACATTGTCTCAGGTGATGAAGGTGAACACAGTTTTTATAATGTTTGCGGTGATAATAAAGCTTGCGATTATTGCTTGGCCTATATTTCCACCTTGCCGTCAAAGCTACAGCACTAGCTTAACTCAGAAGGAGATGTGTGATGTCTAAATTGTTTAATTCTAAGGAAAATTCCGGCGGCTTAATGATTGAAGCCTTGGCTATGCTTACGCTTATTGCTATGGTTACTCCTATTTTGTATAAAAAAGCGGCTGAACGCACAACCGAATTGCAGGATATTAATGCGGCTAGCCAAATGAGAGTGATGATTCAAGGATTTGATAATTATATTAAAGATCATTATTCCGAAATTATTAAAGGTAATGAAATTACTACCGGTTGTAAGGGGGCTGAAACTCAAAATTTTGATACCTTTAAGAATGATGGTACCGGTGCCGTGGTTATTGATAAAATTGCTCATTTGTGTGATTATTTACCTTATGGCTTTGTTGATGAAGATGGTAATATTCGTGGCAGCAATACCTTTAACGGATATCAGCTGGCTATTGCTAAGCGTTCTTCCGTGGCCAATAATCCTACTCAAGATACAAATGCTTTGACCGGTTTTATTTTGGCTGATCCTAAATTTGAAATTCCTATGATCCGCGCCTCACGTATTGCCTCTATGATTGGTAGTAACGGCGGTTATACTAAAGGTAAAGAAGCTAACGGTGTTCAGGGCGTATGGAAAGTTGATGATCTTTCTACCTTGGGGTTGGATCCTCAACATGAGGGATCTATCGTGGCTGCTTCTTTTCAGTCTATTACAAGTGGTAGTATGGCCAGCGATGATTATTTGAAACGCGTGCCGGGGGATACTGAGCTTGAAAATACCATGGAAGCTACACTCTCTATGGGGGATCATGATATTAAAGATGTTAATCAACTCATTATTACCGGTGATGGTGATGATGCTTTGAAAATTGAAAACGGCGGTGCAGATATAGCCGGTGACATTACGGCTGGCGGCGATATTACTGCTGATGGAAATCTTTCGGCTTCCGGTGGTAAGTTTAAGGTTCAGGACGGTAAGCTGACGGCTACAGGAGCTCAAATTAACGGTAATGCCAATGTCACCGGTAGTATTACAGGCGGATCTGCTAATATTAGCGGTAATGTTAATGCCGGAACCATTAATACAACTGGTAATGTTACGGTTGGTGGTGCGCTTACGGTTAATAAAGATGGTACCTTTAAGCAAAATATTAATGTGACCGGAGATTCTACTGTGGGCGGAAATTCTACCGTTAAAGGAAATTTACAGGTCGACGGTAGTGCTACTATTAATAATAATTTGACGGTTGGCGGAACTTCTAATCTCAATAATTTAAATGTCGCCGGAACGTCTAATTTTCAAGGTGATGCTAATTTTGAACAAAATGTGTCTGTCGGTGGTGATTTGAGTGTGGGCGGCACTATTAAGTCTGAGCAAACAAAGTCAAAACGTTTGCAAGGCGGTTTGATGGCCAATGACTGGGCTTCAAACCCCAGTAACGACCGTTTTGTCTTTACGGCTGAATGGGGACAAGGAAATATTAATAACAGTAAAGTGTTTATGGGTCCTAACAATGAAGTGATTGTCGGTAATAAGTCGGTCAGTATGAATGTTTCCGGCACTCAAATTGTTATGGCTCCGACAGATGGCTCTGTTACTCTTGCTCCGGGCGGCGTTAATAGTCGTGAATTGATTGTGACTAAAGGGCAGACTTTGGTCGATAACGGTCGCTTTATTGTTTCCACCGGCGCTACAAACGGCTTAAACCAGTTGGAAACATCCGATAGTCGTATTGATATGTTTAGAGACACAAACGGCAGTATCTTGTCGGTTACAAACGGTACGGCTTCAACAGACGGGTCCGTACAGATTAGAAAAGGCGTTTTGGAGGTGAGTTCGAATTATTCTTCCGATATTTTGACCTCGTTGCCAAGCGGCACCGGTTATATTTTGGCTGACCGTTTTGTTGATCAACGTAAGTGGGATGCTAATGCAACTCCGACGGTGGCCGATGTGTCTTCTTATCATCCGGATTATGATGCTTATCAGGTGAATCCGGCTTATACTTCCGTTATGCATGATATTAAGTTAACCACTCGCGGTGGTGCGCGTTTGAGTGATATTTTACCTGACTTTATTAATAAAGGTATCTATGTGGTTAGTAATAACTACGATGAAAATGTGCCTTATTGGGAAAAAATTACCGTGAGTGTGAAAACATCTGGCGGCAAAACACAGGTTGTTCCTAATATCGGCTCCGGAAAACAGTGTTCTTCAACAGATTCAAACTGCTGGACTTCTCCTTGGATGGGTATTATTCCTGCGCCGATTTGTCCTCCGGGGTATGCTCGTATTATTACAATCAACCCTGCAGGTTGGGCTATGGCTCAAGCCGGTGTTCCGGGGCCTCAGGTTTCGGCTAGCCAAAGACGTGATTTGTGGACCCCTGACTACCCAAGGAACCCTTCAGACACGCCGACACCTACACCACTTTATTTCCAGAAAAATACGTGGTTAAGAGCGAACGTTTATCCTCATAAGAGCGGTAATACCTTCTATGGATGGAGTGCTATTATGGGCTTTATGTATCCTTATGTTTACTACAAAGACTATATTGACGATTTGGGCTTGAAGGCTACTGACAGTGTTTCTCAGGATACAACTTTGAAAGACAGTGAATTGGTGGTGTGGAATTTGTTCCCTGTCTTGAGACGTCAGTTGGAAGCTTATGTTACGGTTTATTGCTATTTTGACCGTGTTAATGATCGTTATAGTAATGCGTATGTGGACAAGTATGACCAGTTTAATAACTTTAGAAGTACTTGGTCTAAAGACAATGCTTATGCGAAACGTTTGAATGATCCTACGTTGAGCTATGATGATATTTGGTAAACTTATTTTCAGACATAAAATACCGTTTGCTATGGTTGGTAAGCGGTATTTTTCCTTCGATTTTGATACAAGGAGAACTTTATGTATAGAAAATTTTTTTTAAGTGTTGTGGTGTTTGTGTCTTTGATAAACTTTATCAACCCTGCAGTTTCTCAGAGCACGGATGGAGTGCAGTCTTTTCAGTCTGCTCAAGATAACTGGCGGCGTATTAATCAAACTCAGCCGCAAACTGATAGCGAAAACCTTTCTATGTTACCAATCTTTCAACAAGATTTGGGTGGGGCGGCCGTTAATAATATTATTAATGCCGAAAATGTGTTTTGTTATCATATTTCCAATGTGCCTCAAGGTTATACCGGTTATACGCTCGATGGTATGGCCGTTACGGGCTATTGTGGTAGTATCGGGCCTAATTTGCGAAATGTTTTGTTTAGATTGTTTTTTGCTACTTCTGAATTTATTGATACTCAAAATGTAGCGCAATGCGTCATGGAACCTAAACTTATGTTTCGTTATGTCAGAGGGGTTGATTATACCGATGTCTTGGTTTCTTCTCCGTGTCAGGCCATTGCCGTGTTTTATGGCGGAAAAGTTATGACTTATAATTTTGCTCCGGTGGCTCAAGTGTTTGATGCTATGATTAATTCTTTTCAAGAGCAAAATATGAACTTTGTATCTCCGGCGTTGTTGAATCAAATTGTTCCGGTCGGATATCCCTTAAATAATGAACAGCAGCAACTGGTCAGACAGGCTCAACAGCAAAATGCCGTTGTTCAACAGCCGGCGCAAAAAGCGACTACTTCTGCGCCTCAAGCAGCCGGTGGTTGGAATAATTTGCGAGTTAATATTCAGCGATAATCAAAAAAATCCCTTGAGAATAAACTCAAGGGATTTTTTTGATTGATGGGCTGGCAGGATTATTTCAATTTTTCAATTGAAAATCCGCTCAGGCCTTCAGCTTTTGCGTTCCAAGTGTTTTGACCGGCTTTTTGCCATTTGTCAATCTTGGTTTTGGCATAGCGGTTGTAGCGTTTTCCGGCATCGGTGTAAACTGTCCAACGTTTGCTCTTTTCTTCAACGGCATAATAAGTTTTGCCACTAGAGGTTTCTTTGATGACAAGCATGTTGGTGAATGTTTCAGGAATTGCTCCGAGCTTTTCTTGCAGACTCCATTTGCCTTCTTTTTTGAGGAAAACGGCGCTCTCTCCGAGATAAATACTTTCATACGGGCCATCGGTGATGTATTGCCCACCGTCGTCTTTCATTCCAAGATAATAAACGCTGTCTTGCCCGAGAACAAATTTGTCTTGATTGACTGAAGCTGATTGATAGGCGTTGTCAAATAACTTTGTTCCCTGATTGTTATACGCATAGAGTTCGCCGACTTTCATTCCTAAAAAGTAGTATTCACCCAAGTAAGTTATTTTGAGATAACCTGCTTCTTTTTGCAAATCAAGTTTATTCTTAGTCAAATGTGTCGATTTTAGACGATTTGTTCTTTCTATATTGAAATTGTTTTTTTGAAGACTATTTATTAGAAAATTATAATATGTAAATATTTTTTAGTTGCTTTTGTATTAGTAGTTGCTAATATAAATTGTGGATATGTCATATTATAATTTATGCGTAGGACGGAATTTCTGACGTGTTTTTTTCACTAGGGTTATTCTAACAATTTGAACTTTCGTTTTATGCGGTGCATTTATTGGTATAAATTTATTGACAACAACTTCTAAAGGTTGTAACTTTGTGTTGTTGTTGTTAAAAAAATCAATTATTAGATATAATTATATGAGGAGGTATAATGTTATACGGTGTATTGAAGTGGTTTAATACTAAAAAAGGTTATGGTTTTATTACTTCAGATGATAGTGGAAAAGATGTTTTTGTTCATATTACGCAGATGCAAAAAGCTGGAATTAATCCGATTGTTGAAGGCGCTCATATGGCTTATGAACTTTATAACGATAAGGGGAGAATTGCCGCTGGCAACCTTTCCGTTATTGACGATAATAGTAAGATGTAGTCTTTAGTATAACAAAAAAACAGCTCTTGGGGTATCCTGAGGGCTGTTTTTTTTTAGAAGGTGAGAAATTTTTTTATTGGGGAGATGCTTGGGGTTGCCATATGTAGGTTGTGCCATCTTGAGATAAAACTTTTTTCATTTTTGTTTTATCAGGCATTGGCTGTAGATTAAAAAATTCTTTTTGGTGGGGTTGCAGCTCTTTGATGACTTTTGTTGTTTCTTGAGAAAACGCTTTGGTATAATCATTGGCACAATCGATGATGTTTTGGGTAAAGTCGTTGTTTTCGGTAGACTTTTCTTTAACGCAAGCGCTGATTCTTTTGTGCCACTGGATGTTGTCAAAACGCGAAACCGCAATTTGTTTGGCGGCGTTGAGAATAGGCAGAGAAACTTCTTCTTTCGTAGAATCTTGAAGGTAGACCGGATTGAAAATATATAAATCAATAAAGGCATCCTCTAATGATAAGCCGTTGCTTTGTGTGAGTGCCTTTTGCATTTTGGTGAGTTGTTCTGTGTAGTAGGCTGTGGTTTTTTGTATGCTTTCTACGTTAAATTTTCCTTTATACAGGTCGATGTTTTGTTCGCGGATTTCTTCAATCGTTTTTTGTTTGACGTCAAGTTGATTGATGTTGCCGTCAAGTAGAGCCATTCTTAATGAGGCGTCGGCATATTTTTCGGGGTGCTTTTGGCGAATCGCTAAAACCTCTGCGGCTTGGTCCGGTGTGTCTTTTGCGGCGTTGAGCATGGATAAGATGATGGAATTTCTCGTGTCATAGAGCAAAACGGTATAAGTTAATTCTTCATTTATGGTATATTTTTGCACATCAAGGTAATTGGGCGGTGTTTCGTTTTGTTTGCAGCCGGTGAGAATGGTTAAAAATGAGAAGAGGAGGTTGATGTATTTTTTGTTCATGAGGGTTATTTCCTTAAGGTTAATTTTTTATGTATTGTATAAAAAAGTTTATAGAAATGTCAATTTAAAGCAAAAAATTGAATTTTTTTTCAAAATAGGCCTTGACAAACTGTGTAAAAAAGCGTATGTAATGCACATCATTTATCGCGGGGTGGAGCAGCCCGGTAGCTCGTCAGGCTCATAACCTGAAGGTCGTAGGTTCAAATCCTGCCCCCGCAACCAAATAGAAAAAAGCCAGCCCTTGAGGCTGGTTTTTTTCTTTTTGTATGGCGCGGCTGATTTGAACCTACGAAAAAAGTAGGTTCACGCCAAGTGAAAGGCGGGCGAAGAACGCCGGTGAGCGTAGCGAATGAACGCGAAGGAACAAGCGTTGCAAAGCAACGTCGCGGACAAATCCTGCCCCCGCAACCAAATAGAAAAAAGCTAATTCGATAAGAATTAGCTTTTTTCTTTTGATTAATCATTACATCCGCAGGTTAAGATAAGTGCTTCGCTTTGGGATTTGACTATCATGTCCAGAACCTTTTGATAGCATATAAAATCAAAAGCCTGCGCAGGTCTTTGATAATCATTATTGTTTATCCAAGCTGGTCTTCCGTAGGCCTTACGATGACGATACTCGTTTTCGGATATTGAGGTGTAGTGGTCATCTCTTGTCCAGTATATCATCGGTATTGTGATACTTTCTTTTTCCTTATCATCTAAGGCATTGAACAGTTCTTCTGCTAGCAAAATCAAGCGTGGATAATTTTGGCTCAAATTAATTAATTTGGGAATTAGTTTTACTCTTTCTGATTGCGGCAGGGATGTAACAAATTTTTTTAGGAGCAAAAAGCACTCTAATTGTTCATGTTCCAGCCACCAAGAAATTTTGCAAAAGTACGAATTTTGTGTTTCTTATCATCCGTTGGTCTTGGTTGATGAAAAAGGTTTGGAATTTGCTCCTTTCCATGGTAAAAACGAGATTTTTTCTTTTAAACTGATTGATAAAAATTCTGTTTTGCCCGATATGTGCTGCGCTTTGAAAATAGGTATTACCGGTGTTGAAACAGTTTTTTTAGGTGGAACGGAATATCGTTTGCTTTTTGATGTTTGTTTGGTACCTGCGGAGTATTCTGATCGGTGGTGTGTCGATGCTGTGGAAAATGACAAATATTGCTTTATTCATCCGATTATGGGAAAGCTCAAACTGCCTCAATCTGATTTTCCCGAACTTAAAGTGGGAGAGTGGGTGGTGTTGAAACAGGTGGTTTATAAACCATGGTGGAATTCAGCCTATTCTGTTTCTTATCAATTTGTGAAGAAGTAAAAATAAAAGCTCCGAAATTTTCGGAGCTTTTATTTTTATGCTTGTTTTTGTGCCAGAGCTTGTTTCTTTCTTTCGGCCTTTATCTCGTCTATTTGGTTTTGACGGCGGATTTTGTGATAAGTTTCATAACTTATCAAAACAATGCCCGAAATAACAAGCGGGAGAAGGTAGTATATAATGCGGTAAGCAATTAATGCGCCAAAGAGCAGGGCTGTATTATGTTCTCCCGGGATGATGAGTAAAAACAGGCCTTCAAATACACCTAGACCTCCGGGGACTTGTGAAAATACACCCAAAACGGCAGCTATGATGAATACGCCCATAAATGTTGTGAAGGGAATGGGAACAAAGGCCGTTAAGGTTGAATAAAGCACCAATGAGGCCATTAAAATATCTGCACCGCCGATAAACACTTGCTCTAAGGCCATCCGTACGGTCGGTATTTCAAATTTGATGTCTTTAATGGTTATCGGTTCTTTGTAAAAAGCGCAGATGCCAAAATAAATGGCCAAACCGATGGCTGAAATGATGGTGACCGTCAGCGTGGTGACATGTGAGACTGAGCCCGCGCCAAAAGCATGTGACGGGGTTAAAAAGTAGCCGACGATGATTAAGAAAAAGCAAGCTACCAGGTAGGTAAAACCTGAAAAGGTGACCATTCTCACAATCTCTGAACCATGAAAACGCCAACGTGTGTATAAGCGATAGCGAATCGCTCCGCCTGACACAATTGCATGGCCGGCATTGTTGCTGACCGAAAAGCCAATAAAACCGGCAAAAATCCATTTCCATGCAGCTAATGGACGCTTGATGTAACGCAAAGCCAGCCAGTCATAAGAGGATAGGGCAACGTAGCCCAAAAATGAGGCCAGACAAGCCATCCAGAGGTTGTGCGCCGGTATGCTCAGCAGGGCATTTTTGATGTCTGACAGCTGGTATTTTGAGAGCTGTACATAAATCATATATGCTGCCAAAGCGAAGAAAAACAGTCCTGACCATGACAAGATTTTTTTGAATATTCTCTTAAACTGCATTAATTTTTTTTCCTTAATCTTTTGTTTCTAAGTTATGAATATATATATTCGTTCTTAAAATAGCAATAGGGATATATTGGTTATTCTTATCAAATTTTGGCGCAGGCTTGCTTGAGCCATTCTTGAACATTGGGGGCGAGCTCTTTGCTTAAAGTTTGTTCTATGCGTTCGTGGTAACGGTTGAGCCAATCTTTTTCTTCTTTGTTTAAGAGTTTGTCATTAATCAAATGTTTATCTATCGGGACAAGCGTTAAGGGAACAAAACTTAAGGTGTTGCTTTGGGCATTAGCGGTGATTTCAACCAAATTTTCAATGCGGATGCCATAAGCATTTTCTTTATAATATCCGGGTTCTATGGAGGTTATCATTCCTGCTTGCAGAGGATAAGTCGACCCTGAGGTTGATATTCTTAGGGGGCATTCATGCACATTCAGAAAGCAGCCAACGCCGTGTCCGGTGCCGTGGTGGTAATCTTTGCCTTCTTTCCATAAATCAAGCCTTGCCAAAGCATCAAGGTTTTGGCCTGTGGTGCCTTGTGGAAATAGGGCTTGGCTTAAGCGAATGTGACCTTTTAGAACCAAGGTGAAGTTATTTATCATTTCTTGCGTGGGCTTGCCTATAGCTATCGTACGGGTGATATCCGTTGTTCCATCATAATATTGTGCGCCGCTGTCCAGTAATAATAGCGAGCCTGATTTGAGCTCTTTATTGGTTTTGGCCGTGGGATGGTAATGCACGATGGCGGCATTGCTGCCAAAGGCGGCAATGGTTTCAAAGCTTTCTGAAAAAAAGTTTTTGCCTTGAGCGCGAAATTCATGCAGTTTGTTGACAATTTCAAGTTCGGTTTGGCCTTCAAAATTGTTTTCAAGCCAATATAAAAAGTTTATAACCGCCAGGGCGTCTCTTTTATGTGCTTTTCTTATTCCCTGAAGTTCTATCGGGTTTTTGACGGCCTTTTGTATTTCGCATATGTCAGTGTGTTGGTATAAGTTGATTTTGTGCTTTTGAGCAAGTTTGGCAATGTATAACGGGGTGTTTTTTTCATCTATATATACATTGGTTTTTTTGTGCTTTTTTAAGAAGGAATCTAATTCGGTTAGGTTATAGGTTGCAAAATTTGGGGTGATTTTGCCAAAGTCCAGGTTGCCGCCGAAAACGGCAATCTCTCCGTTTTGGCCAACCCAAGCGTAGGCTCTGATAATCGGTGTGTCGGGCAGGCATTTGGAGCGAAGATTTAACAACCACGAAACACTGTCTGACGCGCAAAAAAGCCAGCCGTCTTTGTGATGATTGTTCAGAAATGACATGATACTGCCAATTTTTTCTTCTCTGGAGATACCCGCGTATTCAATATTTTGTTCAAAAACGCGGCCTTTGACCAATGGTAGGTCTTTATCAATTAGCTCTTCAATTGCATAAATTTTTATTTGCGGGAGTTTGTTTTGCAGTTTTGAATATTCGGCAATGGAAATTGTTTGCGGATTGAGCCCGAGTTTGAAGCCTTCGGGAAGGTTTGCTCTCATCCAATCGTACATGGAAATTTTGGTGGTGCAGATAACTTCAACCTCTGTCGAATCGGTTTCTTCCGGGGCTTGAAGTTCATAACGACCATCTACAAACAAGTATGATTTGCCTTCCCTCATAATCAGCAATGTTCCGGCTGAGCCAGAAAATCCGCATAATTTCATAATTTTGTTTTCTGCCGGATGAATATCTTCACTGATGAACATATTATTGCGCGGTAGCAAATAACCATCGATTTTGTTTTGTTTCATGGTATGTATGAGGGATTCAGTTTTTATCATTATTCTTTCTCCATAACGGCCGTGCACCAATTATTGATGATGTTGCATTTGACTAATTTCAGCCCTTGTTGTTCGTGGGCGGTGATGACCCAGTCTTTTTGTTCTTCCACAAAGCCGGATAAAATGCAGTATCCGCCTTGGCGAAGGGCTTGAAACAGTGCTGGGGCCATTTCAATCAGCGGGCGTGCCAAAATGTTTGAAAAAATAAGATCATAGGGGGCGTTTTGTGAAACTGCCGGTGTTTTGTAGCCATCACCAGAAAAGGCTTGTATGTGGTCTTCTTCATGGTTGGTGGCAGCATTTTGCAGGGTGACAATGACGGCTTCGTCATCAATGTCAACTGCGGTTATGCGGCTGTTTTTGCCAAGCAGTTTGGCCGCGCCTAAAGCCAAAATACCGGAGCCGGTGCCCATATCCAGAATATTTTGCGGTATAAAGTTTTTTTGGTGGTACAGCCAGCATAATGCCTCCAGACAGCCTTTGGTTGTCGGATGTTCGGAGCCAAAAGCCGTTGCGGCATAAATTTGCAGCGGAATTTTATTGGTTTGCGGTTGGGATTTTTCATGTATGCCGTATATCAGAAAATCAGCCACTTCTACCGGTGCAAATTTTATGACATAATCTTTTAGCCAGTTGCTGCTTTCAAGCAAAGTTTTTTGATATGGCGGCAGAGATATTCCTTGGTTTTGTGCTGCTTGCTTAAAGTCTGCCTCATTAAAATTTATGTCTGCATAAGCGCTTAAAACTTCTTTGCCGTTATCTTGATAGTCTAGGGCTGAGGTTGTGAAGTATTCATCAATAAAATTGCTTAAGGTTTCGGGGTATGTTTCTGCTGCGGCAAATGTTATTTGCCAGCAACTGCCGCCTTTGTTTTCTTTGGTCATTTTTTTCCTAATCTTTTTTCAGATGCTAAATATTTGTTTACTTTATTGTGATAATAACTGGTATTATTTAATATTCAAAGTGTTTTTTGAGAGTTTAACTATGAAAAAAATTTTTGTTTTAGCTTGTGCGGCTTTTTTGTCTTCTTGTGCTATTCATGCCGGAGAACATCGGCTCCTGGAAGAAAGAGACAGCTGGTTTTTTGAACAGGGAAGTTATGCTATTGAATTTTTCTCTCAAGAGCCAAAACTCTTGAAAACTGAATATATTACTGAAGACAGCCGCAGAAAGGGCTTGGTTACCTCGGCTTATGCTGGAAAATCTATGTTGTCTCAAAAAACTTATGCTAAAAAATATACTATTAAAAATGAAGTTGAAGCTGTGATGAAAGGCAGCCTGGGTGGTGAAGGTATTGCGGTTGATTTTTACAAAGGTGATAAACTCCCGATTATCGGACAAGTGCAAGTTAATGGAGAAGATTTTGTGTTGATCCCCGCTGATACGGGAAATGAATATGTGTTTTTGGTGCGTCGGGATGGCTCGGTTTATAATCGCAGCGGCGTTATTCGGAATAATAGATTGGTATTGCTTCTTGATGATGTTAATCCTAAGCCTTATGACTTTCGTTTTAGACCGACGGAGACTTCTGCTGTTGAAACTACTAAACCTGTGGCCGGTTTCGATTTGCAGTATGAGGGAATTAAAAATGGGCAAATGGTTATGACTTATTTTGTTTTTAACCCACAGGATTCTTCGAACGGAACATTCGAAACGCTTGCTTTTCCGGCCAAGGTCGGGGTCTATCGCATTAACGATATTAAGCTTAAAGTCGTGAATGTTTCTCCGGCAAAAATTGATTATATCGTTATGGATATTTAGCTCTTTATCCTGCTTAAATTTGTTCTTTCCCCTGTGTAAATTTAAAAAAAATTTATGCAGGGGCTTGATTTTATCAAAATATTAGAGTAAAAATGCGGTGATTTTATTTGTTTTTTTTCGGAGATTAAGGTTATGTCTGGACATTCCCAGTTTAAAAATATTATGTACCGTAAAGGTGCTCAAGATGCTAAAAAAGCAAGAGTTTTTGCTAAGCTTGCTCGTGATATTACTATTGCCGCTAAGAGCGGTTTGCCTGAACCGGACAAAAACCCCAGATTACGTTTGGCTATTCAAGCTGCACGTGCTGAAAGTATGCCTAAGGACAATATTGAACGCGCTATTGCCAAAGCAACGCAAACAGCCGGTGGCGCTGACTATGTTTCCACCCGTTATGAAGGATTTGGCCCTGGAAAAGTGGCTATTATTGTTGAGGCCATGACTGATAATAAAAATCGTACGGCCGGTAATGTGCGCACGATTTTTGGTAAACGCGGCGGTGTGATGGGCGAGTCAGGCTCGGTTGCTTTTAACTTTGAAAGAATCGGTTATATTAAGTATCCGGCAAATGTGGCAGAGGCTGATAAAATGTTTGAAACCGCTTTGGAAGCCGGTGCTAATGATGTTTCTTCCGATGAAGAGGCTCATGAGATTGAGACCTTGCCGGATGATTTGAATGCCGTGACTGAGGCTTTGGAAAAAGTCTTCGGTACGCCTTCAGCTTCTCGTTTGGATTGGAAACCGACCGTTAAAACCGAAGTTAATGATTTGGAAACCGCGCAGAAGTTCTTGGAATTTGTGGATGCTTTGGAAGATGATGATGATGTTCAAAAAGTTTATCATAATGCCGAGTTTTCTGCTGAAGTTCTTAAAGCTTTGGAAAGCAGTGAAGATTAATTTTTTTCTTTTGTTGAGGGTGGCAAAGTCCGCCCTCTTTTTTTGTGGAGCTTAGTTATGCGGATTTTGGGACTTGATCCGAGTTTGTCTTCTACCGGTTGGGGGGTGATTGAGGTTGAGGGAAACCGTATGTCTTATGTGGCGGACGGCTTTATTAAAACTGATCCAAAACAGCCTTTGCCGGAACGCTTGGCCGTTATTCTCAATACTTTGCGTCAGGTGGTGGAAACTTATCATCCGGATGAGGCTTCTATTGAACAAGTGTTTTTGAATGATAATCCGCAATCGACTATCAAACTCGGTATGGCGCGCGGTGTGGTGATTATGGTGCCGGCTCTTTATGGTATTCCGGTGGCCGAATATGAACCCAATAAAATTAAAAAAGCTGTTGTGGGCGTGGGACATGCGCAAAAGTCTCAGGTGGAAACTATGGTGAAAATTTTGCTCCCTAATTGTCAACCTAAAAATGCCGACTCTTCCGATGCGTTGGCGATGGCGATTACGCATAATACTTATCGCAAAGCGCGGGCTTTGGGGTTTTAAGATTATTTCTTTTTTTATTATATTTAGTGATTAATATTGACAAAAACTTTCTGGATGATATTCTGTTTGTCAAGTAAGAATTATTTTGTCAAACTTTATAATTTATTTTATTATGAATACTTCTAAAAAAAACAAAGCTCAACACAGAAAAGTTGACTTTGGTGATATGAAAGCTGTTGAAAAACTGATTTATGGCTGGTTCGGACAGCACTTTTTGACTTTGTTTAAGGCGATTGAAGAATATAATCGTGGATTGCCTTTAGATAAAATGAAAACGGCTGAGGAGATTTTGTCTCCAGAGTTGTTCCGTATGTTGGGTCAGCTTCCTCATGTGCAGCTTGCCATGGAACGAATTGAACGTGTTTGCTTTAGTTTGGAATATGGTTTGTGTGCAAATTTGGAAATGGGCAAAATTTATTGTTGTGAAAGTGATACAACAAATGACCAAACAGGTGCTGTTTGCTTGTTTTATTTGCGCGATGACAGAGCTATCGTTTTTGAATTGCCGGCTTTGGGCATGATGATGCAACAGCGTGGCGGATTTTATAGTTTCTCTAAGATGATTGAAACGGAGTTTTTGGCAAAGGTTTTTCAAAACCGCTATTTTGTTATTAAACTCAGCAGTCAGTATACACGCTTTTACCAAGGTAAGGTGTATGCTCTTGATATTGTTCCGCTCACCCATGAATCTTATCGTGATTTGCAGACGTGTATTTCTAATTGCCGACGCAATGTGATGTTGGTTTTGGAAGCTTTTTATGGTTGTAATTTTCAGGACAATTTGGGCTCTCTAAGTTTTCAGCAATTGCTGGAAAAGGAAAATAAGCTTTCTCTTGGGCTGTGGCAGGATGTTTTTGAAAAAGCGCGTGTTGAAGACGTTGTTTGCTCAGCTGCCGGCAAAGAAATATTTCAAAGTTATTTTGAACCTTTTTTGACTGAAATTAGAGACTGCATTTTGTTGAACATTACAAAATTGGAACAAAAAGCTCAAGCTGCTTCTGATGACGATGAAGATGTTGATATGACAAATAATTTGCCATCTCTTGACTATCCTTACATTGTTACTGAGGATAAACGTTGCAAACGTGTTGCTTTGATTTTTTTCTATCGGAATGGGGAACCTTTTGTGGAGTTTATTTATCGCAGTCCGTTGAAGTGTGAATTTCCTTATGTCTATGCTAAAGATAAGGTTATGTGGATTGAATTTTGCCCGGATGTTGATAAATATCTCAAGCAGAGGTTTAATTTCGGTTAAAGATGGTTATGAAAGAGTTAGGTTTTTTGCCTAGCTCTTTTTTTTTGTGTTTTGTATGTGTAAAAAAATGCTTGAAGTCAGTGGGGGTTTTGTGTACCCTAGGAGAAGTTTGGGCGAGCTTTTTTATGGTGAATTGATTATGATTGCTAAATTACGCGGCGTGGTTGATACGATTGGTGAAGATTATTGCATTATTGATGTGAATGGCGTGGGATATTTGGTGTCCGCTTCTTCTAAAACTTTGGCAAAATTGGTGCGCGGCGGGACGGCTACGCTGCTTATTGAAACCGTGGTTAGAGAAGACAGCATCTCTTTATTTGGTTTTGCCAGCGCATGGGAAAAAGAATGGTTTACGACGCTGACTAAAGTGCAGGGTGTTGGAGCTAAGGTGTGTTTGGCTATTTTATCCGTACTTTCTCCCAATCAATTGGCGCAGGCTGTTTCGGCTCAGGATAAGGCCGCGTTTAGCCGTGCGTCAGGTGTTGGCCCTAAGTTAGCTGCACGAATTGTGACTGAACTTAAAGACAAGATTGTAACAATTCCTTTGGAGGCAACTATGAAATCTGATTTGGGGGCTAGTCTTGAGGGGGATGCCGCTCAAGAAACCGAAAGTTATGAAGATAATTTGGTGGAACTTCAGGCCGAAGAAAGTGCCGGAGCCAATATGGATGATGCTATTTCGGCTTTGGTTAACCTTGGTTATCAACGGACAGAGGCTTATCGTGCCGTTAATGCCGCTTTGAAAGATGCACCTGATGCCAATGTGCCGACTTTGATTAAATTGGCGTTAAAAGAATTTGCTCAGAAAGATTTTGAATAATAAGGGAGAGTTTGGTTGAATATGGTTGGTGAGGATAGAATTGTCAGCCCTCAAAAGCAAGTTGAAGATGATGTGCAGAACAGCGCTAATCCGGTTAGTCTGCGTCCAAATTCGCTCGCAGAATTTGTTGGGCAAAGGCAGGTTTGCGAAAACCTTAAGGTTTTTATTGAGGCTGCTAAAGCGCGAGGCGAAGCCATGGACCATGTGTTGCTCTTTGGCCCTCCGGGGTTGGGTAAAACAACTTTAGCTTCGATTATTGCAAAAGAGTTGAATGTTGGGTTTCGGGCAACTTCCGCACCGATGATTTCAAAATCGGGAGATTTGGCCGCTATCTTGACTAATCTGGAAAAAAACGATGTGCTGTTTATTGATGAAATTCATCGCTTGAACCCTGCAATTGAAGAGGTTTTGTATTCCGCAATGGAAGATTTTCAGCTCGATTTGATTATTGGTGAAGGACCTTCCGCGCGCTCGGTACGTATTGATTTGCAGCCGTTTACTTTGGTTGGGGCGACAACGCGTTCGGGGTTGCTCTCTAATCCGCTGAGAGAACGTTTTGGTATTCCTCTCAGATTGGATTTTTATTCTCCTGAAGAGCTTAAGCTGATTGTTCTCAGAGGGGCAAAACTTTTGGGAATGCCGATTTCGGAAAACGGGGCGATGGAAATTGCCAAGCGTTCACGCGGAACGCCGCGTGTGGCCGGTCGTTTGTTGCGCCGTGTACGTGATTTTGGGGCCGTGGCTCAGGCCAAAGAAGTTGATAACAAAATCGCCGATACGGCTCTTAAACGTTTGGATGTGGATAATTATGGTCTTGATGCTTTTGATAGACGTTATCTCAACTGTATCTTGAATAATTACGGCGGCGGTCCGGTTGGTGCTGATACTTTGGCGGCGGCTTTGTCTGAAGAAAGGGACACAATTGAAGAAGTGATTGAGCCGTTTTTGCTCAAACTTGGTTTTTTGCAACGTACACCCAGAGGTCGTGTGATTTCGGATTTGGGATGTGAATATTTGGGCGCGCCCAGAATCAAAAAAGGGATGCGGGCTGCACCAGAGCAGTTTGATTTGCTTAAAGTGATTGAAGAAGAAGGAGCTTAAAAATATGGCTGATATAGTGGCACCTCATGGTGTCTTTCAAGGAAAAGTTTTTGAATTTCCGGCGCGCGTTTATTATGAAGATACCGATGCCGGCGGTGTGGTTTATTATGCAAATTATATGAAATTTGCCGAACGTGCTCGCACCGAGTTTGTACGTGCTTTGGGGGTGAACCAGCAGGCGGATTTGGAAAGTGAAGACAAATCAGCTTTTATGGTGCGTTCCTTGACCATTGATTACAAAGCACCGGCCGTTCTTGATGACTTGCTTGTTGTTACTTGTGAAATGGTTGAGGCCAAAGGTGCCGGCTGCGTGATGAAACAAGAAATTCGTCGTGGTGAGCAGGTGTTGGTCTCTCTTGAAGTAAAACTTGCTCATGTCAGCTTATCTCGCAAGCGTCCGACACGCATCCCTGAAACCTTATTGCAAAAAATCGAGGCTTTGTGAGAATAGAAAAACTTGCATTTTAGTTTAAGGTGTGTTAAAGCTTTGCTTGCAAACTTTATTATTAACTTTAAACAATTATGGTTATGAAAAATATTATTCGTCGGATTGTCCTTTGGGCTGATAAGGGCAAGGTCTTTGTTTTTGTAACTTGCGTGATTGCCTTTTTTATCGGGGTGATTTCGTGGAATGCTATGTGGGGCTTGTTCGCCTTTATGCTTCAATGTGCTCTTAAAGCTTGGTATGAAGCGTTTATGTGCTTTGAAGATGTTGTAGATGATTTTGATAGGAAGATGATATCTGTTTTTTGTTCTCTGTTGCTTTGCCTTTTGGGATATTATTTTCTGATTACCTATTGGGGCGGAACATTTTTGAATGAAACACCTGAGCTACCCTTGAGAGTTGCTTGTTGCATTTTTGGAATTGCTTTGCTTTTTTATATCATTGTTCGTTTGTGGATATATGCTGTGCAGTGTGCTAAAGGAGATTCTCGTTCTTAGCTCGTTTTATGAAAATATCCTGCTGAATGCGGGATATTTTTTTGCTGTTGAAACTGATATATTTAATTGAAAATTTAGAAATTTGTGATAACTTCCTAAAAAATATTGTTTAATTTGTAAAGGGTTTTGATATGGATACACAAACTTTGGCTGATGTGACAACGCAAGCCGCCGCTCAAATGTCTATGTGGGATATGGTGTGGGCTTCCGATATGGTGACGAAAGTCGTGATGATCGGCTTAATTGCTACGTCGGTTTGGTCGTGGGCCATTATTATTGAAAAAGTTGGTACGCTGCGTCAGGTGAAACGCCTCTCTAAAGCTTTTGAGGAAAAATTTTGGTCCGGCGGGTCGCTTGACAGACTTTATGATGCTATTGGAAATCGCCCGAGAGACCCTATGTCGGCTATGTTTATTTCTGCCATGAAAGAGTGGAAACGTACAAATATTTTGAAGTCTAAAACAGACCGCGGGTTGAGAGGGGTGTCTTTACAACAACGTATCGAAAAGGCAATGGAAGTTTCTATGGATAAAGAACTTGAGGCTCTTGATACGCGTATGGGCTTTTTGGCTTCTACAGGTTCGGTGGCTCCTCTTGTGGGGTTGTTCGGTACCGTGTGGGGTATTATTAACAGTTTTAATGCTATTGCCGCAACACAAACTAACTCTTTGTCTGCTATTGCCCCAGGTATTGCCGAGGCTTTGTTTACGACTGCTTTCGGGCTTATTGCTGCTATTCCGGCTGTGGTCGCTTATAATAAAATTTCTTCCGATATTGACCGTTATGCCGGGGGGTTGGAGAACTTTATGGCTGAATTTTCCAGCATCCTCTCTCGCGAAATTGATGATACAGCTATTAAAGCCGAAATGGCAGGAGAATAATTTATGGCCTTTATTGTGAAAAATGAAAGCCGCCGTCATTATCGCGTCAGTCGTCGTAATGCCGATATTAATATGACCAATTTGATGGATGTGATGATGGTGCTCTTGGTGGTGTTTATGGTTGCCGCTCCGTTGATGACTTCCGGCATTGCTGTTAATCTGCCTAAAGTTGGCGGAAAGTCCTTGGAGGGCAAAGATACTTCCGTTACTGTTAGTGTGGATAAAGAAGGGTATTATTACATTGGTGAAAGAGAAGTGCCTCAGGATAAAATTGTGGAAAAACTTCAAGCTATTCGCGGTGAAAATCAGGATTTAACCGTGACTATTTCCGGTGATCAGGCGGCTAACTATGGCCGTGTGATTGCTTTGATGGCTCTGCTTAAAGAGGCAGGATTTGAAAAAGTAGGCTTGCAAACTCAGAGCAAACCTTTGACTAAAAAATCTAAAAAATAGCTTGGGTGTGTTGGCGGATGGCGACTGTGTCTATGAAACAATCTTTATATAAATCTTTAGCACTCCATTTGGTTGTGTTGATTATTTTTTTGATTGATATGCCTAAGTTTTGGCATAATGATGACCCTATGCGCCAGGTGCCGATTATTGTGGATTTGAATAAGGTAAAAATTTCTGAAATGACAAATCTTCCACCAAAGGCTGTGATTGGAAAAGAAGATAAACAAGCCAGTATGACCAAGCGTAAAATCGAAAAATTTACTACACCAGAGCCGGAAGAAAAAAATCAACCTAAACCCGAAACAAAAAAAACACCGGAAAAGGCTTCTAAACTAACTCCGGTTGAAGAAAAAGTCGAACAGCCCAAAAGCGATTATTTGGTAACTGAAAAAAAGCAGGAAGTTAAATCTAAACGTAAAGAAAAGGTTGTGCCGGTTCAGCAACGCAAACCTAAGCCTAAAAAGGTGCAGAAGAAAAAAGCTCCGGCTCCGAAAACACCGGAACTTGCCAATCCTTTGAAAAGTTTGCTTGCCTCGGTGGATGATTTGGAAAAATCTTTGGGGGCTGAAGATGAAACGGCCACCATCAAAGAAGGCACAGATGTGAACAATATGGGTGTAGAAGGTGGTACCGGTGGGTCATATTTCAGCGAATTGTCTATTTCTGAATTGGATGCTATTGCCGGTAGGTTGCGCGCTTGTTGGAATCTTGACCCTGGGGCTAAAGGTGCACAGAATATGATTATTGAGATAAAAGCAACTTTGAAGCCTAACGGAGAAGTTGAAAATGTTGAGATATTGGATAAATCTCGCTATAATTCTGATGGATTTTACCGATCTGTGGCAGAAAGTGCTCGACGTGCCGTTTATATTTGCGCGCCTTATAAAATTTTTGCAGAAAAATATTCTGATCACTATGAAATGTGGCAGACGTTGTTGTTGCGTTTTAATCCGTTAGATGCGACAATTCAATAGCTTTTTTTCTTGAGGCATATGAATGGAAGAAATATCTCCGAAAATAACATTTAAGCAGGTTGTCAGCAGTGCGCTGGACTATTGGAATCAGCATCGCTTAATGATGGCTGGTGCCAGTGTTGTTTTGATGGTGTTTTTGGAAGTTGGTTTTTGTTTGCTCGGTGGGTGGAGTAATCCGTTTTTTTTATTGTGGGCGGTATTATTCTATTTGTTTTGGTTTGCGTTTTATCGTTTTATGTTTGAGCGACAGCCTTATTTGAAATGCGGCAGGTTGTGGGAAAGTCTTATTCCGGCAACTAAAATTTTTATGTTAGCATTTATGTTAGCGACTTTGCTTTTACTTTTACCGTATGCGCCTTATGCGATGAATGTTCCGGTCGAGGTGAAGGAAAATTATGAATTGTTTCAAAAACGATATATGCAAGATGGTGATGCTTATGATTTGTTTTTGAATGTTATTTTTGTTTTTATTGCGCCGCAAATTATTTTGCGTCCGTTTATGGCATGGATTAGTGCCGTTATCGGCCGTAGTTGGTCGATTATGACGGCTTGGAACAGAACACAAGGTAGTTATTTTGTGCTGTTTGTGGTGATGGTTCTGATTAATATTTTTTATTTGGTGTTTAGTTTTTTGATTAGTTGTGGTTTGCCACTGTTTGTGGTGTGGATTTTGGCAGCTCCTCTCATATTGTTTGTGAATGTTTTGGTGGCCAGAGGAGTTTATGATTTTTATTTTCTTTGAACACTAGGTTAATTAAGGTTTGGAAGAGGCTGAAAATTGCCTCTTTTTTTGCGCAAAGGGATTGCCTAAACCCTTGTCAATCCTTGAAAATTTCTATTTACAGACTTTTTTCCTTGTGGTATAATACGAGTCGTGGAGATAAGTTGAAAGGTGTTTCGAAAATGAAAAATAGAACTTTTTTGTTTTCAGCATGCAATGCTTTATTATGGCTTTTTAGTTATAATAATGTATATGCTGATGTTTCAAATTTCAAGACAACAGACAAGGATTTTTTGACCAACACACAACACACACGGTTTTTGTCTGATGCCTCCGACTTATCTCCCGATAAGTTTATCAAAGTTGCGCAAGTTTGCTGGATTATGGACACTG
>CALXUE010000012.1 GCA_944391615.1 uncultured Alphaproteobacteria bacterium
ATTTTGACCAAAGAAGAAGGTGGACGTCACACCCCGTTCTTCTCAAACTATCGTCCGCAATTCTATTTCCGTACAACAGATGTAACCGGTGCAATTGAGTTGCCGGAAGGAACGGAAATGGTTATGCCTGGAGATAACATTCGTATGACCGTTAAGTTGATTCACCCGATTGCCATGAACGAAGGTCTTCGTTTTGCTATTCGTGAAGGTGGTCACACGGTTGGTGCTGGTGTGGTTTCTAAAATCATCAAATAGTTAAAAGCTCAGTATTTGGGCTTCTAGCGCAAAAAACTGCAGAACGGTCGAAATTCATGTACTGCTTTGTACATTAGGATTTCGACCGCTTTGTTTTTCACGTTATAAGCCGCAAATCTTGAGCTTTTAGAATTTGGAACGCATATAACAGCTCATCTAGAGCAAAAATTGCGAAAAGGGAAAAATTCATGTACTATTTTTGCTTAGGCATCTAGTTTCGCTGTGGTGATTTTCATCACCTAGCTCAACAAGATGTTGCAAAGACCTTGCAGATAAAAATGCCATATTAAAGGCATTTTTACTTAGCGGTTACTAGAATTTTCAGCTTTTCTATTTTTGCTTCTACTCATCTCAATTATCGAGTTCCTATGTGTACTATAGGTTGATGTCTGGTAAGTTGCGTGTCCCTGAGGAAGTTTTTCTGTTGACAGTTTTGTCAAGGTGGGGTATGGGAAAATGTAAGAATATATTATTTTAGGTTTAATTATAAAAATTTATTGTTATGGAAAATGAAAGAGAAAAAGCAAAAGGTGATTTGCGAGCGTTTGCCGATAAGTATGGTTTGAGTGCGCAAGAGCTGAAAAATTTGGCGGCAGAAGTGGCACAAGAATTGGAAAAAGGGCAGACAGTTTTATCAGAAGTTATGGAAAATGTTTCTTCCAAACTTGAAGTTGGGTGGTTTGCTTTTGAAGGAAAGAAGTTTTCTCCAGACCCGTATGCTTATCCAAATTGTCAAGGTGTTGTGGCATGGCTTAATCCCGACCCGAACGCTCCCAAAGGAAAACGAGGTTTAATCCTGACTCCTGATGCAATGCTAAAATTGTGGGCTGACGAATATTGCAAAACTGAAATTTGTGATGAGGAAGATGGCAAAACAAATACTCGACGATTGATTGCTTATGGTAAAAAACATGGAATTAGCTTTCCGGCGGCTGAATGGTGCTACCGTTATTCTAAAAATGGTGTAAAACCGGGTGAAGGTTTTTTACCGGCAAAAAATCAGCTTAAACGGATTGTTGCTAATAGAAATATCATTAATATGGCACTCAAAAAGATTGATGGCCAGATCCTAAATGGTTGTATTTGGGCTTCGTCTGAGTATAGCAGCAACAACTATGCCGAGATTGTGAATGCCAATGACGGTAATGTGTTCAACTACATTAAGTACTATTACTATTACGTCAGGTGTGTGATTGCTTTTTAAGTTTATTTTATTTTGTATGGGTATGAAATAATAAAAAAGCTTGAGTGTTGAAACTCAAGCTTTTTTCTTTTTTTTGTAAAATCACAAATCGCCGGCGTCCATCAACTCCATGATTTCATCATTGATGTTTTCCAATGTTTGAGTCAGGTTTTCAAATCGAACCAGTTCATAGGTTTGTTGTTCAACATCATCCATATGAACATCAAAAATGAGTTCAAGCTGCTCCCCCGGGAGAGAAAGCAATAAACCTGACAAATTGAAATCTTCCGGAACCAAAAACTCAAGCACCTTGTCTTGTTCATCCCGTGCGGCAAAACGGAAATATTTGTTCATTTTGCCTTTGCCGTGGTAGGTGTTGTTAACTTTGCCGGGGAGTGAATCAATTTTTGCTAAATACAAGGTAGCTTTTACTTGATTGTTTTTGAGTTTTTTTAGCTGCGTTTTTCTTTTCATAGCTTTATTTTTTTTATTGTTAATAATAGGGAAAATAATCTCAAAACAGGTGCAGAGTAACACTATTTGACAAAAAGTCAATAGACAAAAATAAAGGAGCTTGTTTTTTTTTCAAGCCCCTTTTTGTTTTTATTTTTTTATTTTGAGTTTTTTATCCAGTCTTTCCAGTTCATCAATATATTCGCTAATTAATGAAAGACCTTTGTTCCAGAAACCTTGGTTATGGGCGTCTAAGCCAAAAGGCTTTAACAGTTCATCATAACGCTTAATACCTGTTTCTGACAGCATATTCAGATATTTGTCGGCGAAGTCTTTGACGCTGCCCTCTCTATAAACTTGATAGAGCGAGTTTACCAGACAATCGGCAAATGAATAAGCGTATACATAAAACGGTGAATGGAAAAAGTGAGAAACAATCGGCCAGATGTATTTGCTGTCATCGTCAACAATGACATATTCACCTAAGCTCTCTCTCATAACCTCAAGCCAAATCTCCGCAATGCGTTCTTCCGACAACTCTCCGTTTTTGCGTTCCGCATGGACTTTGGTTTCAAAAAAGTGGAAGGCGATTTGGCGCAAAGAGGTGTTAATCATATCATTAACTTTGGAGGCAATGAGGCACAATTTGGCTTTGTCATCATCCATCTTTTTCAAGAAAGACTGAAAGGTTAACATTTCCGCAAATACGGAAGCGACTTCAGCTAATGTTAACGGTGTGTCGTCATTTAAATCACCTTGTTTGGCACTCAAGCGCATATGGCAGCCGTGGCCAAGTTCATGCGCCAAGGTCAAAACATCGTTTTGCTTGCCGACAAAGTTCAGCATTAAATAGGGGTGAAATTCTTCCGGCATCGGCATTGCAAAAGCGCCGCTACGCTTGCCGTCACGGGGCGGAACGTCTATCCAATTATGGCTAAAAAACGGTTCTGCCGTTTTTTTGAGTTTGGGGGAAAATTCTTCATAAGCTTGAAGAACTAATTTGACACTGTCATCCCATGCATAGAGTTTGTCATCTTGAAAAGGTAAGGGGGCGTTGCGGTCCCAATATTGGATTTTCTTTTTGCCGAGCCATTTGGCTTTGAGTTTGTAAAAGCGTTCGGCAATATTCTTGTATTGCGCTCTCACGGCTTCGGCCAAAGAGTCAACAACCTCATCCTCGACCATATTATCCAAATTGCGGCAGGCTATGGGTGATTTGAAGCCTCTTTTTTCATCACTTATGGCTTTGTCTTTGATTATCATATTGTAGATGAAGGTGAACAGTTCGCCGTTTTCTTTATTAACGCGGTTCATCTCTTTGCCAGCGGCTTCTCTCACCTTTGGGTCTTTGTCTTGCAATAATTTGCTCAACTCGGCGTCGTTGTATTCTTTACCCATAACCGTATATTTGAGTTTGGATGAAATTTCATCATACAAACGAACCCATGCGCCGCCTGAGGTTAAGGCTTTGTCTGCTAACAGAGCTTCCATGTCTTCTCTTAACTCATAAGGTTTGAATAGTCTGATTTTAGACAGCCATGGTTTGTAGTAAGCGACTTTTTCGTCATATAAAAACTCCTTAAATACTTTTTCGGACAAGGCATTTATTTCTAAGGTGAAGAAAATGGCCGGTTTGCCATATTCGGTTAGTTTCTCGTTGATGTTTTGGTAGAAGGCCATGGCGTCTTTGTTTTTCATTTGCGTTATCATATTCAGATAAGCAAAAATGCCGAGCTTGCTGCCGATGACTTCGGCTTTTTCATAAAGTTGGATGGCTTTGTAAAAATCTTTGCTCTCCAGTTTGGCGATTTTGCCCTTATATGTATCAGCTAATTTTTGGTTTTTGGATTTGTAATCCG
This sequence comes from uncultured Alphaproteobacteria bacterium, assembly GCA_944391615.1. Lineage (GTDB taxonomy): Bacteria > Pseudomonadota > Alphaproteobacteria > RF32 > CAG-239 > HGM16780. The sequence continues at coordinate 3,751 of CALXUE010000012.1, forward strand.
CCAAATCTTTTTCGATGTTTTTATCTTGTATGCCGCTATATAGGTCAGTTAAGTCCCATGCCGGCAGGTTTGTTTGTTTTTTCATGTTCGTTGGCCTCTTTTTCAAGTTGCTGTTGCTTTTGTTTTAATTTATACATTTGTTGTTCTAGGTTTGGGTTCTCCTGATAAAATTGTTTTAATTCCGGTGAAATTTCTTCCGGCAATTCTACTTTGTATAAGTAATTGCTCCAGGGGGTCGGCTGCTCTCCTGCCAACCATAATGTAACGCCTTGGCCCATAACTTCAAGATTGCAAAAACTGTTTTTGACGACTTCTTTTAATAAGCACCAAGTTGATTTTTGGCAGTTTTGCATAGCTTCATAAGTTTGTCTGGCACATTTGTTAAAGCCTTTGCCTGCGGGGTCATGTTTGGGCGACAGCATCACAAAGGAAAACATTAGAATATACACCAAGGATATTAGCGATATTATCAGTCCGAACCAATGTTCTTTGATAAAGCGCATTTGTTATGCTCCGCGGCGTTTTAGGTAGGTTTCTAATTGGGCAAGTTCTTCTTGGGTGTTGGCTCCCGCAACTTCTTCGGCCGAGGTTTCTATCGCGCTGCATTTTAAGCCCATTTGACGAGCAATTTTAACCGTATCGGTCAGGTAATATTCGCCGGCGGCGTTGTTGCTGTTGATTTTGCTCAGCAAGTCAAACAAGACTTTACCGTCAAAGGCCATTACGCCCGAGTTACAAAAACGAATGTTTTTTTCTTCTTCCGTGGCATCTTTATATTCGACAATGCTCTCTAATTCATCGCCCTTCATTTTTAAGCGGCCGTAGCGAGCGGCATCTTGCGGTGTGAAGCCCAAAACGACAACGCTGAAACCTTCATCTAATTTATTTAGTGCACGTTCAAAGGTGTTTTGGGTTATGAGCGGATTGTCGCAATATACAACCAAGACTTTGCCGTCAAAACCGTTAAGCGAATCTTTGGCGCAATTTACGGCGTGGCCGGTGCCAAGCTGCTGGTCTTGAATGCAATAATCATGCGGGGCGATTTCTTTTCTGACCAAATCTCCGTCCGGTGAGGTGACAACCACTATCTTGTCAAAGTTCATTTTATCTAATGTATTTAAAATATGGCGAATCATCGGCTTTTCGGCGACAGGCATCATCGCCTTGGGTAGGTTGGACTTCATGCGGCTGCCTTTGCCTGCGGCTAAAATGATGGCTGCTGTTTTTTTGCTCATTTGTTTTTATCTCCTTTAATATCTTTTAATAAATATGCGTTAGCATAACATGTATATTTTATTTTATTAACAAAGGTTATCATTTTATGCGCAAAAAAATTCTTTCAGTTTGTTTCTTGATTGCAGTTTTGGGGGCGAGCCTTTCGTGGGCGCAACCGGTGGAAGTTAAGGATTTGGAGGCTTATCGCGCCGAAGAAAATCAGGTGCAGCGTACGGTAGCAGTTGATCCGAGAATTCCTGATAGTGCTAATGTGGGCGCCGTGGAAGATTTTATTCGCGATAGATTTGAAAATTATAACTTGATTATTGACAAGATGCCTGATGATGATTCTGTCGGCGCGGTGGATATTCAGCATAGTGAAGATTATATCGCTGAGGCTAATAAAGACAAAAAGTCCACCTTTGATGAAATTTATGAACAGGCTTTGAACAGAGTTTCAACCCAAGAAGCTCAAGAAAATCAGGAAGTTTTGCAGAACAGAAACCAAATGGCGCTTGAAAACCAAAAACAACAACGTCAGTGGCAGGAAAATGCTCCTAATTTTCCGGTTGTGAACGTGTTTTTGCCACCTAAAGGCGAGCAAGTTTTGGTGCCAGCTCAGGAGCATATTCCGTTTTTCTTTTCTGAGGTGGAAATATTACCCACTTCTCAGGTCAAAATTGACGAGACTGTCGTTGTTGTGGCAAACGGCCAAAAACTTAAGCATGGTTTAACGCGTGCGTTGCCCCGTTATGCTACTTCTCGCGATGGCCGCGGCCGCGAAATTGATGTTAATCTTAGTGAGGTTATGGTCGATGATGTGGTGCTGCCTTATAAAATTAAGGCTTCCGGAAATTATTTGCTCTTGGTGCCGGAAAAAGAATATACGCTGGCTCCCGGGGTCTATACTTATAAATTTAGTTATGTTGTAAACCGCGATGTGTGGGATTATGATAAGTTTAATGAATTTTATTGGGATGCAACCGCCAGCTCTTGGAATTTGGTGATTGCCCGCGCAGGTGTGTTGGTAACGTTGCCGGCAAATTCTAAGCCTTTGGGGCAATCTGCTTTTTCGGGGTTGGTTCATAATTTGCAAACTGATGTTGTGGCTTATCAGCCTTCTCAAAACACGATGGCTTATGTGGCATCCAGACCTTTGTTTGCCGGCGAGGGGCTGCACTTTATTCTCTCTATGCCAAAGGCTGATTTTGTGGCGCCGGATACTTATCAAATTTTTACGGATTTTTTGAATGATTACGGCGATATCGTTATTGCGGCTTTGGTGCTGTTGGTGGTGTTAAGCGCTTATTATTTGTCGTGGCGCGGTATGAAAAAACGCTATGATGATAAACTCAGATTGCCAAAGTTTGGGCCGTTGTTGCGCTTGCTCGCTTTTAATAAAATTGATAAGGTTTCTTTCAGTTCTTATTTGTTGCATCTTTTTTATAAGGGTGTGGTGGACTTGAAAGAAAATGAACAAGGTGTTGTGATGCTTAGCTTTTTGAAAACTAAGGCTAAGGGGCTTAAATTTTGGGAAAAGAAGTTTTTGAAAAAACTCTTTAAATCGGAGCAGGTTTGTGTGATGGACAAGTCTCATGCGCCACATATTAAAGCTGCTTATGCTTGTTTGGAAAAAGGACTCAAACATTCTTTTAATCGGCTTTTGTGGCGGTTGAACTTAAGCTATTTGTTCTTTAGTTTTGCAATGCTTGTTTTGGCTGAGGCCGCTATTGCACGCTTGGGATATAATTTTATGTTTGATTTTGGCACAATGCTGTCGTGCACGGTGACGTTTGCTTTTGGTTTTTGGTTATTCAACAAGGCGTTTAAACGTAAATGGCTGAAGTGGTGTATGCGCGTGTTGGCTGTTTTATCCATTGTGTTGGACTGGTTTGTGTTGAGTTTCTTTATCCATATGATTGCGGCTGTTTTGATCGTGGCGGTGGTGTTTGTTATCTATGCTTACAGCAATGTTTTTGCCCGCCGCAATGGGTTGATTAAAAATAATGTGAAAGAGGCTTTGGCTTATAAAGATTTTCTTGTTAAACATGCTGATACGATTGCTCTTGGTAAGAGTTTTGGTGTGGAACAAGAAAATATTCATGCTCTGGATGCAGACGCGGCCTTTTCTCCCAACGCTCAAAACCAAGCGATTTATCGTTTGGATGTGGCGCAAAAGATTGATTCTTTACTTTGAAAAATTTTGTTGATTTTGGATAAAAAATGAGATATTAATCTTTGTGTTTTATTAATTATTGTTTCATCTAATTTTATATTTTTATGTTTAATTTTGCTCTTTTTCAGATTGAAGGGGTTGGCATTATGCTGTTATGGGCGGTGCTGAACTTTTGGTGGTTGTTTTCAACCAAGCCGTTTTGCAAAGAGTTTTTTTATTACAAAGACTGGATTTTTGTGACCGGATGTATTTGTTTTGCTGTCGGGTATGTACAAAATTTGGAATTTGCCTTGTTCTTTGTGGTTGTGGCAATGGTTGCCGCTTTTGCTAATGTTTATTATTATAAAAAGTCTGATGTTTAATTCTTTTTAGCTTATGTGTGATATACAGACAATTTGTATTGAAACAGATGATTTTGAGTATTATCTGGCCATGAAATGTGAAGGGTATGATGATATTTTGTTAAGAAAATGTCTGCCCGTGGCAAAGTTTCAAAATATTGAGGCTTATAGAATTTCTGAAGATGGTAAGTTATTCAGCATTGTTTATGTGGGCGATGAGGTGAATCATCCGATTTTTAGAATTGATGCGGAGGATTTTGTAGAGCCGCATATTTTTGTTATGAATGAAGCCGTCGTTGTGATGGATTATCTTACTATTTCAGCACACGGAATAATGCATGTTGAGGCTTTTAAGCCATCAAAAGCAAGGGTCTTTGGTTCAAAAAACGGATTTGAAATTCCATTTGATTTCAATTGTATTGAGTGGTGTTCAGATGTTTTTGTTAACACAAAAGGTAATTTGGTGTTGGTTGGTGCTTCAACAGAATATCAGTTTGGTGTTAGGGGTGATGTTTTGGCGGCTATTCCTTTTGAGGCTAACAATTTGTTTGAGCATATGCCTTATGGTTGGAAGTCAGCTAAAGAAATTTTGCTTGATGAACAGGCCTTACGCGAAAAATTTGAAAAGTAATTATGTTTTTTTTAAAAAGGTGCGGGTAGTTTTGCTCGCACTTTTTTTGTTGCAATTTTATTTTTTATCTTTATTATAATACTTGTTCCGGTCGTCCGAAGGGCTTATGGACGAGGAGCAGTGTTAGAACAGAGCCGAGTTCGAAGAAGGATAAATAAATTTATCTAGCTGGCAACTTTATTTGCACACGCTATATAAATTTATCAGTTTCTAGAATGAAATATAAATCTTTCTGATGTCGGCTCCTTAAGTAAGGAGTTTTTTTATGTCTGAATATAAATATCAACATGGTTTGAGCATTATGCGGGCGCAGCCTTTTCATATCGGCCACGCGCGATTGATTGACCGTATGCTTAAAGATTGTGCGCAAGTCACCATTATCTTGGGGTCGATTCAAGAGCAGGGTACGGAGCGCAACCCTCTCAACTACACCACGCGCAAAAAGATGATTCAAAATGTTTATCGCAATTCGCCCGATTATCCGCGCTTAAAAATCATCGGCTTATTCGACATCAACAATCCGGCGGAATGGGCGGAATATGTTTTGGACTTTATGAACGAGAGCTTGCCGCAGCTTGGGCGGCCCGATGTTTATTATGCCGGAAGTTCTTATGATGCGCATTGGTTCAAGGAAGCTTTCAAAAATATTGAATATGTTGACCGCACGGCGGAAGATTTTCCGTTCGTCACCGGAACGATGGTTCGCGATATGATTAAGTTTGGGGACAAACGTTGGAAAAATTTTGTTCATCCGGAAAACTACCAGTTGATCGAAGATCATTTCTACAAAAGAAAAGCAATTATTTAATTTTTTTAATCTATCGGTCTTGGTTTTTCGCAGGGCTTATGAAAGAGAGACCGCATTTTAACCTGATAAGCCTAAGGAGATAATATTATGAACGAACGCACGTTAGTTCGCATTGATTTTCAGAACGATTTTGTGGCCGAAGAGGGTAATTTAACAATCAACAATCCGGCGCTGATTGCACGCCACCAGCATTTTAATCAGTCTTTGCAAAAGGGAATGTTTACGCAAATTATAGATGCGGCGGACACGCATTTTGCCGAGACTTATCCCAATACCAAAGAGGCACAATCTTTTCCTGTTCATACAATTTACGGGACTTGGGGTTGGCAAAATGCCGCCGAGTTTAAGGACAATATTCCGGTTGTTAATCTCTATAAATCAACCACCAATTTGTGGAATGAAGAAAAAGCTTATGCCGTTTTGCAGCAAGACTGGAGGGGCAAAGAAGTTTATCTTTGCGGTGTGCTTTCCGATATTTGCGTCAAGCAAGCAATGAACGGTTTTTTGAGCCGCGGGGCAAAAGTTACGGTTTTGGAAGATTTGTGTATGGGGGCAAATCAACAAATGCCTGAAATCATTCAACAGCCGGTTTATCAAAAAGCGGTTGAAGTCGGTGCGCTCCGGATGATGACATCGCAACAATTTTTTCGTCAGGTGTTGAATGAGAAAAAATTTCAATTTAATATGTATCAAAATCAATTCGGGAGATAAGGTTATGGAAAAAATTTGGCACAAGTTAAAGAGCGGTTTGCAAGATTATTGCGCTAAAAACGGTTTCAAAAAAGTGATTTTGGGGCTGTCGGGCGGGCTTGATTCCGCGATGGTGGCAGTTTTGGCAGCCGATGTTTTGGGCGGCGAAAATGTTAAGGTGGTGATGATGAAAACTAAATATACATCATCCTTAAGCCGGCAAATCGCGCAAGAAATTGCCACTCTTAACCATTTGGATTATCAAGAAATTGATATTGATAATTTGGTCGCGGTGCAAGGGGATTTTCTGAAAGCCGTTTTTCATGAGGAGCCGAAAGGTGTTGTTTTGGAAAATTTGCAAGCGCGGCAAAGAGGGGTTATCTTAATGGCGTTGTCTAACCAGACCAATGCGCTGGTTTTGGCTTGCGGCAATAAGTCAGAGGCGGCCATGGGCTATTGCACGCTTTATGGTGACACGTGTGGCGGGTTGATGCCTTTGGGTAATATTTATAAGTCAGATTTATACGGTTTGGCCAAGTGGCGCAACGAGCAACAGCGCGTTTTGCCGTCTGAGGTTTTGGTGCGGGCGCCGACGGCCGAACTCAGCCTCAACCAAAAAGATGAGGATAGTTTGCCGCCTTATCCGTTGTTGGATAAAATTTTGAAAGCATATATCGACGAAGGCAAGACGATTGATGATATTGTGGCTATGGGGATTAAGCATGATTTGGTGGAGCAAATCATCAGCCGTTATCATAAAATGGCGTTCAAACGTCAGCAAATGGCTGAGAGCTTGGCAATTTAAGCTTGCACTTTTTATCGAAGAGAGGCCGCTCATTATCAGGGCGGCTTTTTTATAATTTTGTCTATTGACAAAAGGGAAGATGTCTTATAAGGTGTGGGGTGAAAATTTATTATTAATTAAAAACTCTATAATTATGATTGGATTTATCAAAAAATTGTTTGTGAAAAAACGTTCGCTTCAGCGGAAATATGATGCGCCGGATGAGGCTTATAAATGGCTCAAGCAACATCAGTTTGATTGTTTGGATGTTCATAAAGCCGTAGATGCTTTATCTAAAGAAGAACTTGAAAAAGGAAAGCAGCTTTTATCGCAAGCTCCTAAGACTGTTTATTTTGGGCGTGAGGTCAAAGATTATAAGCGGGTGCTTGATTGGGCGATTTTTGCTTGGGAAGTGGAACATCATTCCGAGGTGAAAAAGCGCATTGATTGGGATAAGGTTGATATTGAAAAAAGCCTTGTTTTGAAAAACTCGCTTAATGAGGGAACTTCTTGGATTGAAATTCAGGAAGGTGACCAAAAAGTTGTTCGTACGCGTCCGGATGTATTTGTTTTTACGCTTTCATTCGCTTATGAAGATTGTCAATATTTTTTGGCTCTTTTAATCCTGATGCGAAAAAACGGGGCATGGTGTTTCAGCAATGATGATGGGCAGGATGTTCCCTTGGTAACAAAGGTGGAGCTTTTGCCTTTGCCCGATGATGCCAAAAAACAGGTGCAAAATTATGTCGGAAATGAAAAGAACGCACCTATGCCTAAAGCACTGATCAGAATCATGGCGCATAACTATCTGGTGCAAAACAATTTGATGTAAAATTATTTTATTATTAATTCTTAAAAAATATAATTATGGGAAATTCAGAAAAAAAGTTACAGGCGGAAAAAACTTATAGTCCTAAAATGATTAAAGAGGCTAAAGAACTCATTTATGATTATTTCAGTCGCTATGACAGAGAACGTGTTGAAAAGTATTGTAAAATTAGAGTAGAATCAGGCTATTATCCAACAGGCGGGGTCTTAGTGGTTAAGAAATTCAAGTACCAGAAACCTGTTATTCCAAAGGAAACTTCTTTTACAGATGATTTAGGAGCGGATTCTTTGCTAATGACAGATTTTATTATGTCTTGTGAACAAAAATTTGGTAAAGCTGTTCCGGATGAAGATTTCGAGAATATTAAAACCGTTGCGGACTTTTATGATGTTTTTGAGCGCTATTGGTTCAAAAAATAAGATTATGATAAAGCATTTCACTTGCAAAAGTGAGGTGCTTTTTTTTGTGGTGATGTTTTCTTGACTCTTTTAGTGGTATTTGTCTAAAAGGACTCTCCAAATGACTCGATTTTAAAAGTGCGCGCGAATCGCGAATTTGACTCAATGTGACTCTGAGTCTGCGTTTGATGAAAAAAATTTTAAAAATTTTGCATTTTTTGCTTGAAATATTTCTTTGTCTATGTTACAAGAAGCCACGGTTTTGAACAGAAAGGGCGGAATCTGCCTTTTCGTTAACCTCTTTTTATGACGCAAAGCCTTGCTTGACAAGGATTTGCAGGGTTTTAATCTTTAGAGGCTCTGCCTCTAGTTATATTAGGAATCGTTTTTGATGATTGAAACACAAAATATTAGAATTCGCCTCAAGGCTTTTGATCATCGTTTGCTCGATGCTTCTACCAAAGAAATCGTGCATACAGCCAAAAGAACAGGCGCTAACGTGAGAGGTCCTATCCCTCTGCCGACAAAAATTGAGAAGTTTACGGTTAACCGTTCTCCGCACGTTGATAAAAAATCTCGTGAGCAGTTCGAAATCCGCACTCATAAGAGACTTCTCGACATCGTTGACCCGACACCGCAAACCGTTGATGCTTTGATGAAGCTTGATTTGGCTGCCGGCGTTAATGTTGAAATTAAACTTTAATCTCTGGTTTTGTGAGATTAAGTTCGGGGAATGCCCCAAAAAAATCTTAATGTTATAAAACAATGTTGGCTTTTGAAAGATAAAGTCAACCTATTGAAAAGGAAAAAATAATAATGCGTACGGGTTTAATCGCAAAGAAACTTGGGATGTCTCGCATTTTTGAAGCAAACGGTGTTCATGTGCCGGTTACTGTCTTGAGTGTTGATGGTCTTAAAGTTATCGACGTAAAAACCAAAGAGCGTGACGGATATACGGCCGTACAACTTGGTACCGGTGCTGTTAAAGCTAAAAACGTATCCAAAGCTCTTAAAGGACATTTTGCTAAAGCAAATATTGAACCGACTAAAAAATTGGGTGAATTCAGAGTTTCTGAAGATTGCTTGCTCAAAGTCGGCGATGAATTATCTGTAGAACACTTTGTTCCGGGGCAATATGTTGATGTTTGCTCTACTTCTAAAGGTAAGGGTTTTGCCGGTGTTATGAAACGCCACAACTTTGCCGGTTTGGAAGCTACTCACGGTGTATCTATTTCTCACCGTTCTCATGGTTCTACAGGACAAAGACAAGATCCAGGTAAGGTATTTAAAGGTAAGAAAATGGCCGGTCATTTGGGTGATGAACGCGTTACCGTTCAAAACTTGAAGGTGGTGGCTGTTGATGCGGCTAAAGGCCTTTTGATGGTTAAAGGCGGCGTTCCTGGCGGTGAAAACGCTTGGGTTCGCGTCAGCGATGCTGTTAAAATTGCCTCTACAGTTGAATTGCCTCTGCCTGCCGGATTGAAAAAATCTGATGAACCTGTTGCAGTTAAAGCCGAAGCTCCGGCTGATAATGCATAAGCTATAAGGATTAATGAATATGAAACAGGACATCTTAAATCTGGATAATCAAAATGTCGGCTCTATCGAGTTGAACGATGCCATCTTCGGGTTGGACGTTCGCGCCGATATTTTACACAGAGTTGTAAATTGGCAATTGGCCAGATTACAATCTGGTAACCACCAAACAAAAGGTCGCTCCGATGTGGCTTTGACTCCTGCAAAACCGTTCAAACAAAAAGGCAGCGGTAATGCTCGTCAGGGTTCTCGTAAGGGCGCTCAGTTTAGAAAAGGTGGCGTGGTGTTTGGTCCGGTCGTTCGCGATCATTCTCACGATTTAACCAAGAAATTCAGAAAACTTGGTTTGAAAACCGCTCTTTCTGCTAAGGCTAAAGAGGGTAACCTTGTGATTATTGATGAAGCAAAATTGTCAGCTCCGAAAACTAAAGACCTTCAAGCTAAATTGAATGTCTGTGGGTTGAAAAATTGCTTGTTTATTGATGGCAAGGAAGTTGATGTAAACTTTGCATTGGCTACCAGAAATATTGCAAACGTTGACGTTTTGCCTACTATTGGTGCTAATGTCTATGACATCTTAAGAAAAGACAAATTAGTGTTGACTAAAGATGCAGTCAGTTGCTTAGAGGAGAGATTGAAATGATAAAATCTAAGAAAACCGCTAGTAATGTTACTGCTAAAATGTATGATACATTAGTTCGCCCTGTAATTACTGAAAAATCTATGCTTTCTTCAGAAGCCGGAAAAGTTACTTTTATGGTTCCTTTGTCTGCTTCTAAAGATGATGTTAAAGCTGCTGTTGAAGCTATCTTTAACGTTAAGGTAAATAAAGTAAATACAGTTCGTCAATTCGGTAAAGAAAAACGCTTTAAGGGTTTTGTCGGACAACGTTCTGACTACAAAAAGGCAGTTGTTACTCTTGCCGAAGGTCAAAATATTGATGTTACAACAGGAATTTAAGACATGGCTTTGAAAAATTATAAGCCCACATCTCCAGGTGTTCGCCAGCTTGTTATCGTTGATCGCAGCGAATTATACAAAGGCGCTCCTGAGAAGTCTTTGACTATTGGTCTGACTAAGACCGGTGGGCGTGACAACTTCGGACACGTTACCAGTCGCCGTATCGGCGGTGGTCATAAACGCAAACTCCGTGTTATTGACTTTAAACGTAATAAATTTGATGCTGAGGCAACTGTCGAGAGAATCGAATATGATCCTAACCGTACGGCTTTCATTGCTTTGATTAGCTATGATGACGGCGAGAAGGCTTATATCCTTGCTCCTCAAAGATTAAAAGCCGGCGATAAAGTTATTTCTGCCGCTAAAGCAGATATTAAGCCGGGTAATGCTATGCCTTTGAAAAATATGCCGGTTGGTACTATTGTTCACAATATTGAGCTTAAAGCCGGAAAAGGCGGACAACTCGTTCGTTCTGCCGGTTGCTATGCTCAGGTTGTCGGTAAAGATGCCGGCTATGCTCAATTGAAATTGAGTTCAGGCGAACTTCGCGTTGTTCGTGAAGAATGCTTGGCTACTGTCGGTGCTGTTTCTAATGCAGATAACCAGAACAGAATGCTTGGTAAGGCCGGCCGTAATCGTTGGTTGGGCAACAGACCTGTTTCTCGTGGTGTTGCTATGAACCCGGTTGATCACCCGATGGGTGGTGGTGAAGGTCGTACTTCCGGCGGTCGTCATCCGACGACACCTTGGGGTAAACCAACCAAAGGTTATAAGACTCGTTCTAATAAGAAGACAGATCGCTTTATTATGAGATCTCGTCATGATAACAAGAAATAATAAGGAGAAAAGCTAATGACACGTTCCGTTTGGAAAGGACCTTTTGTTGACGGCTATCTTCTTAAGAAAGCTGATGCAGCGAGAAATTCGGGTCGTAATGAAGTTATTAAAATCTGGTCTCGCAGATCTACCATGCTCCCTCAGTTTGTTGGGTTGACATTCGGTGTTCATAATGGTCACAAATTTATCCCTGTTCTCGTTACCGAGGATATGGTCGGCCATAAGTTCGGCGAATTTGCTCCTACCCGTACTTTCTTTGGACATGGCGGCGATAAACAGGCTAAGAGAGGTTAATTATGAGCAAAAGTAAACAAAACAGAAGAGTGGCCGCTAATCAAGCTATGGCTTATTGCGACTCAATTCGTACTTCTTCTCGTAAGCTGAACTTAGTTGCTCAGTCTATCCGTGGTTTGAGTGCGGAAAAGGCTGTTGCCGAACTTAGCTTCTCTAAGAAGAGAATCGCAAAGTCAGTTCTTGGTGTTTTGCAATCTGCAATAGCCAATGCTGAAAATAATCACCAGCTCAATATCGACAAGCTTTATGTTTCTGAAGCTTATGTCGGTCAGAGCATTGTTATGAAACGTATGCACGCACGTGGTCGTGGTAGAGGCGCTAGAGTTTTGAAACCCTTCTCTAACTTGACCATTGTTGTTACAGAGCGTGGGGAGTAAGTTTATGGGACAAAAAGTTAATCCTACAGGTCTTCGTTTGGGTGTTAACCGCACTTGGGACTCTCGTTGGTATGCCGATGAAAAGTTCTCTGACTACCTCCTCGAAGATTTAAATATTAAAAAATTCTTGAAAGAAAAATTGGCTCAGGCCGGCATCAGCAAGATTGTTATTGAACGTCCTGCTAAAAAAGCCAGAGTTACAATTCATTCTGCAAGACCGGGTGTTGTAATTGGTAAAAAAGGTCAGGATATTGAGAATTTAAGAAAAGAAATTCAAAAATTGACTGATTCTGAAGTTCAATTGAACATCTTAGAAGTTAGAAAACCTGAGTTGGATGCTCAGTTGGTTGCTGATTCTGTTGCTCAGCAGTTGGAACGCCGTGTGGCTTTCCGCCGTGCAATGAAGAGAGTTATGCAGTCTGCTTTGCGCTTGGGTGCTGAGGGCATTAAAGTTAGCTGCTCGGGTCGTTTGGGTGGTGCTGAAATCGCTCGTACCGAGTATTATCGTGAAGGTCGTGTGCCTTTGCATACTTTGCGTGCTGACATTGATTATGCAACCTCAACAGCTCACACAACTTATGGTGCCTGCGGCGTTAAAGTTTGGATCTATAAAGGCGAAATTATGGCTCATGATCCAATGGCTCAGGATAAAAAGTTGGCTGAACAAAAATAATGGATTAGTTTGATGCGCTGAGGCGAAATCCTCCAAAGCTTTTTGTGAGAAAATCGCCTCGACGCTGAAAACTCTATACCGCATGAAAGTTTTTTGGTAAGTTGTTAAGGAAAAGTAAATTTCCTGTTGACAAAATTTTGCCCTCGTTGTATATTTACGCGAATTTTAGAGCGTATGGGAGGCTAGTTTTGGCGACTTCTTGCCGATTTATACTCCATGAGATTAGATTAAAGGTAATATAAAGATGTTAAGTCCAAAAAGATTAAAGTTCCGCAAACAGCATAAAGGCCGTATTCACGGTATGGCTAAGGGCGGTTCTGAATTAAGTTTCGGTTCATATGGATTGAAAGCTCTTACTCCGGATCGTGTGACTGCCCGCCAAATCGAGGCTGCAAGACGCGCTATTACCCGTGAAATGAAAAGAGCCGGTAAATTGTGGATCAGAATATTCCCAGATGTGCCAGTGTCTGACAAACCTGCTGAAGTCCGTATGGGTAAAGGTAAAGGTGCTGTTGAATATTGGTGCGCAAGAGTTAAGCCAGGTCGTATCTTATTTGAAGCTGGTGAAATTGATGAAGCTACCGCTCGTCAGGCTTTTGCTTTGGGTGCCGCTAAACTTGGTATCAAAACTAAGTTCGTTAAGCGTTTGAACTCAGAGATGGGAGAATAATGTTATGGTTAAAACAAAAGATCTTCGCGCTATGTCACTTGATGAGTTGGAAACCAAATTGAATGAAAATAAAAAAGAACAGTTTAATTTGAGAATCCAACAGTCTACCGGACAATTGCAGAATACTGCTGCTATTCGCAAAGTTCGTCGTGAAATAGCTAAAATCAACACGCTCATCGCTGAGCGCAAGAAGAATAGTTAGGGAGAAAAATTATGCCTAAAAGAATTCTTCAAGGTGTTGTTGTTAGTGATAAACAGGATAAAACCGTTGTCGTCAGCGTTGAACGTCAGGTCATGCACCCTGTTTATAAAAAGTTCGTCAAGAAAAGCAAAAAATATGCTGCTCATGATGAAAATAATCAGTACAAGGTTGGCGATCAGGTTTCTATTCAAGAATCCAGACCGTATTCTAAAACCAAAACTTGGACTGTGATTAGTAATAACGCCTAAGGGAAAAGGAATTAAAAAATGATTCAGATGCAAACCAACCTGGATGTTGCAGATAATTCAGGAGCACGTCAGGTGCAGTGCATTAAAGTTCTTGGCGGGTCCAAGAGAATGCATGCAACGGTCGGTGATGTCATAGTCGTTTCCGTTAAGGACGCTATGCCTAAGGGACGTGTGAAAAAAGGCGACGTCCTTAAAGCTGTTATCGTTCGCACAGCCAGCGATATCAGACGTAAAGACGGAAGTGTTATCCGTTTTGATTCTAACGCTGCAGTTCTTATTAATAAAGATGGTGAACCTATCGGTACTCGTATCTTTGGTCCCGTTACAAGAGAGCTGCGTGCCAAGAAATTTATGAAAATAATTTCATTAGCACCGGAGGTTTTATAATGAGCCTTAAACTTAAAATTAAAAAAGGTGATCAAGTCGTCGTTTTAACCGGTGAAGATAAAGGTAAAACCGGCGAAGTTGTTAAAGCTATGCCTAAAGAAGGTAAAGTGGTTGTTCAAGGTATTAATCTTGTTAAGAGACATACCAGACCAAGCCAAACTACTACTGGCGGCATTGTTACTAAAGAAGCACCAATTAACGCCTCAAATGTGGCTCTTGTTGATCCTAAGACTAATAAGGCTACTAAAGTCGGCTATAAAGTCGTCGACGGCAAAAAAGTCCGCGTCGCTCGTAAGTCCGGTGAAGTAATCGATAAATAAGGGAATATCTAAATGACAAATTTTGAAAAACTTTATAACGAAGTCATTAAGAAGAATCTCGTCGAAAAATTCGGTTACAAAAACGTACACGAGATTCCGAAGTTGACTAAAATCGTTTTGAATATGGGTATCGGCGAGGCCGTTACCGATAAGAAAAAACTGAACAATGCCCTTGAGGAAATGGCTTTGATTGCCGGTCAAAAACCGGTTGTTACCAAAGCTCGTAAATCAATCGCTACCTTTAAGTTGAGAGATGGCATGCCTATCGGCTGCAAGGTTACTCTGCGTTCTGACAGAATGTATGAATTCCTTGAAAGATTAGTTAATATGGCTTTGCCTCGCATCAGAGATTTTCACGGTATTACCGGAAAGAACTTTGATGGTAAGGGAAATTTTGCTTTCGGTATTAAAGAGCAAATCATTTTCCCAGAAATCAACTATGAAAAGGTTGAAAATGTTAGAGGTATGGATATTGTGATTTGTACTTCTGCTAAAACTGATGAAGAAGCTAAGTTCCTCCTCACCTCTTTTAACCTTCCATATAAGAAATAAGCGGAGATTTATACAATGGCAAAAACAAGTTCAGTTTATAGAAACTTGAAAAGAGTTAAGATGGCAGAGAAGTATGCTAATCGCCGTCTTAAATTAAAGAAAATTGCTGATGACAAAAATGCATCTCCGGAAGAGAGATTTAATGCTACTTTGAAATTGGCTGCATTGCCGAGAAATTCTGCACGTATTCGTATTAGAAATCGTTGCAAAATCACCGGTCGTGCTCGTGGTGTTTACCGGAAATTTGGCCTCTGCCGTAATGAATTAAGAGAGATGGCAAGCTTTGGCGAAATTCCTGGTTTAGTTAAATCTAGCTGGTAGTTGGGAGGTTAAAGACTATGTCTATGTCTGATACTTTGGGCGATATGCTCACACGCATTAGAAACGCACAAAGAGCGAAGAAAAATGAGGTCGTTTCTCCTGCTTCTCGCTTGCGTGAAAGTGTTTTGGATGTTCTCAAAAAAGAAGGTTATATTGCCGGTTATGAACGCGTCAATGTTAAACCTGGTGTTGATGAACTCCATATTCAATTGAAGTATCATGAAGGTACTTCTGTTATTACTGAAATTTACCGTGTGTCTACTCCGGGCAGAAGAGTTTATTCTTCAGTTAAAGATTTGCCTAGAGTTTACAATGGCTTGGGTATTTCTATCATTTCTACACCTCAAGGTGTTATGAGTGATAATGAAGCTCGTAAAGCCAATGTCGGCGGTGAAATTTTGTGTCAAGTATTTTAAGGGAGAAATCGGATGTCTAGAATTGGTAAATATCCTGTTATCATCCCTGAAGGTGTTACCGTGGCTTTGGATGGTAATAATGTTGTTAAAGCCAAAGGTAAGCTGGGTGAATTAAGCGTTAAGTTTGATGAATCTCATATTAACGTTAAAATTGAAGACGGAAAAGTTGTTGTTACCCCATTGTCTGAGTCTAAAATTGCTCGTGCTTTGTGGGGTACCGTTCGTGCTGAAATCCACACCATCGTTCAAGGTGTTCATGATGGTTTCAAAAAGAATTTGGAACTCGTTGGTGTGGGTTATAAAGCTCGTGTCGAGGGAACCAAAAAATTGGTTTTGTCTTTGGGCTTTTCTCATGATGTTGATTTTGCTATTCCACAAGGTATTTCTATTACCTGTGCGAGCCCGACTCAGATTACTATTTCCGGTGCTGATAAACAGCTCGTCGGCCAAATCGCTCAAAATATTCGTAAATACAGAAAACCTGAACCTTATAAAGGTAAAGGCGTAAAGTTCGAAGGCGAATATATCCGTCGTAAAGAAGGCAAGAAGAAATAAGGATAAATCAATGAATACGCCAAGAAAGTTATTTGAAAAAAGAAAAGCTCGCGTTAGAATCGCTTTGAAAAACGCTGCTAACGGTAAACCAAGACTTTCGGTTTTTCGCAGCGGTAAGCATATCTATGCGCAGATTATTGACGATCTTAAGGGTGTTACTTTGGTTTCTGCCTCTACTTTGGATAAGGAAATCAGAGATGGCATTAAGAAGTCATCTACAGTCGAAGCTGCCGGCGTTATCGGTAAAACTATTGCCGAACGCGCAGTTAAAAATGGTGTTAGTGAAGTTGTCTTCGACAGAGGCGGCTATATCTATCACGGTCGTGTTAAAGCATTGGCTGACGCTGCGCGCGCTGCCGGTTTGAAGTTTTAGGAGATAAAATATGGCACAAGCTGTAGATCGTCGTAAAGCAGAGAAAAAAGAAGAACTGGTTGAAAAACTCGTTCATATCAATCGTGTAGCTAAAACCGTTAAAGGCGGTCGTAATATGTCTTTTGCTGCTGTGGTTGTTGTTGGTGACCAAAAAGGCCGTGTCGGCTTTGGGTCTGGCAAAGCTGCTGAAGTTCCGGAAGCTATTACTAAAGCTACAAATGAAGCAAGAAAAAATATGGTACGCATTCCTTTGCGTGAGGGTAGAACTCTTCACCATGATGTTAAAGGTTCTTTTGGCGCAGGTAAGGTTATTTTGAGAACTGCTCCTGCCGGTACCGGTGTTATTGCCGGCGGACCTATGCGTGCTATCTTTGAAGTGCTCGGTGTGCAAGATGTTGTTGCTAAATCTTTGGGCTCTAACAACCCTTATAATATGATTAAGGCAACATTTAATGCATTGCAATCAATTAATTCTCCGAGAATGGTTGCTGCTAAACGTGGCAAAAAGGTTGGAGATATTGTGAGCCGCCGCGAAAACTCTTCAAACATTAAAATGGAAAAAGAGGAGGCTTAATCGATGGCTAACAAAAAAACAATAAAAGTAACTCAGATTGCTAGTACAATTGGCCGTCCTGCCAGTCAAGAAGCTGTTTTGAAAGGTTTGGGATTGGGCAAACTTCATAGAACCAGAGAGTTGGAAGATACTCCTTCTATTCGTGGTATGATTAAAAAAGTCAGCCACTTGGTTAAAGTTGAAGAATAATTTATAAAACTGAAAGGAGGCCGGCAAGGAAAAGATAACAGGGATGTGACGCTAGGGTGGAAAATATTTTTACTTGTGGTCGCATGTTATGTTATTTCTTGTCCGGATGCTCCTAAGGTTTTTATCTGAGTTTAACAAAAGAAAATTAGGTGAAAAACAATGAAACTTAATGAAATTAAAGACAACGAAGGCGCAAGAAAATCTCGCAAGCGTGTTGCTCGCGGATTGGGTTGTGGCTCCGGAAAAACTGCCGGCAGAGGTCAGAAAGGTCAAAAAGCTCGTTCTGGCGTTGCTGTTCGTAGTTTCGAAGGTGGTCAGATGCCGATTTATCGTCGTTTGCCGAAACACGGATTTAATAATCCATTCGCAAAAACCTTTGCTGTTGTTAATTTGGATAGCATCCAAAAGGCTATTGATGCCGGTAAGCTTTCTGCTCAGGAAATCACTGTTGAATCTTTGATGAATGCTAACTTGGTTAGCAAAAAGTTAGACGGTGTTCGTTTGCTGGCTCGTGGCGCAATTAACTCTAGCATTAATATCACTGTTAATTCGGCTTCTAAATCAGCTATTGAGGCTGTTGAAAAAGCTGGTGGCAAGGTTACGATTGCATAAATAATTTTGCGTGATTTTGAAAAGGCGGGGATTTTTCTCCGCCTTTTTTGTGTGTTTGGAATGGCTGTAAATTGTTTGTAGGATGATTGGTGGGTATGTGATGTTGTGTGAAAAAAAATTAATGTGACTGTACATGTGTCAAATTTTGTCCAAGCGTGTAAAGGGGAAAATTTCGAAAAGAGAGAAAGAGAATAAGGGAGAGGGAAACTTAGAAAGTGAGGATGACTTAGAATGCGGAGGGGAGAGGGAAACTTAGAAGGTGAGGATGACTTAGAATGCGGAGGGGAAGTTAGAATGCAAAAAGGGCTTAGAAGAAGAAAAGAAGTTAGAAAGCGAAAGGACTTAGAAGGTGAAGTGAAGTTGGAAAGTGGAGAGAATTTAGAAGCAAAGAGTATTTAGAAAGTGAAAAGAATCTAGAAAGTGAAAAGAGCTTGGAAAGAGATGCGGAAAATTAGAAAGTGAGGAGAAAAATTAGATTGAGGAAAGGTCTTGGAAAGCGAAGATAAGTTAAAAGGTGGAGAGAAGTTGGAAGGGGAAGAAAGAAGTTAGAAGGTAAGAAAAAAGTTAGAATGAGAAAATTGAGAGAAAATTGTGAAAAAGGACATGTGTTTATGGTATGGGGGCTAACTCTATCTTTGTAGCGTTGAGTAAAAAATTTGAGAAATAATGCGGTGGAAATATGTCTAAATTTATTTTTATTTTCGATGCTTTATTCTTATAGTTTAGCAAATGTTAATTCTAAAATGAAAGGGAAGGGCATGAATAAGGTAATTGTCTATGAAGAAGTTATTCAAAAATATATGAAAGCTTTGGCAGAGTATGGCTTAGAAGGTTTATGTGATTTGTTTACGCCGGAAGCGAATGTTTATTCTCCGCTGTTGGGATGGTTGGAACCGCGTGTCTTTTTTGAAAAAATGTGTGTGTTGTCCGATGTTAAAAAATCGTGGCAAAAGCTGCATAATACTTTGGTCAGCAACAGAGGGTAAGCCGGTGATGATTAAGCATTTTACTTATCATTGGGCCGTTAAAGATGGGCGCGAAACAACCTTTGAGGTTTTGTGATGTGTTTGAGTTTGATGACAATAACAAGATTGAGAAAGAAACGATTATCTATGATACGCATCAACTGATAATCGATATGGGTGGTAATCCGTTGGATTTTTAAAGCATCTGGGAGCAGAAAATTTCCCGCTTGTATGAGTTGAGGTTTTGTGGTATTTTCTATAAAGTGATAACATATTAATTTATTCTATTATTTTGCAGGCAGTTTTTCATATCTCTTAATTTTTGAGAAAATGATTAATTCAATTTAATAGAATTTTATTTATGAATAAAAGGAGAGATTGTCTGGTCTTTTCTTATAAAATTTTAGTGGTATGGGAAAAATTGATAAAGTGATTGCGGTAGGATTTATATTGGCAGCAGCAGGTATTGCTGGTATGTGGATTGCTGGATTTAACGGCAATCTGGATGTTGCCGCGGTTTTCCTCTTAGGAGGAGGAATTTGCGCCTATTTTGCACTTTGCGCTATAGGTTTAAAATCACTCCGCCGTTGGCAGAGGGGATATTAGTCCGCAATCATAAAAAATAAAACGGGGATTCAAAGCTGAATCCTCGTTTTATTTTTATAAGTGTTACTGTTGGTTCATGAAGCGGCCTATATTGTTCGGGAGGCAAAAATAGAATATTGTGTTTTTTTCTTGTTTAATTCTGTGATGGACTTTTGTGCCAGCTCTGTTTCCGGTGTGTATTTTTTTTCCGGAGAGGTTGCATAAAAGTGTGACAGAACATTTGCTTCCAGCCGTGATAAAAAGAGTTTCTTGTCAAGGGGAGTTATGTGTGTTTCTTCCTTAAACAAAAAATAGATCTTTAATCCGTAGGCAAAATTATAATCCAAAGTGCGCCCCCCTATCAAATCATGCAGAAAATTTTTAAATGAATCTTCGGCTTGGGGATAATCCTTAAAGCATTTCAGATAAAAATTTTTGATTTTTTTTCGTTGGAGGCGTGTTTTGTTGGGTTGATTGAATGTTGAGTCAAAACACAGCATTTGCTGCAGCCCAAGCATGAAAGAAAATAAATCTTGCGCATAACTTTTGCTGACACAGCGTCGGATGGTTGCTTCATTTGAAAAGGTTGGACTGTTGGTTTGGTAGATGTGAAGTAGTTTGTAGTTCAACGTCTTTTCGTGTAAATCTGTTTTTTTCATAATTTATAATAATTAAATAATTAATAATAAAAATCTTTATCTTTCTATCATATTTGACTTTTTTGTCAATATTTTATTTGCCAGAATTTATTTTTTTTTCTGTGGTTTTAATAATGATTTGGTTTAGATTTAGATTTAGATCGTTATGTTGTTTTGATGGAGTTTTATAAGGGCCAAAGGTGTTGGCGTGGGGGCTAAAATTCCGTTTTGTGGAATGGGTATTTGGGAAATGATTTCAACTCCTTTATTTTGGGCGGTTGCTATCGGCATGCCGTTTTCCATCTCATATAATGTTTGTTTGGGTATGAGGATAATCGCCGGGTTGTCAAGCGGTTGCATTTTGTCTTGTTCCGTAAGTTCTGTTTTATACACAAAGACATTGGTGTAGCTCTTCCGACCGATCTCGCTTCGTTTGTTTTGGAAGATAAATGCTGGGAGAGGATTTTTTGCTGTTGCCATTATTTGTTTGATTTCAAGTTGTTCTTTGGTGATAAGGGGTGTTTCTTGTGTTAAAGTGGGTAAAAGATTAAATGAACAGCCGATTTCTTCTTTTGCTTCACGGTGTAGGGCTTCCAATAATGTTTCTTGCGGCTTGACTTTTCCGCCGATGCCGCCAAAATATAAAATATCATTTTGATTTTTATCTTTGCCCCAGCGATTTTTCGGTTGAAGCGTAAAGCAATATTTATCTTTAATTATGGTTATCATCGCGACAGAGATGTCGGTATCTTCGGCTTGGATGAAATTTTCGATATTTGTCATCGGTTGTTCCTTATTTTTCAATATATATGCGGGCAGCGATGGTGTGGGTTGCGTGCGGTGCAAGTTTTATGCAATATTCACCCACGTTTGAAGGTTCAACACAGACAAAGGTTTTATATTGTCCAGAGCTCATCTCGGCTAAGTCTTTGGCCGGATTCCACACAACCGTGGTTTGAGAATTTTGTTTTTCCAAAATGATGGTTCTACTAAAGCCTTTATCCATGATTTTAATCGGAGAGGTGTGGTTTAGAAAAATAGAGTCAAATTCTCCTTTAATCTGTAAGTCATTTTCTAAGGTATAAAAATTGCCATCCAGTGAATTTTTATAGCGATGTCCTCTAAGCCCTCAATTTTGATGTTATCAATCCCACTGATGTTAAAATATGCGTGCAGGGCTTCACTAAAGGTAAATTCTTCACCTCCTAAGTTGGTTGTTTCCAATCGATATTCCAGTTTGTCGGTGATGGTGATGAAAAGTTTGATGGCTAAATTCAAGTGATATTTTTCAGCCGGAGTTAGGCTCAGCTCGGCCTCAATTTTGTTTTCAGTAACGTTTACGTTTTGCAAGGTCCATGTTGATAAGCGGGCAAAGCCATGGCGCGGGAGATTGTGGTTTAATTGTTCCTCAGCAAAGCGCGGCCAGCAAACGGGAATTCCACCACGAATGGCTTGAACATTATCAAATTTATTTAAATCTCCAAGCCAAAAAATATCATGTTTTTCGTTCTTGGGGCGATAAGATAAAAGATTTCCGCCCCAAAGAGATATTTTGCATTCTGCGATGTTGTTGCTTAAACTTATCAGGCCGTTATTTTTTATCATTTGGTATCCTTTATCTTTTTTGTGATTTTTTTTCACAATAGCACGATGGCTAATTTTCACAATAGCACGATGGCTAAAAAACATCAATTGAAAAAGAAGGGGAAAATTAAGTAGAAAAAAACATCTAAGTCGGTTGGCTTAGATGTTTTGTTTTGCTTATTCCATGATGTTGTGAAGAAGAGCTAGAATCTGAGATTGATAGGGGCTGTTGATTTTTTTTATTTCTTCCTCCGCATGGGTGCAGAATTCTTCAATCAACGGTCTGTCGCCGCGGCGGTTGAAATCATAATAACAAGAGGTTACGGCCGTATCCAACTTATCCAGAAGTTTGGTAAATTTGGCTTCCTCTGTTTCTTGGGCTTCAAACTCTTCAAAGCGCAGAATAAGCTCCGGATAGTCAAGTTCTTGGGCAAGTTTTTCAATAGCTTCTCGTTCAACTTTATATTTGTCTTGCAAGGTGATCTCCCCAGGGACAAAGTCACCGGAATAAATTTCTTGCAAATCATGACACAGAGCCAGTTCCAGACATCTTTCACGGTTTAATTCCAGTGGGGTAAATATCAGGGCTAAAAATGCGGTTGAAAACATATGATCCGCATCGCTTTCAGGGCCAATTATGCCTCGCCTTAACCAACCGGCGCGTTTTAAATCCTTAATCTTGCCTAATATGGTACAGAGATTAAGGGCTTTTTGTTTTTGTTTCATAATAGTATCGTTTTAGTTAATAATAAATATCTTCTTTTTTGTATAAAATAAGCGGGCTTTTTTGTCAAATGTTTTCTTTTTCGTGTATCTCTTGATAAAATAGTTGAATTAAAAATTTTTTAGTGTATTAATATCTGTAGTTTTGTGGGGATATTGCCCCTTTGATGTATTTTAAATAACGATTATAAGGATGTTAAAATGGTTTCAATGGCCGAAAAAATGGCTTCAAATATGAACTTTTCTGCATTCTCTAAAGCAGAAGAACTCAAAAAGAGGCTGTGGTTTACTGTGTTTGCTTTGATTGTGTTCCGCTTGGGAACTTTTATTCCGTTGCCGGGAATCGATCCGCATGTGTTGTCGGATATTTTTGCACGTAATTCCGGTGGTATCCTCGGTATGTTTAATATGTTTGCCGGTGGCGCTTTGGAACGTATGACAATCTTTGCTCTTAACATTATGCCTTATATTTCGGCATCCATTATCATTCAACTTGGTCAATCGGTTATTCCGTCTTTGGCTGCTCTTAAAAAAGAGGGCGAGGCCGGACACCGTAAAGTGACCCAAATGACCCGCTATTTGACGGTTTTGATTACGATTGTTCAAGGCTATGGAATCGCCGTCGGTTTGGAAAGTATGACCGGAAGCGCCGGTATATCTGCCGTGGTTAACCCTGGGTTTGTGTTTAAGTTTACAACAATCGTATCTTTGGTTGGCGGCACGATGTTTATTGTGTGGCTCGGTGAACAAATTACTTCACGCGGCGTGGGTAATGGTTCTTCCCTCATTATTACGGTTGGTATTATTGCCAATATTCCTTCAGCTTTGGCTCAGACTTTTGAATTAGGCCGCGTGGGCTCTATGTCCTTTGGCGTGATTGCCCTGCTGTTGGTGATGGCTTTGGCTTTGATTTATATCATTGTTTTGGTTGAAAGAGCTCAGCGCAAAATCATTATTCAATATCCTAAGCGTCAGATGGGTATGAGAATGACAGCAGCTGAAAGTTCTCATTTGCCGCTCAAAATTAACCCGACAGGTGTTATTCCGCCGATTTTTGCCAGCTCTCTTTTGCTCTTGCCAATCACAATTGCGAATCTGTCTGCAGAAAATGGTCCGGCTTGGGTACAATCTTTGAGCCAGATGTTAGGACATGGGCAGCCTTTGTATTTGGCACTCTATGCGTTTTTGATTGCTTTCTTTGCATTCTTTTATACCGCGGTGGTGTTTAACCCTGAAGAAACTGCCGAAAATTTGAAAAAACATGGTGGTTTTATTGCTGGTATTCGCCCTGGTAAAAATACGGCTGAATATTTGGATTATGTTATTACACGCTTGACGGTTTTAGGTGCTTTTTATTTGGTGGCTTTGTGTATATTGCCGGAAATTTTGATTTCTAAATTGTCTGTACCGTTTGTGTTGGGTGGTACTACACTTCTTATCGTGGTGCAGGTGACAATGGATTTTGTTGGTCAGTTGCAATCTCACCTGATTGCTTATCAATATGAAGGCCTAATTAAAAAAGCCGCCCTTGCTAACAGAAAGAGAAAATAATGAATAAAAATGGTATTGGCAGACATATTGTTTTTACAGGTGTTCCAGGCTGCGGTAAAGGTACTCAAGCCAGAATTCTGAAAGACAAGCTGTCTATTCCTCATCTTTCTACCGGTGAAATGCTGCGTGCCGAAGCTGCCAAAGGGACTCCCTTGGGACTCGAGATTAAAGCTTTGCTTAATAACGGTGGCTTTGCAACCGATGAGATGATTATTGATATGGTTTCTAAACGAATCGATGAGCCCGATTGTGCTCATGGGTTTATTTTAGATGGATTTCCGAGAACTTTGCCTCAGGCTGAGGCTTTGGATAAATTATTGGCTGACAGAGGAATCTCTTTGGATGCCGTGATTGAAATTCAGGTTCCGGATGAAATTATTATGGAACGTATTTTAGGACGTTATGCCTGTATGAAATGTGGCGCAGGTTATCATGATAAATTTCAAAAACCCAAAATCTATGGCGTTTGTGATGTTTGCGGCGGAATGGATTTTTATCGCCGTTTGGATGATAATCGTACGACTGTTCAGAAACGATTGATTAATTATCGGGCTTTGACTTATCCGACAATTCCGTATTTTGAGAAAAAAGGGTTGCTCAGATGTGTTGATGGTACCGGTACAATCGAGGCTGTCAGCAAAAAAATTGATAGTATTTTGGGAATCGCTTAGTCATGGCGTGAAAGAATCGGATGTTTGGGACGCCCTTTCACCTCTGTGTCTTATGAATCTGCTTTTACGAATCGCTATACATTTGCTTCCTAATCAAATTTTCTTTAAAAAAATGTACTTTTTAAAGAAAATTATACAAATTGCGGTTGACACTTTTAAAATATGGCCTATAATCCGCCTTAATTTTGAAAAGTGGTGATCAACTTTTTGAATGTGGTTTTTAATTATATTAATGGAGAGTTAATTTGGCTCGTATAGCTGGTGTAAATATTCCTACTGCCAAAAAAATTGAAGTCGCTTTGACTTATATTTATGGTATCGGAAGAAAAACTGCTCAAGATATTTGTGCAAAATCGGGAATCTCCCCAGACCTTCGTGTTCATCAGTTGTCTGATGAAGATATTGCTAAAATCCGTGATGTTATTGATCATCAACATGTTGTTGAAGGTGAATTGCGTCGTGAAGTTGGCGTTAATATTAAAAGATTAATGGACCTCGGTTGTTACAGAGGTTTGAGACACCGTAAAGGTTTGCCTGTTCGTGGTCAAAGCACTAAACAAAATGCTCGTACCCGTAAAGGTAAACGTAAAACTGTGGCTAATAAGAAGAAGTAATGAGGTAATCCCAAATGGCAAAAGCAGTACAACGTATAAAGAAAAAAGAAAAGAAGAATATCACGGCCGGTGTTGCTCATGTGAATTCTACTTTCAACAATACTAGAGTAACTATTACTGATGCTCAGGGTAATACCGTGGCTTGGTCTACAGCCGGTGCTAACGGCTTCAAGGGGTCTAGAAAATCTACTCCTTATGCCGCTCAGGTCGCTGCTGAAGAAGCTGGCAAAAAAGCTCAGGAAAATGGTATGAAAACCCTTGAAGTCGAAGTTAAGGGGCCTGGTTCTGGCAGAGAATCTGCGATCAGAGCTTTGCAGGTCATCGGCTTTACTATCACGACTATTCGTGATGTTACGCCTATCCCTCACAATGGCTGTCGCTTAAGAAAAAGACGTCGCGTCTAATTCAAATGTTTTACGAGCTGGGGCTGCATGCGCCCCTGTTCTCGTGTTTTATTTTAATTGCATATGCACTAATAAGAGGACATACCAGTGATTCAAAAGAATTGGCAAGAACTAATTAAACCCACAAATTTAGACGTTTCTTCTGAAGATGGTAAGAAAGCTAAAATTGTGGTTGAACCTTTGGAAAGAGGTTTCGGCTTAACTCTGGGTAATGCTTTGAGAAGAGTTTTGTTATCTTCTTTGCAGGGCGGTGCCGTTACAGCTATCAAAATCGACGGCGTTTTACATGAATTTTGCTCTATTCCGGGCGTTCGTGAAGATGTTACCGATATCGTTTTGAATGTTAAGTGTTTGGCGGTTGCCGTTAACGGCGAAGGTCAGAAAACAATGACTTTGAAAGCTGAAGGTCCTTGTGAGGTTACTGCAGCTATGATTGAAACAGGTCATGATGTGGAAATTAAAAATCCTGAACTCGTGATTTGTAATCTTGATGCGGGCGCTAAGCTCAATATGGAACTGACTGTCGGTACCGGTAAAGGTTATGTTCCGGCTGCTATGAATAAAGCTCCGGATGCTCCTATCGGTGTGATTGCCGTTGATGCAATCTATTCTCCGGTTAAGAAAGTTTCTTATAAAGTTGAAAATACTCGTGTCGGGCAAGTTACCGACTATGACAAGTTGACCATGGTGGTTGAAACCAATGGTGTTGTTTCTCCGGAAGATGCTGTAGCTTATGCTGCTCGTATTCTGCAAGATCAGTTGAAGCCGTTTATTAACTTTGATGAACCTGAGGCTGAAACTGAAGTCGAGAAAGAAGAATTGCCGTTTAACAAGAATTTGCTTAAGAAAGTTGATGAACTTGAGCTTTCTGTTCGTTCTGCAAACTGCCTTAAGAATGATAATATTGTTTATATCGGCGATTTGGTTCAAAAAACTGAGGCTGAAATGCTCAGAACACCAAACTTTGGTCGTAAATCTTTGAATGAAATCAAAGAAGTTTTGGCTAAGATGGGTATTCATTTGGGTATGGATACGCCGGGTTGGCCGCCTGAGAACATTGAAGAGCTTGTCAAAAAAGTAGATGAGCATTTTTAATTAGTTTTCGTGTTTATGAAAGGTCTCTTGTGTTTTTGTAAGAGGCCTTTTTTGTGTTTGGAAAATGCTCGTGTTGGGATAGTTATTGGGGAAAAAAAGAAGAAATGTGAAGATTGAGTATATGTCAAATTTTGTCTAATTCGAAAACAAAAGAAATGTTGGATAAGCGTGATAAAGAAAAAGAGAGAATGAAGTAGAGAGAATGAAGTAGTGAAAATGAAGTAGTGAGAATGAAGTAGTGAGAATGAAGTAGAGAGAATGAAGTAGTGAGAATGAAGTAGATAGAATGAAATAGAAAAGTGATACGAAAAGAAAGATGAAGTTGAAGAGGGGTGAAAAGGGTACAGAAGGGGGACAGAAGAGGGGAGAATGACGGAACGGAAGGAGAAGAGTCTGGAACGGAAAAATAAGAGTATGGAGAAGAAGTTGAAGACGGAGAGTGAGCGGAAAAGGATGAGAATGTGATATGAGAAGACGAAGAGGAAGCGTAAGAGGGGCAGAAGAGGTGCGGAAGGGGGACAGAAGAGGGACAGAAGAGGGGAGGATGACGGAACGGAAGGAGAAGAGTCTGGAACGGAAAAATAAGAGTATGGAGAAGAAGTTGAAGACGGAGAGTGAGCGGAAAAGGATGAGAATGTGATATGAGAAGACGAAGAGGAAGCGTGAGAAAGGCTAGGATGTAGAGATAAGATAAGTATGTTTTGAATAAGTAAGTATATGGCTAATTTTGTCTAGCATGATTGTGATTTATAACTTTGAGAGGGGTTGGGGCGGTTGATTTGAGGGGGGAAAGGAAAGGTTTAGATAAAAGGTTGAGATAAAAGTAAAGGAGTGGGATAGAAAAGAAGAAATTTATGATGTTGATAGTTGAGATGAGGGGTGGGGAATAAAAAAAGCGGAGGAGGAGTGTAGTATGAATGTTATTAAGGAAAAAATAGATGGATGTTAAGGAAAAATAAAGCAACTAGGGTAGAAGATTAAAGGGTAAATTGATTATTTAAGCTTGAATGTAATGTTGTCTGTGTGCAGGTTGATGTAAGTCTAACAGCTCGGTCAAAAGGTTTGTGGTGTTTGGGCAGAGTGGGCAAGGTTTATGGCGTTTGCGACTGTGCGACTGGAGGCATGAAGTTCGATGAGTTTATCATGGCTTGTGTGCATTTATGTTGTTTAAGCTTAATTACTCTTAAAAGGAGTGCAATATGGCGCATAGAAGAGCATCAAAGGATAACGTTTCCCTCACCGGACTACCATCATCTTGCTGGTTTTTAGGTGCTCCTTTTGATATGCACAGTTTTGATAAAGCCTTTGTGGTTAATTTCACAAAGGCTTTGTTTGTATAATCATAACTAAAGAATGGGAAGAAACATGAAGAAAACTATAAAGAATACTTATATAGCTAGTATCTCTAATCAAGGCTATTTATATTTGGGGATATTATTTAGCCTACAAGTAGTATTAGGATATTTTTTAGTTGTAAGCTCTTTTTTTATAGCTCAAAACTATGAAAACATTTTTCATTTATATTCTTATGTTATCACATTAGTTTGTGTTATATATACCATATATTGTTATATTTTTACTTATTCTACACTAAAAAAAATTTTTCCTAATTATCTCAGACTTATTCAGTTAGGTTTATTGATGTTTTATATAGTTTCTTTAATTTCTTATACATTTGTTAGTGGAAGTTATTCTCCATTTTTTCTTATCGGCATAAAATTAGCTCAAAGTCAGATATGGTAGGGGGATTATAAATATGATAAAAAAATTATGTATGTTTTGTTTGGGGGAACTGATAATAGGGATGATATTGGCTGTTCTTTTATTTCCTTCAACAACATCAGCAACTTATTTTTTGCTTAGATTTATAAGATTATTTCTATCTGTAACTTTTTATATATTTATGTATTGGACGTTACTTAAATACAAAAATAAAAAGATTAATTTTTTATTGTTTTTATATTTTCTAATTTCTGTATATTTTATTTCAAGTGTGGGAAATGTATCATTGTTACAATGGATGGGATATAAAATCGGAATGTTTGTTCTTAATGCTTTTTAGTGGAAGATAAGTATAATGTTTCGAACGGCGAAGTTGATAGCGGTGAACTTTTGACTTTAGAACAAGCCTTGGATGATGTTAGCAGATTATTTGCTTGCAAAGTTTGGGGAAGTGTGGCAATGCAGCTTTTTTGTATTGGTAAAAAAGTGCGGTGATTGATGCGTGAAAATCAAACTCAGCAATGTTGACGAGGTGAAAAATCTTTGTTAGTTTTAAATGCATATTTTAAGAGAGGTGATTTATGGATGACAAGGTGTTTCGCTATTCGATGAAAGCAATTATTATTCAAGATGGAAAGTTGTTGGTGGAAAGTTGCGACTATGGGCGCGGGCGCTTTTGCAAACTTCCAGGTGGTGGTCATCAATGGGGTGAAACAATGGTGCAAGCTCTTGAACGCGAGTGCAAAGAGGAACTTAATATTGTGGTTAAACCTTTGCGATTGGTGTTTGTTCGTGATTATATTGCTAAAAATCATAATACTACGATTGATTTGCCGTGTTTTCATCAAGCGGAGTTGATGTTTGAGTGTTCGGTGGAAGATTTTTCAACATTATCTCTCGGGATTGAGCCGGATGGAGATGGGGAAGAAATTAAATGGTTGGAGATTGATGCGCTAGAAAATTCTGATTTTTTTCCGAAAGCGATTATTCCGTATTTGAAAAATATCAAAGATATTAAAGAAACAATTATTTTGGGTGATGTTAATTAAAAAAATGAGATTTTGATGTGCGGGATGCCGGATTTTAGGGTTGAGCAGTTTGAAGTTGTTGAAAATTAGGAAAGAGGAGAAAATGGCAATAAAATATTGCGTGTGGGACGTGGGGCAAGTTATTTATCCTTTTTCTTTAGATTATCTCAATGAATGGGCGTTTTCTAAAACGGTTGATAAAGCAGATTTTCAAAACAAAGGCGGCGTGAAAACATTTGACTACAATCCCTATATGTTAGGGGAAGAGGATGATGTGGTGTTTTGCAAAAATTTGTGTTTGGAATATAATATTCCTTTTGACGGGCAGACGGTGTTTGAAATCAGTCAAGCATTGCACCAAGGGGTTGGAAAATTTTTTGATGAAACGCTGGAAACTATGAAGATTTTATCTCAGAAAGGTATTCAAAACTGTATTTTATCAAATGCTCTTCCGATGTTGGAGGATACGGCTGCAAATTTGGTTGCGAAAAATTATCTGTTTACATCATATCAATTAGGGCTTTTGAAGCCTAATCCTGATATTTATAAAAAGGTTCGGCAACGTTTGGGGTGCGCGTTTGAGGAAATGATTTTTGTTGATGATAAAGTGCGAAATGTTTTGTCAGCAAAAAATTTGGGTATTCATGGAATTGTTTTTAATCCAAAGACGGTTAGAAATGATTGTGAACGGATAATTCAAGAAAATTGTTAGCATAAAAAAGGAGGTTTGGTTATGGGCGAGCGCTTTAAGTTGTTTGGGGTTGATATGGACTGTTATGGCTTGGGATTGCTTGCGGTCGGATGTTGTGGCTTTGATGCAAAAATATTTGCAAAGAGGGGTGCAGGTTTCTTTGCCTAGTCGTGCTGAAAGTTTGGGGTTGTGCTCTATGGTTAATGTGCCTTGTGTTAATCAGACATTGACTATTTTGGCTCGGTATGGTGTTCCGGTTAAAACGGTTGATGCGGACCGGTCTTGGTCTTTGTTTTGTCGGGATAATGAATATCCGCACGGACGAGGTGTGTGCCGCTTTATTATTCGAGGTTGATGTGATGATGGGTGCTGAAGTTTTGTGACTTCGGCACTCTTTTTTGTTTGACTCTGATAAGGGGAAAATGTATGCTTGCAAAGTTTGTTTTATTATTAATTTAATCTTATTATATGTATGAATATTATTAAGTATTTGAAAAAGGTTTTGAGGCCGTTGTTGGTGAATCTGAATTTGGAATATTTGGATTTGAATGTGGAGCCTACGGCTAATTCGCCCCTTGTGGTTTGGGAAAAATGGATTGAACTAGCTCATTGGCGCAAGGTTTATGAATGTTGGCTGCATGTGGCTGATTTTACTGATGACTGGGGTTATCCGCTTTATTATGGATATGTGCGGCAGTTGATGGAAAAACGCTTGGCGCAAATCGAACATCCGGTGTTGCCTGATATGTTTTTTGAAAAACATTATAATTGCGTGGTGGTTAAGGCGGGCAGTGATCGTGAGGAAATTTTGCATGGTTTGGCTTTGCAAATGACACGCAAAATGAGACCTCAATTTGTGGTGGATGATAATCATAAACTTATCGGTTTTGCTCTCTCCCCTCAGCTGATTATTGCCGGTGTATCGGCTCTTGGTGTGTGGCCTTCAAAAGCTGCTGCAATTGTTGCTGAAAATGAGCTTGCTTTCTTGTCTCAAAGCGAAGCTAAGTGTGTCACTCGTCAAAAAGATTTGCTTTGTGAGATGATGCGGGAGGCTGGTGTGCCGGATATTTCTCAACTTGAAAGTTTTCCGTTACATGTTGTCGGTGATGATTGGGTGGTCGATGTTTGGTCTTTTTGTCCGGATGATAACGGTAAACATTTTAGATGCACGGAAGCGCGTGAATTGCGCTTCTTGGCGAAGATTTGAAAAATTTGGGCGAGGGTGTTTCCTTGCCCCTTTTTTTGTGCTTTTTCTTCTTTTGAGGTGAAGATTCTGCTTGCAAATCAAAAATTTGTATGTTACAAAGGCTTCCGAATTAAGTTGTTTCCGTGCATTTGGTCCTTGTCGGCCGCGGTGGCGGAGGCATTGGTTTTATCCGCTTTGCCCTTGCAAAGCACTTTATCATTGAAAGGAAAAAGTCATGAGACATGGAATGGCTCACAGAAAATTTAGTATGACTAAAAGCCAGAGAAGAGCTTTGTTCTCTAATCTTACAAACGCTTTGTTAACCCATGAACAAATCAAAATCACTTTGCCTCGTGCTAAGGAACTCAGAACCTTTGCCGACAATATGATTACTTTTGCCAAGAAAGGTGATTTGAACAGCAGAAGATTGGCTTTGGCCTTTTTGCGCGATAATGAAGTTGTTAGCAAGTTGTTTTCTACTTTGGCTGAACGCTATAAAAACCGCAACGGTGGTTATACTCGCGTGTTGAAAGCCGGTTTGCGTTATGGCGACTGCGCTCCGATGGCTATCGTTGAGTTGGTTGACCGCGACGTTAATGCTAAAGGTGCTAAAGATTTGGCTCGCGTTAAAGCTGAAAAAGCTGCTATTGCCGAAGCTCAAAAAGAAATGGCAGCTGCTGCTCAAACTTCTGAAAGCAAATAAACAACTCTTTTGTGTTGATGAAAAAGGTCGCCTTTATGGCGGCCTTTTTTGTTTTCTTTTGTTTGGGGGTTGACAAAAATTTTCTCTGTGGTATTGATTCTTCTATCTTCTTATTACTGATATATTATTTTTTTTGTTTAATCTTAAATTTTTTTTCTATGGATGTTTTGCAGAAAAAAAAGATTGGCATTATCGGCGGAGTGTCGGCTGTTTCTTCCAGTATGATTTATCTGCGTACTGCTTTGCAGTATAATGCCGAAAATCAAAGTCGCGGAAAGTTAATCTTTCCGGAGATTGATTTAACTAGCCTTAATATGGCCGAATTCAAAAATGCTCTCAGTGCTGAAAATTATGATGAACTGGTTCGCATTTTTGTTAAAGCTATGCGTGCTTTGCCTCAGGTGAAACTCTGGGTTTTGGCCAGTAATACCGCTCATTGCGTGATTGACAGGCTTAAAGATGTGACCGGTGCTCAGTTTATTGACGGGCGCGAGGTGTTGGCTCAGGCCGCTTTGAAAGATGGTTATCACAAAATTTTGCTCTTGGGGGCTCAGTTTACGATGAAAAAAGATTTTTATCGGGCTTTCTTTGAACAAAAAGGTTTAGAAATTGTGGTGCCTTGTGACGAGGTTTGTGAACATATTGACAGGTTGATTTATGAAAAGCTTTGTCATGGTAATTTGAGTGAAGAAGAGCTTTCAACCGTTGCGGATTATTTGTCTAAGCTTATGCTTAAAATGAAAAATGTGCAGGGAGTCGAGGCTGCTTTTTTTGCTTGCACGGAATTTATGCTCTTGGAGGATTTTTCTTTTCCTATTCCGGTTTATGACGTGACAACGCTTTTAATCAATGAGGCTTGCCGCCAGTGCTATATGGATTGATTTTTTTGTTTATTTATTATTTTAAATTTTTTTTATTATGAATACCATTATCAACGGAAAAGTGTTGTTTAAACACATTGAAAATCGTGAAGTTCTTGTGAACATTGAAACGAAGGACAACAAAAAACTTGGTTTTGTTTTGGGATGTGCTGAAAATTTGGCCAAAGCTTATCCTCAGTTGTGGGTGGCTATGAATGTTTGTCAGGATGTAACGCTGAATTTGCAAAACGGGCAGGTGATGTCTTTGTCTGCCGACCAAAAAAATTTTGACCTTAAGGGGTTGAATAATGTCGGAGTTAAGTTTCGGGATAAACCAGAGCGTAAGCTTATGGCGAAGTTTTTGAAATGTGCGCAACGCGGTAATTCCGTTAAGCTTTTTCTGACAAAAGGGGAGAGCTCTTTTTATACATTGCGGTGTCAGAATGAAACAGATGCTGTTCGGGTGTGTCAGAAGTTGGGCAAATCTAAACGAAATGATGCTCTGGTTTTGCAACAGGAAGCTGACGGATCGATTTCTGCGGTGGTGAACACAACGCAGGCTTTTGAAGTGAATTGTTGATAAAACTGTTTTTTTAAGCGGGATGAAAAAATTTTTTTCATCCCGTTTTTTTTATTTGACTTTTCTGTCTATGCGCGTATGCTCTTGATTGATGTTTTTTATTATTAACTTTAATCTTATAACTTATGGAACTATTATTATCTTCTAATCACATTTTTGTGATTTTGGCTTTGGTTGCCTTTATTATGGTTATTTTATGCTTTTATTTTGGGTGTAAGTCGCCGTATCTTTTTGATACGGTTGATGAATGGCAAGAATGGATTAATCAGGCGTCTTATAAAGAATTGGTGGTTAAGCGTTTGGCTCTAGTGGCTGATTCTCATAAAAATCCGCCAGTTTATCAAAAAATTGTTCAGCTTATTGACAGGGCTTTACTCGTTGAAAAAAAAGTTCCTCTTGATACGGATAATGCTTTGATTGTTGACGATATAAATGATTTTGTTGAGCAAGTTATGAATACACAGATACATGCTGCTTTTTCTGGTTTTTGTTGTTTGCCTTATAATTTGCCAAAAATTGTTGTTGTTAGAATCCCTCAAGATGATAGATATGGGCAGTTGCTTGGTGTTCAGATTGCGGATGATTTGTTGATTTGCCCACCTAAAATTTCTTTGGACTACAAGGCGGATGAAGCTTTGCATTTTGCAAAGTTTAATCATAGGCAATTGTTAAATGCTGCTGATGTTGGGAGGTTGAAAAAACTTGCTGGAAATGTGGCTCGTACTTTTCGTTGTGTCGATATTGATTTTGATGACAAAGCCATATTTTGGGGGTTGGCAGAAAGTGATGATTTATCCCTTTCGGAGGAGGATTTGTTGATTGCTTATGCGCTTTATTCCGGGCATGATTGTTCTAATGTGAAGCTTGATGAAAAACGGGCTTTGATTTGTAAGATTTAATTATTGTTTTGATTGCTCTTTATGTTTGCATAAAGGGCTTTTTTATTGTTTTATTCTGCTATCATTTCTATGCGGCCGTTTTGCGCATATATCTTTTGTATGCGGCCGTTTTGTGCAACAGTAGCGGCCATCAGCGCCTGAAACGCCGCGTCTTGATTGCTGTGTTGTAAAAGCAAGCTTATGGTTTCATCCGGAAGATCTTGCATAACCGCTACGGTTAACGGGTATATCTCTTGTTGATTTATTGTAGTTGGGAGATTTGCGTCTGCTCCCGATGATATCAGGTCGTTTATGATCTTGTAGCTCAAGCGGTTTTGCAACGCATAAATTAACGGCGTTTTTGTGAAGCTGGTGGGGAAATTTATGTCAGAGCCATAATTTATCAGCAAAATGATATTTTCTTCTCTGGCGGCAAAATTTAGGGCTTTATGAAGGGCTGTTTCCCCCAAATCATTTTGTGCGGAAATGTTGGCGCCGCCATTGACCAAGGCTTTGATGATTTGAGGGGATGCGTTCCTCTCTGCGGCGGTGGTCAAAGGTGTTTCTCCGTTGGTGTATCTTTTGTTTAAGTATGCGCCCTTTTGTATGCCGGAGTTTACCAAATCTATGCTATTGGCTATGATTCCGTCGTATAAGGTTTGGTCTGCATTCTCCGATGCTGTTGCGCAACCGGCCCAAACTAGTATTCCAAATATGATATATGAAAAAAAATTGCGCAATCCGTTCTCCGATTTTTTTTGCATAAAAATTACCGCCGGCTCTATTGTATAAAACCGGCGGTTAATTTTTGGTTGATTTTTACTCATGAAGATGCGGCATTTGCGCTTCTTCAACGATATTGGAAATGAAATCTTCCAATTTTAATATTTCTTGTTTTTCTACACCCAGACGGCGAATCGTAACTGTGCCGTTTTCTTTTTCTTTGGCACCGACGATTGCGATTATCGGCGTTTTGCTTAATGAATGTTCTCTTATCTTATAAGTGATTTTTTCATTACGCAAATCGGTGTTGGCACTGATGCCTGCTTTGCTCAGTTTGTCGGCGACTTCTTTGGCGTAATCATCAAATTCGCTGACAATCGGGCAGACCATAACTTGTTCCGGTGACAACCACAAAGGCAATTTGCCGGCATGGTTTTCAATCAATATACCGAGGAAGCGCTCGATTGAACCAAACAATGCACGGTGCAACATCACCGGACGATGTTTTTCGCCGTCTTCTCCGATATAAGAAATATCAAATCTTTCAGGCAAGTTCATATCAACCTGAATTGTGCCACACTGCCATTCACGGCCGATTGCATCTTTCAAAATAAATTCAAGTTTCGGGCCGTAAAATGCGCCTTCACCAGCATTTATTTCATAAGCATATCCATGGCTCTCCAAGGCGTGAGCTAATGAATTTTCACACAAATCCCATATTTCATCCGAGCCGATACGGTAGATAGAATCCGGACGAGTTGAAAGATATATTTTAACCTCATTAAAGCCAAAGTCTTTATAAATATCTAATATCAGCTTCAATGTGGTGATGCATTCTTCTTCCATTTGTTCAGGTGTGCAGAAAATGTGTGCATCATCTTGGGTGAACTCTCTTACACGCATTAATCCCATTAAGGAACCAGATGCTTCATAGCGGTTGACTTTGCCAAACTCAGCTATGCGTAGCGGCAAGTCACGGTATGATTTGATGCCTTGTTTGTAAATCAACAAGCCTCCGGGGCAGTTCATCGGCTTAATGCAGAACCATTTGCCGTCTTCTGTTTGGCCGGAATAGTTGTGTGCACCATACTTGTCCCAGTGTCCGGACGTTTCCCACAAGACTCTATCCATAACGCGCGGGGTTGATACTTCAATGTAACCATTGTGTTCTTGGCGGTTACGCATATATTCAATTAATTTGCGATAGATTTTGTAGCCTTTATCATGCCAGAATACTGCTCCAGGGGCATATTCCGGTTCAAAGTGGAACAAGTCCATCTCTTTGCCGATTTTGCGGTGGTCTCTCTTGGCGGCTTCTTCCAACATCAGTAGGTAAGCGTCCAAGTCTTTTTTGTCGGCCCATGCCGTGGCGTATATTCTTTGCAACATTTCTTTGCTGGAATCTCCGCGCCAATAGGCTCCGGCTACTTTGGTCAGCTTAAAGGCTGTGCCGATTTTGCCTGTTGAGGGTACGTGCGGACCGCGGCATAAATCCGTAAAATCGCCTTGGCGATACAGAGAGATGGTCTCTCCTTCCGGTAAATCTTCAATTAATTCAACTTTATAATGTTCGCCTTTGTCTTTGAAAAACTTAATGGCTTCTTCTCGCGGCATAACCATACGTTCGATTTTTTCGTCGCGTTTGACAATTTCTCTCATCTTGTCTTCAATCTTGGCGAAGTCTTCAGTCGTGAATGGTTCTTTTCTCGAAAAGTCATAATAAAAACCATTTTCAATCGCCGGCCCTATTGTTACTTGAACATCAGGCCAAAGCTCTTTAACGGCTTGTGCCATAACGTGTGAGCAGGAGTGGCGCAGAATGTGTAAGCCTTCTTTATCTTTGCCGGTGATGATGGTCACGGTTGCGTCGGTTGTGATAGGAGTGCTTAAATCCTGTAAGGTGCCGTTAACGTTGATAGCTAATGCTGCTTTTGCTAAATTGGGACTAATCTTGTTGGCAATGTCAAAGCCGTTGACACCGCTCTCCATTTCTAAAATGCTTCCATCCGGAAGTTTTATCGCAACCATTTTAAAACCTCTTTTCTTTTTTAAGTTGTTATTTATTTTTCCTTTTGATTTACCACTTCACGGTAAACCTCGATTGTTTTATCACACATTATTTGTTTTGTAAAATGTTCTTTTACATTTTTTATGCCGGCTTGGCTGATTTTTTTTGCTTCTTCTGGTGAAAGCGACAAAGCCCAGTCCAATGCATCGGCTAAAGCTTGCGGATTGTCGTATTGATAAAGTTTGCCGGTCTTCCCATCTATAATCGTATCTAACGTGCCGCCAATGTTTGATGCAACAACGATTTTGCCCATGGCCTGTCCTTCAACAGATATTCTGCCAAAGGCTTCAGGCTCGATAGCCGTGGACAATATTACCGTGGCGTTCATCATTAAGGCCGGAGCATCTGTGTAGCGTCCGAAAAAGCCAATGCGGCCTTCTAACTTGTATTTATGGGCTAATTTTTTGAGATACTCCAAATATTCTTGGCGGCCTTGCGAATCGCCGGCGATGATACAATAATAATTTTGATTCTTCATTAAATGCAGCGCGTGTATAAGTATGTGCTGCCCTTTCCAACGTGTAATCCGCCCTGGGAGTAATAAGACTGGTTTGTCGTCGGCAATGTTGTACTCTTCTATCTTTTTTATCAAACGTGCCTGAGTGATTGCTTCCGGCGAAAACCGCTCGATATCCGCACAGCGGTGTATTAATCTTAATTTGTCTGCTGATGTTTGCGGATAATTCTTTAGGATATGTTCTTTTATGTGGTTGGAAATGACGATTACTCTTTCGCCGTAAGTCATAATTTTGTTATAGAATTTTTTTATGCCCCAAGGGCCTAAGCCATAAGTACCATGAAAAGTGGTTACAAAATGTGCGCCGGTTTCTTTGGCTGCCCAATAGGCACTCCAAGCCGGGGCGCGTGAACGTGCGTGCACAATGTTGATGTGATTTTTGCGAATGTAATCAGCCAATAATTTGGCGTTTTTTTTCATAATAAAATAATTTTTGCTCTTTAAGGGTAAGCTTAAGTGATCAACACCTATTTTTTCAAGCTCATATACCATACGGCCGCCTTGTGAGGCTACAAAATTTTTGATGCCTTTTTCTTGTAAGGCAGAGGCTATTTCTATTGTTCCTGTTTCTACGCCGCCGGTCTCAAGCTCCGGTAAAATTTGGAGTACAACCGGTTCGATTTCTTTAGTCATGCTTGTTTCCCTTATGTGTTTTTATTTTTTTTGTTTTTTTATTTTTTTATTTTTTTATTTTCTACTATGTTTTGTTTGGCAAAACAAGAGAAAACGCGTTGCTTATGTGCATAAAAAAACAGCTCGGGAAAGCTCCCGAGCCGTGTCTTCTTAAAGAACTTTTTGAACAATTTGTTCCGGTGTCAGATTATATCTTTCGTATAAATCTTTGAGCGGAACTCGATTGGTAAATTCTCTGCTGGCGCCGAAGCTATAAACCTTAACTCCGTAAGGGGAAAGCAGAGATGCTACTTTTGAACCATAGCCTCCGGCAACACAACCATCTTCCAATACGATGAATTTATTGTGGTCTTTGGTTAAGCCATGGAGCAACTCTATATCGACCGTGCTGGTAAATCTTGGATCAACAATAGTTGCATCTATGCCTTTGGTCTTTAGCAATTCAGCAGTTTTTTCCGCTAAGCTTAAGAAACTGCCTAAACCCAAAATTGCTATCTTTTCTCCTTTATGGGTGATTTCCGATTTGTTTAATTTTATCGGCGATGTGGGGGCATATTTCAAGCTTTCCGGTGCTTTCCATGGGGTGCGGATGACAACCGGAAAATCTCTTTGCTCTAGGGCCCAATCTAACATTCTTAGGGCTTCATCTTTAGTCGATGGTGCCAGACAAACCAAACCGGGGATGTTTGACATTAAGGCAATGTCAAATATGCCTAAGTGCGTGATGTCGCCGCCCGAAATTCCGGTGCCTTCTATGATAATGACCGCCGGTGATTTATTCATACTCAAATCTTGCGATAATTGGTCATAGGCCCTTTGGATGAAACCTCCAAAAAACAGCGCAACAGGTCTCATGCCTCCTTTGGCTAAGCCTGAAGCGGTGGCAATGGCGTGTTCTTCGGCAATGCCAACATCAATGTAGCGTTCGGGGTGATCGGCGCGAAATTCTTTTAGTTGTAGGGCTGTTGGTGTGGCGGCGTTGATGACGACTAATTTGGGGTCGGTTTTGACTCTGTTTTCCAAATATTGAGCTATGTAGTAACCATAATCTTCCGTGGTGGTCGTACCTAAAATTTTGCCGCTTTTAACATCAAAGGGTTGGCACCAGTGGAATTTTTCTTTTTCTTGTTCGGCCGGACGGTAGCCTTTGCCTTTGAGCGTGTGGACGTGAACAACTATCGGATGATTGATATCTTTTATTTTTTTGAAGGTTTCTATCATCGTTTTTAAATCGTTACCATCTTCAACGTATGTGTAATCAAAGCCAAGGGTCTTAAAGTAGTTGTCGGCATATTGACCTTTGCTCTTACGCAGTTCTTGTAAATTTCCGTATAAACCGCCGTGGTTCTCAGCTATGGACATTTCGTTGTCATTTATCACGACAATGAAGTTTGTTTTCAAGTCACCGGCATTATCTAAGCCCTCAAATGCTTCGCCTCCGGATAATGAACCATCTCCGATGACGGCAATGATGTTTTCTTTTTCGTTTTGATAATCTCTGGCTTTGGCCAAACCATATGCCAAGCTTACGGATGTTGAGGTGTGTCCGATGGTAAAAATGTCATGCTTGCTTTCTTCCGGTGCGGTAAAGCCGGAGATGTTTTTGAAAAACGTGTCATCATAAAAACCTTGGGCGCGTCCGGTTAGCATTTTGTGTGGATAGCACTGGTGGCTGACATCCCATATTATTTTGTCTTTGGGCGAATCGAATACATAATGTAAGGCTACGGCTGTTTCCACAATACCTAAATTCGGCCCTAAGTGCCCACCTCCTTTGCTGACACGATTTATAATCGCCGCGCGTATTTCTTGGCAAAGTTCTTGTAATCTTTCAAACGGCATTTGTTTGATGTCGGATGGTTCTTTTATGGTTTTGAGTAATTCAAATTCTGACATTTTTTTTTGCTCCAAAATATAGTTTTTTGTATTCATAATTTAATCTATTTCGGAGGATGGAATCAAGAAAAAAAGAGGCTCTGAAAGTGTTTTTTTGTTTGACTTTTCAGAAACCTCTTTTTTGTTGTTTACGTTTTGTTATGCAAGGTTGAGCCGATGCATGAGTAAAGATTATAGGGGTAATTGCCGGAAACAACTATTGTGATATAGTCGTTTTCTTGGTATTTATCCGTTTCCTCTCCGGCTTTGTTCAAAATATTGTCACAAATCAGAATATCTGCTGGGTGAAGTTTGATATATAACTTATCGCCTTTGTGAATGTGACCGGTTTTAACAACGCCTCTGATGGTTATGCTTTGTTTTTCACCGCGCATAACACTGCTAATGTGTAATGTAAATTTTTTCATAATAATTGTGTTAATAGTTAGTTTCGAGCTTACTTTAGTTCAAAAAATTTTTTTTGCAATAAAAAAGAGCTCCGTATTGCTACGGAACTCTTCAAATCGGAGATGTATGTTATCAAAGATTATTTGATAATCTTAGAAACCACACCAGCACCAACCGTGTGACCACCTTCACGAATAGCAAAACGAAGACCTTCGTTCATAGCAATCGGGTGAATCAACTTAACGGTCATACGAATGTTATCTCCAGGCATTACCATTTCCGTTCCTTCCGGCAACTCAATTGCACCGGTTACATCCGTTGTACGGAAATAGAATTGCGGACGATAGTTTGAGAAGAACGGGGTGTGACGTCCACCTTCTTCTTTGGTCAAAAT
>CALXUE010000013.1 GCA_944391615.1 uncultured Alphaproteobacteria bacterium
AGGTTTGTGGTGAACTGATTATAATACTTTTTATAATCTTGAGTACTGCTTTTGCCCCATACTTTGATGTAGAGCCTTTTTTTGTGCCATAACGGCGGGATTCGAACTAAAGTTCTTCTTGCTCATAAGTTCAAGCTTTCAGCTTTCACTAACTCGCTTCGGTCAGTCGATTTGTAACGCTCTTTCAAGTCGCTGTCGCAACTTTCAAGAACGAACAAATTCTCCCCACTTGTCGAAAAATCCTCCACCGGAGAATTTTTCATCCGCGCGCCCCGCCGAGTGCGCCAGTTTAGAAAAGACTTTAGCTTAGGCTGAGGTCTTTTTTTTGTGTCATAACGGCGGGATTCGAACTAAAGTTCTTCTTGCTCATAAGTTCAAGCTTTCAGCTTTCACTAACTCGCTTCGGTCAGTCGATTTGTAACGCTCTTTCAAGTCGCTGTCGCAACTTTCAAGAACGAACAAATTCTCCCCGCTTGTCGAAAAATCCTCCACCGGAGAATTTTTCATCCGTGCGCCCCGCCGAGTGCGCCAGTTTAGAAAAGACTTCAGCTTAGGCTGAGGTCTTTTTTTTTGTGCCATAACGGCGGGATTCGTTTTCACAAAAAAACACGCTTAATTTTCTTAAGCGTGTCAAATTTGTAATCCAAACAAAATCTAACGAATAAAGTTTGTTTTTTGCCCTTTTTCCGTATCCGGCAAATTAACGCCGTTTTGCTGAGCAGCCTGTTGCATCTTAAGGTAATAAGCCATATTAAGAGCAATATTGTGCATAGTTTGGATTCCCTCTTTGTCTTGAGCAATATCTTGGGCAAAACTTCCATGCACCATGTTCCAATAAGTTGAAGAAATAACAGGCATTTGATTGATGGTAAAATATTTATTGATAACATCAATTGATGCGGTTGTTCCGCCTCTTCTGGCAGAAACAACGGCCGCCCCTGGTTTGTGGGCAAAAGCTTTTCCGCCGGCATAAAAAGCACGGTCCAAAACAGAGAGCAAACGCCCGCTCGGATGAGCATAATAAACCGGAGAGGCAAAAACAAACCCGTCAGCCGATTCTGCTTTTTCAATAATCCGGTTAACAATATCATCATCAAACACACAACGATTATTAAGCTTTCGACAAGCCTGACAACCGATACAATCTCTTTGCGGATTTTTGCCCAAATTAACAACTTCGCTTGAAATTCCTTCCTTTGACAAAGTTTGAGCAACTTCAGTCAATGCAGCGGCCGTACATCCATCATCGCTAGCGCCGCCGTTAATCATCAAAACATGCATAAAATGCCTCCTTTTTTACTTGGTTTTTGGCCAACCGAGAGCCTGAGCAATAACCACATACTCATCATCTTTAAGGTTGAGTTCTTTGTGTAACAAATCTTTGTCAATAGAACCGAGAACAACATTGTTTAAACCGACTGAAGCCGCATAAAGCCCTACATTTTGATAAGCAGAACCGGCATGCATTGCACCATATTCATGGTTTTTGTTGTTAGAAACAAAAACCAGCAAAGCATCAGCTTGTTTAACATAATCTTGCATTGCCGCGGCATAAATAAGGGCAGAAGGGTTGACAGAAGTCAAAGTGTTGTTTTCCGGATCATAGAAAAAAGCCCCTCCTTGCCGAATAACATATACCTTCAAGTCTCTTGAATCACGAGCTGTCGGAATAGTACGCTTGCCGTTTTCGCGGTTAACGCCGTTTGCGGCCCACAAAATTTCAGACATATTTTGGTCAGATATTTTTCTTACGCTGAATTCACGATGTGTCTGCCTGTTTTGCAAAGCCTGCATTAAGGGCATACCGGTTTTTGTGTCTGGTTTCGGCAAATAAATAGTGCCGGATTCGTTGCTTTCTTCTTGGGCCCCGGCTGTGCAAGGTACACCAAACAAGGAAAGAACGCATAAAAACATCATAACTTTTTTCATAATCAACTCCTTAAAAAATCTATTCAAAGTCAATTTTTTTCAAAACAGCCTCAAAGCCATCATTCTTAGGGGAGCAAATAAACGCGCCGGCTTTAATTTCCACATCTTCGTTAAGAAAATTAAACAAGCGCACTTGCACAAATTCGATTCCGTCAAGGGAATAAAAAAAGATATAATCCCCGTTTATTCGCTTAACCATGAACCAAATATCATGAACATCAGCGGCAAAATTCTGACAAGCCCAATCCGTAAAACCGCCATTACAAACAAAAGTTCCGAGCTTTGGCAAATTTTTGCTTTCAGACATAAGGGCGATTTTGGCCCAACTTTGTTCATTAAAACGTATCATAAGGCCACATTGAGCCAGGTCAACAAAATGATTCAAATGCCATTGTACCAGAAGTGAAAAATTACCACATTTTCGCACAAAAAAGAAATGCCCGT
Source organism: uncultured Alphaproteobacteria bacterium (assembly GCA_944391615.1). GTDB lineage: Bacteria > Pseudomonadota > Alphaproteobacteria > RF32 > CAG-239 > HGM16780. The sequence continues at coordinate 2,374 of CALXUE010000013.1, forward strand.
CGTCTTTTCTGACATGGCGATTTTTATTTTGCCAAAAATCAGAGCCTTTGAGAGCCAAAACCGACATCCCGCCGTCAGAAAAATTAACTTCCGCAGGTTCGTTAAGCCACTCAAAGTCTCTGAGTTGGTCCAAAAGCATCAAAAGTTCCTTACACTAACATCGTTAACAGAAGCCAACACCTTTTCCAGCTCGGCATTTTTTGTAGAAGACGTAATCACCTTCAAGGTAATAATTTCATCACCGACGCCAGAGCCGGATTTAAGTCCTTTCCCTTTAAGACGCAGTTTTTCACCGGAATCAGAATAAGGCGGAATTTTCACATTCACTTTACCGGAAATTGTCGGCACGGTAACCTTAGCGCCTAAAACAGCCTCTTTGAGTGAAATCGGCAAATCAAGCAATATGTTATTGTCCTCCATTTTAAAATAAGGATGAGGAGCCACTTTAAGTGTAATCAACACATCGCCGCTCGGACCACCGTTTGGGCTGGGTTGCCCCAACCCTTTCAAGCGTAAAGTCTGCCCATCCCTAGAGCCTGAAGGAATTTTAACATTAACAGTCTTATTGCCGATAAAAACTTTTTGTTCGCCACCGTTCGCTGCGTCCAAAAAACTGATATTCATGGTATAGGCAATATCTTCACCTTTAAGCGGACGTCTTGAGCGAGCTCCGCCTCTAAAGTTTTGTCCGCCGCCGGAAAACTGAGAAAATATATCATCACCGAAGATGGAAGAAAAATCAAACCCTTGAGCATTTCCACCGCCAAAAGGGTTTGCTCCGTCTTGAGAAGAATAAAAATGCCATTCTCTGTTAGGATTTCCGCCAAAACCTTGCCCACCGCCAAAACCGGCACCAAAACCGGTAGGCTTCCCGTCAGCATCAATTTCATTGTTATCGTATTTCTGACGTTTTGTTTTATCACCCAAAATATCATAAGCGGCAGACACTTCTTTGAACTTGTCGGCAGCATTCGGATTGTCTTTGTTCAAATCCGGATGATATTTACGAGCCAATTTACGGTAAGCGGACTTAATTTCAGCCTCGCTGGCCGTTTTGCTGACGCCGAGAACAGAATATAAATCTTTCATAGTACCTTCTAACCTCACCAATTCTAACTAAATAAGATATAGTTAATTTCAAAGCCGGTTACAAGCGTACACAGTCAAAAGTTGCTAATCTGGCCTTGTTTCTGAATAATTTTATTTTTTGCAAAACAGCTTGCTTATCATTTTGGTTTCGACAATATTCAATGGCCAAAAGAGCGAGCTCATCAACTCTGGCATCATTATACTGATAAGTCACTTGCTTGTCGTTTTGATCATAAACATTAACATTTTCAATCAAGCGGGAATAAGCATCACCATATTGCTTATACATCATTTCATCTTCAGTGGCTTTGTTGAGGTATTTCTTTTTCTTAAAGGCGGCTTTATACCCTTTAACATAAGGAATAACCTCAACATTGTCAGAACTGATGGATGAAGTAGTGATGCGTTGTGTTTTCTGCTTCGGCGCCAAAACCACGGATTGTTTTTTAGGCTGGGGCGAAACATATTCAACCACCGGTTTTTGATTGACGGCGCAGGCACCAAGAGCAATAGACAACAAAATACAACAAATTTTTTTCATATCAGCACCTACTTTAAGCCTTTTGGGCAGAACTGACGGAAGCATCTTCCTCAAAAACAAATTCCTTAAACAAAGATGCTCTGAGGGATTCGATTTCTTCCAAAACAGATTTTGTTTCTGAGGCAATTTTTTTCATAGCGCAATCCTCCGTAAAATAGCAATAATAGGTATTATAAAACAAGAAGCTTAAACAAAGTTTAATCAAGCTCGTTATAAATATCTTCACCGGCTTGTTCCAAAATTTTAAGAACTTTTTGGTTGGTAGAATCTTTTGTGCGACTGTTAGATAGTTTATCGACCATTTTCTGGAGCTTTTTCAAAAAGGCCTTGTCTTGGCGCAACTTGTTCATTTTAGAGAGAGTTTCTTCATCATTAATTTTATAATCGGCCACAGCCTTAATTGTAGCAAGATACACGGCATCTTTGGAAGCCGTATATTGAGCTTGCGCGTTTGAGATTGAAAACAAAACGGCGAAAGTCAAACAAAAAATCCCCAATTTCATAATATTTCTCCTTGTCATCAAATAGATAAGATGTAAAATAAAACAAAAAATTTAAGATAGAGTTATTAAGATGAAAAAAGTTTGGATATTAACGGACAGCCGAGCCGGCAGCAACAACCAAATTCGTGGAATTGCAGACCTTTTAAACCCATCAATCTACAAGGTGGAAGAAAAAAACATAGAATATAATATGCTCTCCGGATTACCAAATTTTTTAAGAGGTCGGAGCTTACTTGGTTTAACGCCGGCGTCAAAAGCCAAACTTAAGGGCAATTTTCCGGACATAGCTATGGCAGCCAGCCGCCGCTTAGCACCTGTTTTGCGCTGGCTAAAATATCAAAGTCGCGGTAAGTGTAAAATTGTTCAACTCTTGTATCCGGGGTTCTGGGGGCGCTTAGATTTTGATATTATTTCTGTTCCTGAGCATGATAGAAATAAAATATCAGGAGAAAATGTTATATATACCATAGGTTCACCACACCGCATCACGCCGGAAAAATTACAACAAACAAAAGCAGAATGGCAAAATGCCTTTTCGGACTTGCCGCGTCCCTTGACGGCCGTAATTATTGGCGGAAAAATCAAAGGCAAAGGCTTTAGCCTAGAAAATGCCGTTGATTTTGCCCAAAACATAAAGGCCTTTCAAGCTCAAAAAGGTGGTTCCTTGTTAATAACGGATTCGCATCGCACCGGCAAAGAAGCCGAAAACAAAATGCTCGAGATATTAAAAGACATTTCAAGTTATAAATATCTTTGGGGTAGTCATGAAAAAAATCCCTATATGGGATATTTGGCTTGTGCGGATAATATTATAGTGAGTGGAGATTCGGTATCAATGTGTTGTGAAGCATGCGGCACGGGCAAGCCGGTTTATATTTACAGCGGCACAAATTGGTTGACCCCCAAGCACTTACGCTTTGTCAAATCATTGATAGATAGCGGCCATGCCGCATCTTTAGAAGAAGGACAATACACATTTTCTGGCGGAAAAAATCTCAATCCCGCCGCTGAATTGGTCAAAGCAATCGAAAATTTATAAAAGAAAAGTTTTAAGCTGCGCTATGCTTGTGCATTTTCTGCCGACCGGCAATAGCGTTAATATGGTCAAATTCTCTAAAAGAATGATAAGCGCAGTCAAAAGATTCGCTCTTGTGATCAGAAAAAACTTTATGAGCCACAAGCTCAATAGCTTTATCAATTTTTTTGAAAGCCTCATTATAGTCAGTATCAAAAGTATTAGGCGTTTTTTTCTGCACAATATTATGATATGCGGCAATAACTTTAGCCGTTTCATCAGCAGAATCAGGATAGCCCTTTTTTTCAAAATCATTCATGATTTGGGCCGTAGCCTGATAAAAACATTTATTAGTTAAAATACTTCTCTGTATTTTATTATTACTGTCAATAACCATTGGCAACCCTATGTATTCTGACCTTTAGAAAGGTGTTTAACACAAAAAAAACAAAAAGACAAGCACTTTATTCATAATTTTGTCTAAATAATATCAAATAAATAATATTAGTCTTCAATATCGGCTTCATAAGCATGAACAATTTCAGTATCATCCTCATTATCAGTTCGGCTGAGTTCACAAACCAAAAGCTTATCGGCATCGGCCAAACTGTCAAAAATATCAGCCCCGATATCGCTTAAGAAGATTTCATCATCGTTATTTCTGTGTAAAATAGCCGTACCCTCATCAGGGTGGAGCAAGACAAAAGGCTTATCAGGTTCGCCCTCACGCACATACATCAAGAGCATCACCTCATCTTCATCATTCACCACAAAGTCAAACACTTCAAACTTATCATCATTATCCATAATGGTTCACTCCTTACAAGAATGATATATCAAAATAGTAAATAAAATCACAACAAACACAAGACAGTATTGACATTTATCCCAATATAGCTAAAAAAGATTTATAAAGAGTTAGCAAGGACAAAGAAGAAATGCGCATATTTATAGACAGGTTAATAGAGTTGTTTAAATGGCCTGTAGCGCTTTATATGCTGTTTTCCATACCGGCCTATTACAAATCGTTTTATGCTTTTAATTTTATGAGCTTAAAATGTTTGGCTCTTGCGGTCGGTATAGTTATTTTTTACATTTCGAGAGGAATGGCAGGGGCATCGCGTATGGGAATGCAAATTATTGCACATGAGTGTACACACGCTTTTTTCGCCATTTTAACCCTGCACAAAGTAACCCATATTAAAATAGCCGAAGATGATTCCGGTGGAGATATGTCGTTTAAGGGCAAAGGCAATTGGTTAATTGTGATTGCGCCCTACTTTTTTCCGCTTTTTTGCTTTTGTGCAATGATAGGCATTTCCATATACACAACATTTGCCCCGACAAATTTAATTCTAAACGGAATTTTGGGCTATTTCACGGGGTACCACATAGACACGGTTGTGTCACAAATCCATGACAAACAAACAGATTTGCCCAAAGTGAGTTATAAATTCTGCCTGATGTTTTTGCCTGGAGCCAATATGTGGATGCTGGGATCTATTCTAGCATACAACAGCCGCGGCTGGGAAGGCATCATAGTTTATCAAAAGCTGATAAATTATCTTAATGCCCGCAATTGGGATACGATGATACAATATATCTCAAGCTGGCTTTAATTAATTTCAGACTGATTTTTAGGCAAATAAATTGTAAAAGTTGTTCCGTTTAAGTTACCGGAGGAAACCGTCAAATTTCCGTGATGGCGGATAATAATTTGCTTAGCGATGGATAACCCCAAGCCGGTGCCCTTAATTTTAAGGTCTTTATGCTCCTGCATACGGAAAAAACGCTCTGTGAGTCTGGCCATATTTTCGGAAGAAATTTTAGGCCCTCTGTTTGTAATGGCAATAGAAACAGCCGGTCCATCCATAACATTAAAACTTTTGGAAGCGGGAATTTTATCAACCATTTTAACTTTAATAGAAACATCGCTTTGGCTCAAACCATATTTGATAGCATTATCCGTCAAATTTTGAATCAGCTGTTTAACCTGATGTTCATCGGCAATAATGTCGGAAACATTATCTTCGATTTTCGGCACAATCAAAATATCACGCTCTTTAGCTTTAAGAGAAAGAGCGGCTTTAACCTCATTAATAATTTTAGCAATATTCACCACGTCATGAGGTTTTTCATCTTGACTGAGTTCGATTTTAGAAAGTGAGAGCAAATTTTCAATAAGAGCCGACATATAAGAAGTTTGGTCTTGCATAATTTTCAAAAATTTTTCTTGAGCATCGGGGTCGCCCTTAGCAGAAGTGAGAAGAGTTTCAATAAAACCGGAGATAATGGCCAAAGGCGTTCGCAGTTCATGGCTGGCGTTAGCGACAAAGTCAGATTGCATTTTTTCGATTTTCATAGACTTAGTCATATCATAAAGAGAGATAACGGCCACGGCGCGCCCCTTTGAGAGCCACGGAAGTTGTTTGATATGAGCATAAAGCTTTTGATTTTTTGGCTTTTGAATATAAAAAACAAGGTTTTCAGCTTCACTTTGCTTTTTCAAAACCTTATTAACCGCCTCAATAAAACTTTCGGAAGAAAAAATGGTGTTAATATTTTTATCCATAAGGTTTTTACCGAACAAATTTCTTGAAGACAAATTAGCCCCGATAATATTTCCTGCACGGTCAATCATCATAATGGGGTCGGGCAGAGTATCCAATACGGCGGCATCGGAAATGCTTTGCGCTTCAAGGTCATCGGCCTTTTGCGCCCAAAAATGGTGCATAGCGTTGATACTTTTAATAATTTCTTTTGTTTCTTTGGCAGAGAGCACCATTTCTTCTTCATTGACATCAGCCCCGCTGGCAAGGGAGGCGATGTATTTTTTGAGCTGTTGCAGTTCAAAAGTAATCGGCAGCAAAAGAACGGAGTTAAACACCACAATCGCGGCATAAGACAAAGTAGCAGTTAAAGGAGAAACAATCCTGAAAATGGCCAAAATCATCAAAACCAAAGCAGACGGAACCGATAAAAACAAAATCCTGTCAACGAATTTGTTGTTTTGTTCAATATTAAGCCATTTATAACGACGTTTAAGCCTCATTTAAGCACCATAAAACATATAAAAAACTGGACTAAAGCATAAAATAGTTTAAGATAAAAGAAGTTTAAATTCGTTTAAGTTTTGAAAAAAAAGATGACAGATAAAAAGCCGACAACAATGACGCCGATGATGGCGCAATATATGGAAATAAAAAATCAACATAAAGATTACCTGCTATTTTATCGTATGGGTGATTTTTATGAAATGTTTTTTGATGATGCGGTTACAGCCTCAAAAGCATTGGACATAGCCCTAACCAAAAGAGGGCATTTGGACGGAGAAGATGTTCCGATGTGCGGCGTTCCGTTTCATGCTTATGAGAGTTATTTAGCAAGGTTAATAAAACAGGGTTATAAAGTTGCAATCTGCGAACAAACCGAAGACCCGAAGGAGGCCAAAAAGCGCGGAGCAAAATCGGTTGTTAGAAGAGAGGTTATAAGGTTGGTAACGGCTGGTACCTTAACGGAAGATACCTTGCTCGATTCGAAAAAAAACAATTTTATGCTTTCAATTTATAAGGGGGGCGCAGATTCTTTAGGTGTTTCTTGGGTAGATGTTTCAACAGGAGACTTTTTTACTCAAAGCTTGTCGTTAAAAGACAAACCGGAAACATTGGTTGTGAGTTCGCTTTTGGCAAGGCTGTCGCCGGTAGAAATAATAGTTGCGGATGCTTATTTGCAAACGCCACATTTGTTTGAGGTTTTTAACGAATACCGAGAGAAGTTGACAGTTTTGCCGCTTGCACGGTTTAATGCGGAAAATGCCCGCAAAAGGTTGTTAGATGTTTTTGAGGTTAGCACCCTAGATTCGTTTGGCTCATTTGATAAGGCGGAAGTAACCGCTGCCGGCGTGTTGATGGACTATATAGAAAATACGCAAAAAGGCAAATTTCCGCGGATAGAAAAACCGATAAAGCTATATGAAAACAAGGTCATGGAAATTGATGGCGCAACCCGACGTTCATTGGAGTTATTGGCGTCTACATCGGGCGATAAAGGTTCATCTCTGTTGTCGGTTATGGATAGGACGATAACTGGCGCGGCCGGCAGATTGCTTGCATCACGCATAGCTATGCCTTTGTTGGATATAACAGAGATAAATAAGCGTTTGGATATTGTCCAGTATTTTATTGAAAATCCCAATATAAGAGAGGATTTCAGAGAGCTTTTGCGGGGTTGCCCTGACATTGAAAGAGCGGTTTCGCGCTTGAGTTTGGGACGTGGTGGACCAAGAGATTTGGCAGCCGTTGCCGAGGCACTGTCGATAGTGCCGAAAGTCAAAAATTTGCTGATAAAAGGGTGCGGAGAACCGGAAAGCATAATGCTGGAAAATTGTCCGGATGCGCTCAAAGCCTTGGTGGGAGAGTTAGGCTACCATGATACGTTGGTGACAGAGTTGCAAAACGCCCTGGCTGATGAATTGCCGTTACTTGCGCGTGATGGCGGATTTGTTAAGAGTGGCTATGCACCGGAGCTGGATGAAATCCGTTTGTTGAAAGATGATAGCCACAAGCTCATTGTGGACTTGCAGTCAAAATATGCGCAGGATACCGGCATTTCCAATTTAAAGATTAAATATAATAATGTGATAGGCTATTTTATAGAAGTTCAAAGCAAATATGCGACCGAAATGCTTGAAAATCCGAATTTTATTCATCGGCAGTCGGTTTTGAACGCGGCACGTTTTACCACAGTTGAGCTAACCGAGCTGGAAAACAAAATTCGCGGCGCAGCAGACAAGGCTCTGGCGATGGAACAAGAAATTTTCGCCAACTTGGTTTCAAGGGTTATGATTGAGGCGGATGATATTTCCCAAACCTCAAAGGCTTTGGCAGAGTTAGACGTTGGGGCGGGGTTAGCTGATTTGGCGGTAGAAAAAAATTATTGTCGTCCCGTGGTGGATGAGAGCCTGCGCTTTGAAATCAAAAACGGGCGTCATCCGGTGGTAGAGGCGTCAATAGAAAAAGAGCACGGCTCCGCCTTTGTTGGCAATGATTGCACGCTGGGGGAAGACGATTCGTTGATATGGCTGATAACCGGTCCGAACATGGCGGGTAAATCAACCTTTTTGCGCCAAAATGCCATTATAGCGGTCATGGCGCAAATCGGTTCGTATGTACCTTGCGATTCGGCACGGATTGGCGTGATAAACAAGTTGTTTTCAAGAGTAGGTGCCTCGGATGATTTGGCGCGTGGTCGTTCAACATTTATGGTTGAGATGGTAGAAACAGCGGGAATATTAAATCAGGCAGACGAGCGTTCTTTTGTGATTTTGGATGAAATCGGACGTGGAACGGCCACGTTTGACGGCTTGTCGATTGCGTGGGCTGTGGTGGAGCACTTGCACGAAGTCAACCGCTGCCGCACTTTGTTTGCTACCCACTACCATGAACTGACCAGTTTAAGCTCAAAGCTGAGCAATATGTCCTTGCATTGTATGAAAATCAAGGAATATAACGGAGATGTTGTCTTTTTGCATGAGGTGATAGACGGAGCAGCCGACCGCTCTTATGGTATTCATGTTGCCAAATTGGCGGGTTTACCTAAAGTTGTGTTAAAGAGGGCGGAACAAGTTTTGGATTCTCTGGAGCATAGCGACAAGAGCACATATATGGTCAAGATGATAGATGATTTGCCCTTGTTTGCCGCTGTTCAAAAAAAGGTTGAGGAAAAAGAAGAAAAGCTTGAAGAAATTCCTGTTATTAAGGCTTTAAGGGCGCTTAATCCGGATGACTTGTCGCCCAAGCAGGCACTGGAAAAGCTTTATGAACTCAAAGCAAAAGCATCTGAAGCCGAAAATTAATCAGGTTTAAGGCACAAAAAACCTCCCGTGAATGTGTTTTCACAAACAGGGGAGGTGTTTTTTTGTTGTTGCGGTGTGGTTATTCCCTTCCGGCCAGTGGCAGGATAGTTGAAGTGCTATCCTCGTTGAAAATTTCCACATAGCCATTGTCGAAGTCGACGAGCACGCGGTTACCGCGAACGCTTGTCGTATCCCGACGAGTTGAATCGCCGCAACAGCTCATTTCATAAACGTTAACAACGTTTGTCGTTGTAACGGTTGTCAACGTGTCTTTCTTTACTGTTTCGTTTGTTCCCTGTCCGGAGCATCCTTTGAAGAACAGGAAGAACACAACGATAAAAACTACGATACAGGCGATAATAATGCGCATCGCCCAAGAATTTGTTTTTTTCATAATATATAAATAATTTTAGTTTCTAGACAAATGTAGCATATTTCGTCCATTATTGCAAGCAAAAAATAAAAATTACATAAAATTAAATAGAATGACGTAAAATCAATAACTTAACAAGCGGTATAATAATACCATAAAATAAAATATTGAAAAATATATGTTTTTTTATGTTGACAACAAAAAAACTTTCTGTATATTAAGCACTGAATTTAACCTTATAACAAAAGAAGTGAGTTACAATGAACACATATGCAACAAAACCATCAGACATTGAGAGAAAGTGGTATGTGGTTGATGCAGAGGGTGTTGTCTTGGGACGTTTGGCAGCCAAGGTTGCCAGCATTCTCCGTGGCAAACACAAACCTTGCTTTGTACCCAACCTTGATTGCGGCGACTATGTAGTCGTTCTCAATGCTGACAAAGTAAAATTAACCGGCAAGAAATTAACCCATAAAAAATATTTCAAGCATACCGGTTGGATTGGCGGCATCAAAGAAACCACCCCTGCAAAAATTTTGGCAGGCCGTTTCCCTGAAAGAGTAATCGAGAAAGCAGTTGAACGCATGATTTCTCGTAATCCTTTGGGTCGTCAGCAAATGACCAAATTAAGAGTTTATGCCGGTTCTGAAAATCCACACGCAGCTCAAAACCCGATTGTTATCGATATGGCTGCATTAAATAACAAGAACAAGAGGAGCGCATTATAATGGCTGAAAAAATTGAATCTTTACAAGACATCAAGTCTGCTGTTTCTGCTCCTGCAGAAGTTAAGGTACGCAAACCCAACAAAGACAAATTGGGTCGTGCATACGCAACCGGTAAAAGAAAAGACGCTGTTGCGCGTATATGGTTAAAGCCAGGTAAAGGCAACATCACCATCAACGACAAGAGCATTGATGAATATTTTGCTCGTCCGGTTTTGAAGATGATTATTGCTCAACCGTTTGAAATCACCAATCGTGTGAATGAATACGATGTTGTTTGCACGGTAAAAGGCGGTGGTTTGTCAGGACAAGCCGGTGCCATCAAGCACGGTATTTCAATTGCCTTGAACGAATATGAGCCGGAATTAAGAGCTGTTTTGAAAAAGGCTGGCTTCTTGACCCGCGATGACCGTGTTGTTGAACGTAAAAAATACGGTAAAGCAAAAGCTCGTCGTTCATACCAATTCTCAAAACGTTAATATTTTCAACGTTTTCGGGTTATCAAAAGGCTTGGATTTTCTCCAAGCCTTTTTTGTTTGCTTTGTGTCCAAATTTGTGCTAATATAAAAATACTAAAAGTTATTATTATGAAAAAGAATATTATATTATTGATTGGCATTATCGGGATGATGGTGTCATTCAGTTCATGTGGCGTCTTAGACGGTTGCATGGCCGTTAGCAACAAAGTTGCCCTGTTCGGCGAAAAAGTCGAAAGAGTGGCTGATAAGTACAACTATTACGTTAACAGCCTTCCGTTTGATCACACGGATTATGGCACAAAAGTCTTCTACATTAACAAATCCGATAGAGTAGTTAATGCATTAAAGTGGGGGAATAACTACTCCCTCACCAACTCATTCGGTTACGTTGTTTTTAACAACAATGGCAGAAGAGTTAGCCTTCCAAAGCGTTGGAATGATGAAAAGACTTTTACAGTGCCCAGCCGTTCACCGGTGGATGGTCTCTATCGTGATATCACAGTATCGGTCTATACACTGGGAACAGGTAACAGCGTTGTTATAGAGCTGTACTGCGGTGGCCATAAAATCGAAACCTACTGGATGTAAGTCTCGAAAGTGCCAAAAACTAAAAAAAGAAGAAGCTCTCTGCAAAGGGAACTTCTTCTTTTTTTGTGTGGCGGTTTACTTTTCTTTTAATGTCTTGTGCTATGCTAATAGTCAAAAGAAGAGGAAGCTTAAAATGCAAATCAAACAATTTTTACTTTCTGATGCTAAGGATAAATATCTCTGCGCCGAATATACGGTGAGCGGAAAAATTTTGCCCCGCGGCCACAAGCTCACCGCCGAAGATATTAAAGCCCTCAAATCACTTGGGCTTAAAAACATTTTTGCGGCCGAATTTGAGGAGGGCGATGTTAACGCCGCCACTGCGCTTGAAATTATAGCCACGCGCCTCTGTGGCGAAAATTTGGGCTTCGTTACGGCAGAAAACGGTCTTTGCAAAATAGCTTCTCAAAAACAAGGCGTTTTGTGTGTCGAAGAAGAACGTGTATTGAAATTCAACCGCCTTTTCCCGGAGTTGATATTAAACACACACCGCAGTTGGAAACGCGTTGGCGAGCAAGAAATTGTTGCCGAGCTGGAGCTTTTATCTCCGGCCATGGCGCAAAAAGACATTGATAAAATTATCTTGCACTTGTCAGGGAATTTGCCAATGTTAAACATCGCCACAAATTATCCCAAAAAAACGGCGTTTATCTATCCTAATTTGCAAAAAAACGCAGCCGAAACAGAACATTTCACCAACCAAGTTGCAGAACTAATTCGTACCCTTGCCCCCTTAAATCTTGAGTTTAGCGGTGAGTATCAATCTTCATACGAGGTTGAAGATTTATCATCCACAATCGAAATGGCCGAAAAAGAAGGATATGAGATTATTTTTATTGTCTCTCCCATTCAGAATGTTTCAACATTTGATGTCATTCCGCAGGCAATGACCCATTATGTTGATGAGCTTGTTTTGGCAGGTCTACCATCAGTCGGCGGCTCCGATTTATATATCGGCACCAAACGTTCAGCAAGAATAATATCTTTGCCTTATGATTTTGCCGTAACTAATTCTGAAGAACATTACCAAAATATCTGTAAAGCGATAGTGCTTGAAAAATGCCATTCTTTTGATTTTGAACACAAAGAAAACATTCATCTTCCGCCGAATTTAACGTTAACGGAGGACGAACAACAACATATCATAGCCGCCGCTCCATCGTCATCATCTTCTAAAAATGCAAATATAGCGGTGGTAATATTAGCGGCAGGCAGTTCAAGCCGCGCCAAATGCAATAAATTACTGAAGGAATATGACGGTGCGCCTGTTTTTATGAAAGCCGTGCAGGCAGCTTTGGCCTCTAAAGCCTCCCCGATATATTTAATCAGCGGTTACCAGCATGAAGATCTGGAAGAATATTTACAAGACATAGACATCAATATTGTTTACAATTCGGACTACCGTTCCGGCATCAAAACCTCCATCCGCCTAGGATTAAGTCTCGTACCAAACAGTTGTCAGGGAGCCGTGCTGCTTCCGGCAGATATGCCAAATATTAAAGCATCAGACATCAATAAATTAATAGATAAATTTAATCCAAATTTAGAAAAACAAGTGATAATGTATTCTTACAAAGATGTTAAGAAAAACCCGATATTATGGAGTAAATCTCTGTTTTCAGAGGCTGATTTGGTGCCCGAAAACGTCGCGACGCGTGGCGCGTTTATAGAACACACGGATTATACAACCTTAATCAAAACCACAAAAGAAAACATTCTTTGGGATGTCACATATCCCGCTGATATCGAAAAGCTAAAAAAGCCTTAAACACAAAAAAATCCCGCAAGTCAGATAAAAACAAGCGGGATTTTTCACATAATAAAATATAACTAAATATCCAAGTTAACCACATTAAGCGCATTATCTTGAATAAACTCTTTACGTGGCTCAACCACATCACCCATAAGGGTTGCAAAGGTTTCGTCAGCTTCTTCCATTTGGTTAATTTTAACTTGCAGCAAGGAGCGAGCTTCAGGGTCAAGTGTTGTTTCCCAGAGCTGTTCAGGGTTCATTTCACCCAATCCTTTATAGCGGCTGACGGTAATACCACGTTTAGCGGCAGCAATAATTGCATCAATCAAAGCCACCGGCCCGCTGATTTTCTTTTCCAAACCTTGCTTAGAAACCAAAGTGCTCGGATGTTCAAAGCTGTCTTTCAAGAAAGCACTCATTTCATTAAGCATTTGCGCTTCCTGACTTTCTTGAACTTTGAGTTCGATAATATGCGTTTCCGTAACCCCGCGGAGTGTACGGCTAAACTTAATATCATGATTCTCTTCAAGCTCCACAACCCATCCTTTATCATATTCGGCTTCCAAAGAGTTCATTCTGTCAGCAAGAGCAGCCAAGGTTTTTTTCATCTCATCGGGGTTTGCACGCAGAGCCGGAGAAAACACGCCCATAATAGCCATTTGTTCCACAATTTTTTCCGGCACATTCTTGCTTAGGTTAACAATCAGGCTGTGTGCTTTGCGGTTTTGTTCCACAACCGAAATAAGATCTTCACCCATAATCTGTTCACCATCAGCTTTAATAAGGGTCGCATCATCACAACCGCCGCGGTTCAAGTAGTTGTCCATTTCTCTTTCGTTTTTAATATAGATGATAGAGTTGCCTTTTTTAACCTTATAAAGAGGCGGTTGAGCAATATACACATAGCCACGTTCAATAAGTTCAGGCATTTGACGATAGAAAAATGTCAGGAGCAAGGTACGAATATGGCTGCCATCGACATCGGCATCGGCCATAATGATAATTTTATGATAACGACATTTGTCAGGATTAAAATCATCACGACCGATTCCCGTACCGAGAGCGGTAATAATTGTGCCAATTTCAGCCGAGTTAAGCATCTTGTCAAAACGTGCGCGCTCCACATTAAGAATTTTACCTTTCAGCGGCATAATTGCTTGAGTTTTGCGGTCACGTCCTTGTTTTGCAGACCCGCCGGCGGAATCTCCCTCAACGATAAATATTTCAGAAAGGGCAGGGTCTTTTTCGGAGCAGTCAGCAAGTTTTCCTGGGAGGGATGCAACATCAAGCACACCTTTGCGGCGTGTAAGCTCACGAGCCTTGCGAGCGGCTTCGCGTGCAGTAGCGGCTTCCACAATTTTACCAACAATAATTTTGGCCTCATTTGGGTGTTCATCGAGCCATTCTTTGAGTTTGTCACCAACCACGGTTTCAACCACCGGACGCACTTCGGAAGACACCAGCTTGTCTTTTGTTTGAGAAGAAAATTTCGGATCCGGCACTTTAACCGACAAAACACAAGTCAAACCTTCACGCATATCATCACCGGTGAGGGTGACTTTTTCTTTTTTGAGCAAGCCGTTTTCCATAATATAGTTATTAATGGTGCGGGTCAAAGCGCCGCGAAAACCTGCCAGGTGCGTACCGCCGTCTTTTTGCGGAATATTGTTTGTATAGCAAAGCATACTTTCGTTATAAGCGTTCGTCCATTGAATACCGGCTTCAACCTGAATATCGTTGGCCTCACCGGAAAAATAAATAATTTCATCATGCAAAGGAGCTTTTGATTTGTTGATATGCGCAACAAAGGCCTTCAAGCCGCCTTCATAATGAAAATCAACTTCTCTGGGTTCTGTGCCACGGTTATCAATGAGTTTGAGATAAACGCCTGAGTTCAAAAAAGCTTTTTCACGAATAGCGCGTTCAAGAGTCTCAAAACTAAATTCAGTTTGAGTAAAAGTTTCGGGAGAAGGCAAAAAAGTCACTTCAGTACCGTGTTTTCCCGGAGCATCGGCCACGACTTTAAGATGTTCGGTCACATTACCATTGGCAAACATGGCGACGTGTTCTTTTCCGTTGCGCCAAATACGGAGTTTAAGCCAAGTAGACAAAGCGTTCACCACCGACACGCCCACGCCGTGCAACCCGCCGGAAACTTTATAAGAATTATTGTCGAACTTACCGCCGGAGTGGAGTTCGGTCATAATCACCTCAGCGGCAGAAATACCTTCTTCTTTGTGAATATCAACCGGAATACCGCGTCCGTTATCACGAATGGTAGCAGACCCATCGGGATTAAGAATAACTTCGGTTTTGTCGCAAAAACCGGCCAAAGCTTCATCAATTGCATTATCAAGAACTTCATAAATCATATGGTGCAGACCAGAGCCGTCATCGGTATCACCGATATACATACCGGGACGTTTGCGCACGGCATCCAAACCCTTCAAAACCTTAATGGAATCAGCACTATATTCTCTTTCTTCCTTGTTAATTTCCTCTTGAGTCATTTCGTGAGTCATTTTATTTTCAAATCCTTATAAAAACAAACTTTCAATCTTTAGGAAGGATACAACAAAACGGCCTTGAAACCAAGCACAAAATACAAGATATACCATAAAAAACCAAACAATTAGGGAACAAAATTGTAACATAAGTTTAACACACAAGAGCGAAAAAATATGCTAATATAAGACTATGTTAAGGGGAAAAACAGATTTTAACTTTATTACTTTTCTTCACAAAAAAAGAATTTCCCTCCTTGACATGGTAACATTTTGGCCGGATAGCTCCCTCTCTCTTACCCTGACATATCTGACCGAAATGTATCAAAGCAACCGCAGGCACACAAATAAGACCTGCGGTTCTTTACTCAAAACATATAGACAAAAAACAAAAATTATGATAATTTGAAAGAAATAAGGTTAAATAAAGGAAATAAATTATGGCAAAAAAGAAATTGTTTGTGCTTGAGTTTGATAAGGGCGTGGATGAAGATTTTAAGAACTGGACCAAAGAAGCGGTGCAAGAGTTCATTGATTTATTTCCCGAATATAAAGACAATTTCCAAATAAACGAAGGTAAGAGTTATTACACCAAAGCGGAAGTAGAAAAGATTATTGCAAGGAGCTCGGGTGTGCCATCTGATTCAGTGTGGGCAATGTTTGAACAGCAGTCAGATGGCAGCTATTTGCGTAAAGAATCTCTAGACTGGAGTATCAGACAAGCTCTGGAAAACGGGCGCGTTAATACGTCAACGTTGCTGGATGTTCGCCATAAAGAAAATTCTTTTCCGCCTGATGAACCTGTTTTGGTATCAATTATTTCAAAGCCAGCCCATCTTGGCTATGGCATATCCAACCAGCGGGATATGTGCGTATCAGCCGCCGCTTGTGGTAAAAATAAAGAATATTTCAAAGACATTGTTATGCATGAGTTGGGGCACGTATTTCGTGCCACGCATAAAAACCGCCGCAATGTTGTGGAAAATTTGGGAGAACATTGCACAGACGCGGATTGCTTAATGTATGAATACGCCTATACGGGAGAGGCCTTCAACCGCCGTCATCATAAAAAGAAACCGATTTTCTGCAATGATTGTATGGATTCCATGCGTGATTATATGGAAAACACGCTGCACTTAGTCCGCCAAGGGCAAAAGAATCTTTCCGTCACCAACGACAATTCGGAAAACTTACCGCAACCAACCTCCAATATAGACCGCACGTTCAAGGCGGATATCCGTGCGGTGTTTAAGACCTCAGCAGAAAAAGAAGGTTCAGTTTATAAAGAAAACATTCAAAGCCCGATTTATTCAGCCACAATCACCCATAAAGATGGTTTGGTTGACCACATAAACGCCGCCAACGAGCAAGAAATCAACCTAAGTGCCAAAACCAAAGACGGCAAGCCGACCACACCGAGTACAAAACGCTTTGCCGACATTGCCGCTTATGCACATAGCAAAGATATGGCAGTAAATTTTGGTGATATCAAAACGTCAGACTTTAAGGCCAAATTAATGCTGGCTTGCTTGACGCATGAACCGCCGGTTAAAATGACCAACGCCCCGAAAGTAACGGAAGAGTTTTTAAATAGCATTAAGGATGAGAAGTTAAGACAAACGCTTAAAGATAAGACACCAAAACTGCAAACGCAAAACAGCGATTCGCCCCAAAAACAAGCTCCCGAAAATCAACCGCAACCCCAACCTCAAATACAAGGTAGAAATAACGGTCGTTAATGCGCCTCGGTCCAGTTGTTGCCGACACCCACTTCGGCAATCAACGGCACGGCACAGTCCGCCGCACTTTCCATAATTTTTTTGATAAGGGCTGAGGCTTTTTCAACCTCGTCTTCAGGGGCTTCAAATACAAGTTCGTCATGAACTTGCAGAAGCATACGCGTTTTGAGTTGCTCGTCTTCCAAGGCTTTTTGCACGGCGTTCATCGCCAGTTTAATGATGTCGGATGCACCGCCTTGAATTGGGGCGTTAATTGCCGCGCGCTCGGCATTGGCAACAATACGTTTGTTGCTGTCATTAATCCCAAATGTGGAGCATTTCCGCCCATAAGGCGTCACAACAAAACCATGCTCATGCGCAAAGGCAATGGTTTCGCTCATATAGTTGCGAATTTCGGGCATTTCGCGGAAATAAGCGTCAATATAAGCCTTGGCCTCGTCATTTGAAACGCCGATTTGCTTAGCCAACCCATATTGCGAAATTCCATAAATAATCCCGAAGTTAATTGCCTTGGCGTGACGGCGCATATTGGCGTCAACCTCGCTTTGCGGCACGCCAAAAACTCTTGCGGCCGTTGCGGCATGAATATCCGCCCCATGAGCAAAAGCCTCTTTAAGGGCTTTAACATCAGCCACCGAGGCCATCAAGCGGAGCTCGACTTGCGAATAATCGGCGGAAATAATTTTATATCCCTTGGGTGCAATAAAGCAGGAGCGGATTTTTTTGCCTTCTTCACTGCGAATGGGAATATTTTGCAGATTCGGGTTGGAAGATGCCAACCGCCCCGTGTTGACAACAGTCTGCGAAAAAGTTGTGTGAATACGGCTGTTTTTATCAAGCAGTTCCAACAAAGAGTCGGTATAAGTGCTTTTGAGCTTGGCAAAGGCGCGCCAGTCCAAAATTTTTTGCGCCAAAACATTGCCTTCATCGGCCAGTTTTTCCAAAACATCGGCTCCCGTCTGCCATGCCCCTGTTGCAGTCTTTTTGCCTTTAATTTGATTTTTCTCAAATAAGATGTAGCCGATTTGCTTGGGCGAGCCAAGGTTAAATTCTTCCCCCGCAAGTTGATAAATTTCTTGCTCAAGTGCGCGGATATTTGCCCCAAATTCATTACTGAGGTTTTTAAGGGCTTGTGCATCCACCAACGCGCCGTTGTCTTCAATCTTTTTGAGGGTGGAAATGAGTGGTCGGTCAAAATGCTCATAAATAAACATTTTCTTTTCTTTGAACAAGCGCGGCTTAAAAAGTTGGTACAAGCGGAAAGTGATATCGGCGTCTTCGGCAGCGTAATCAAGCGCGGCATTGAGTGGCACCTGGTCAAAAGTGATTTTGTTTTTGCCGCTGCCGCAAACGTCTTCATAGCTAATCATCTTGTATTTGAGGAACAAATCGGCAAGTTCATCAAGACTGTGCCCGTGGTCGGTGGAATCAAGGTCATAAGACATCACCGCCGTATCCTCAATCGGGAAAAAGTTAGTATCCTCTCCCAAAATCTGCGATAAAAAGTGCATATCAAACTTGATGTTGTGTCCGATTTTCAAAATAAACCGACTTTCCATCAAAGGCTTAAGATATTTTTTGATAACATCATAAGAAAGTTGCTGGATTTTGTCATCGGCAGAAGTTCCGAACAAATCTTGGCTGGGGGCAATATGACTAAGCGGAATATAAGCGGCGATTCCCGCCTCAACCGCTAAAGAAATTCCCACGATTTTATCAAAAACGGGGTTTAGTCCGGTTGTTTCGGTATCAAAGGCAAACACGCCTTTTTCTTTAATCATCTTAGCCCATTTGAGGAGCGATTCTTCATCTTGAATTAATTCATAATGTTTTTCCACATTTGCCGGAACAATAATATCTTGCATAGGCTCAGGGACTTTTTCTTCAATCGGAAGTGGGGCTGCGGGAGCGTTATGAACGCTTGCTTGATTGTCCACACATTTTCCTCTGACTTCCACCCAAACCTGAAATCTTGGCTTAAGCGAACGAAAAGCATATTTGTCGGCAAAAGCGGACAGTTGGGCCAATTCGGGCTTTTTGCAATAATATTCTTCAATATCATGCTCCACCGGCACGTCATTTTTAAGTGTGACGAGCTTTAAGGATATCTCGGCGTTTTCACGGTAGGTAATGAGATTTTCCCGCCGTTTGTTTTGCTTAATTTCGGAGGCTCTGTCCAACACGTTTTGCAAAGAGCCGAATTGGTTGACAAGTTCGGCGGCGGTTTTTAGCCCAATCCCCGGAACCCCCGGAACATTGTCAATAGAATCTCCGGCCAAAGCCTGCACGTCAACCACTTTGTCGGGCAATACGCCAAATTTTTCTTTAACCTCTTCGGGGCCGAAAAACTTGTCTTTCATCGGGTCATAAAACTTCACCCCAGGGCGAATAAGCTGCATAAGGTCTTTATCGGCAGAAACCACCACTACTTCAAACCCCTTGTCTAAAGACATTTGCGTATAAGTTGCAATCAAGTCATCCGCCTCAAACCCTTCCATCTCAAGATAGTTGAGGTTCATCACATCAACCGCCTCGCGGATAATCGGAAACTGAGGAATAAGCTCTTCAGGAATTTCCTTGCGTGTTCCCTTATATTCAGGGAAAAAATCATTACGAAAATTTTTACGCTTGGCATCAAAAAGCACCAAACAATAATCACAAGGAATATTGGTTGTGAGTTTCAAAAACATATTGCTGAAGCCATAAACGGCATTCACAGGCGTTCCGTCCGGCGCGCTCATTGGCGGCAATCCATAAAAGGCTCGAAAGATATAGCCGGAGCCGTCCACTAAACAAACTTTTTTAGTCATAATGCGCCACCTGAAAATAAAAACATTAAAAAAACTATTCGCCGGCAGAAAAGAAAAAAGAACGCTCCAAATTGTTCATAGCTGCAGGCTGCATGGAATAATCATCTTGATAATTGGCAATATATTCCTTAACGGCCGATAAAACACAATCATTAACGGAACATCCGTTTTGCATAGCGATTTTTTTGAGCTCGTTCAAAGTACCGTCATCAAGAATATCAGAGAGAGTATCCATAAAATTTTCCTTAACTTATTCCTGTTAATATAGATACAATATATTCAGATTCGACACAAGGGAAAAGCCATGGCAAAAAGTACAAAGCCCAAGAAAACACAGCAAAAAAGAACAAAAAAAGAGTCAAAACAAAGACTTAAAAGGAAGTGGTTGATAATAAAAATCATATCTCTCTTGGTGATAACTTTGGGCTTGTGGGTTTTGTGGTGCGCCTTAACTTTGCCGGATATGAACAAGGCGGTGGAACGCACACGCCAGCCCTCAACCGTAATTATTGCGGAAAACGGCAATGATATACATAGCTTTGGCAGCGTTTATTCCGAGGTTGTCAGAGCAGATGAACTACCGCCTTATGTGACGGATGCAATTATATCCACGGAAGATAGGCGCTTTTATCAACATTTTGGATTCGACATCATAAGTTTTACCAGAGCCATGTTGGTTAATTTATGGCATGGAAGCTATGTTCAGGGCGGCTCAACCATCACCCAGCAGGTTGCCAAAAACTTGTTTTTAACCCCGAATAAAACCATCAAACGCAAGGTACAAGAGCTTTTGTTGGCGTTTTGGCTGGAATACAAATTCACCAAAGAACAGATTTTAAGCTTGTATTTAAACCGAGTTTACTTAGGCTCAGGAACATATGGTATAGAAGCAGCCTCACAAAAATATTTCCAAAAATCCTCAAGAGATATCAATATGCTTGAGGCAGCGATAATAGCCGGAATGTTAAAAGCGCCGTCACGTTACAATCCGATAGCGAGTGAAGAACGTGCCAGAGAGCGCGCCGCCGTAGTGCTCAATAATATGGTTGAAAATGATAAAATCACTGATGAGCAAAGAAACAATGCACTCAAAATGCGTATCGGTCCGGAAAAAGACTATAAAGTTCAGGGAGGACGTCATTTTGCCGATTGGGTTTATAATGAAGTTAATGACTATATTGGTGAACGTGAAGAAGATATATATGTTGCCACCACTCTAGACCAAGACCTTCAACAAAAGGCCGAAAAAATATTGGAAAATTCGCTCAAAGCTGCTGCCAATCGCAATGTCACACAAGGAGCAATCGTTGTTTTGGCAAAAGACGGCGCAATCAAAGCCCTTGTGGGCGGGGTTAACTATAACAAAAGTCAGTTTAACCGCGCAGTTCAGGCCCTGCGCCAACCTGGCTCTGCTTTCAAGCCGTTTGTGTATCTGACGGCACTTGAAAACGGCTTTGAACCCGATGATGAAGTGAATGATACCCCGATAAATATTCAAGGCTGGAAGCCGGAAAATGATGATAAGCAATATCACGGGGTTGTAACATTGCGGCAGGCTTTGGCAAAATCTTATAATTTGGCAACAATAAATTTGGCCAATGCGGTAGGTCGAGGAAAAATTATCAAATTGGCGCGAAAGATGGGTATAACCACCCCGATAGAAAATACGCCGTCCATGGCTTTGGGAACATTCGAGGTCAAGGTTTTGGATATGGCGGTGGCTTATGCCTCAATAGCTAATGGAGGCTATGCGGTTTGGCCTTACGGCATACAAGAAATTTTCACTCGTGATGGATTCCAACTTTATATGCGCACGCCCGACGAACCGGAACAAATTTTGGATTCCGGGGCGGTAGATCGCTTGACGGATATGATGTCGGATGTAATTAATTTCGGTACGGGAAAAAATGCCAGGTTACCGTTTTTTGCCGCCGGAAAAACCGGCACGTCACAAGATTATAGAGATGCGTGGTTTGTAGGCTTTACGGATAAATACATTGCAGCCGTCTGGGTTGGAAATGACGACAACTCTCCGATGAAAGGTGTTGTCGGCGGTGGCTTGCCTGCCCGCATCTGGAAACAACTAATGCAGGACACAAACAGCTGAGAATTTTTAAAAAATAGTGCTTTTATGTTTGAAAATATTATATATAATACGAACAACAAAAATAAATTCAAATATAAGGAAAAACAAATGAGACAAAAACCTGTTATGCTGCTGGTCTTAGACGGCTGGGGCTATAGAGAAAAAATCACCAAAGATAACGCAATCGAAATGGGTAATACGCCCAATTGGCACAAATTAATAAAAGAATATCCAACCTGTTTTGTTGAAACATCGGGGCTGGACGTCGGCTTGCCAAAAGGGCAAATGGGTAACTCGGAAGTCGGCCACATGAACTTGGGTGCCGGTCGAGTTGTTATGCAAGAATTACCAAGAATAGACCAAGCTATAGAGAATGGGTCGATAAAGTCGATTCCTGTTGTTAAAGAAATGATAAAAACACTGCAAACCAGTGGCAAAACCTGCCATGTCATGGGATTAATGTCTCCGGGAGGGGTGCATTCATCTCAAGACCATATCGTTGCCATGTGCAAAATTTTATCTGAAAATGGCGTTAGAGTAAAAGTTCATGCCTTTTTGGATGGTCGAGATACTCCGCCGACATCTGCGCAAGGTTTTGTAAAAGACTTTGAAAAAGAAACTGCAGAGTTAAAAAATGTAAATATAGCTACAATCTCAGGGCGCTTTTATGCAATGGATAGAGATAAACGCTGGGATAGAGTTGAAGCCGCTTACAATGCAATTGCGTTAGGAGAAGGTAACCATGCTCAAACCGCAGATGAGGCAATTGCTAATTCTTATAAAGCCGGCGTAAATGATGAATTTGTCGTTCCCTGTGTGATAGGAGATTATAAGGGGGCCGAAGACGGAGATGTTGTCTTGATGTGCAATTTCAGGGCCGATAGAGCCAGAGAAATTTTATATGCATTGGGAGATAAAGACTTTAACGGATTCGCCCGCAAAAAAACAATCCAATTTGCCGAATGCGTCGGTATGACGGAATATTCGGTTGATCATCGTCGCTTTATGAAAACAATATT
The DNA here is from genome assembly GCA_944391615.1 of uncultured Alphaproteobacteria bacterium. Taxonomy (GTDB): domain Bacteria; phylum Pseudomonadota; class Alphaproteobacteria; order RF32; family CAG-239; genus HGM16780. The sequence goes on from CALXUE010000013.1 coordinate 25,452, forward strand.
TGAACCGGAAACATTAACCAAAATCTTTGGAGAAGTGGTATCGGAAGAAGGCTTGACCCAACTCCGTATAGCCGAAACGGAAAAATATGCACATGTAACGTTTTTCTTCAACGGTGGAGAAGAAAAGGAGTTTAAGGGAGAAGAGCGAATTTTAATCCCATCGCCAAAAGTAGCCACTTACGACCTTAAACCGGAAATGTCTGTTTATGAGGTAACGGAAAAACTGGTAGATGCCATCGAAAATCAAAGATTTGATGTTATCATCTGCAATTTTGCCAACGGCGATATGGTTGGTCATACAGGTATTATGGAAGCTGCATTGAAAGCAGTTGCTGCCGTAGATGAATGCGTGGGCAAAGTTGTAGCTGCGATAGAAAAAGTAGGTGGAGCTTTGTTCATCACGGCAGACCACGGCAATTGTGAAAAAATGGTTGATGAAACAACTGGAGCGCCATACACCGCCCACACCATCGGCAAGGTCAGAGCAGTTTTGGTTAATGCCAAAGACCCGAAGATTAAAGGCTTAAAAGACGGTAGATTGGCAGATGTTTCACCGACATTGCTGGATTTGCTGGGAATCAAACAGCCCCAAGAAATGACGGGACATTCTTTGCTAATAAAGGAATAAAGGACTAAAAGACTTGAGAAGCATCTGCCGAAAAACACAATGGTTATGTATCGCACTGGGAATAATATTTTCAGCGGCACAACCTTTGTGTGCGGCAGATGTTTCAAAGTCAGATTTGGCCAAAATGGAAAAACAAATGGCAGAGCAAAAGGCCGAGAGTGAGCGCTTGGCCGAACAAGCCGCCAAAATCAATCAGGAAGTTCAGGACATAAGCCAAAACATAGTCCGTAATGCTCGTACAATCCAAAATAATGAGGATAAAATCTCACAGATGGAAGAGCAACTCAAAACGCTCCAGGCCGAATTAACCGAGGCCGAAGCTAATTTTACGCAAGAAGATGACAATCTGATTCGCACTTTATCAGCCTTACAAAATTTAGCCTTAAAGCCGACAGAATCCCTTTTTGTTCAGCCCTTAACGCCGGTAGAGATAATTCGTTCAGCCATGTTGCTGAGAGAAACCGTGCCGCAGTTGGAAGAAAAAGCTCAAACCATCAAAGAAAAATTAAAAAAGATAGAAAATCAAAAGAAGCAAGTAGAAACACAAGTTGCCAAAATCACCAAGCAAAAAGAATTAATGCAAAAAGAACATGCTGAACTCAAGGCCTTGATGAAGAAAAAAGCCGCTTTGAGGCAAAACATCGAAAATCAGTCAGCCGCCGCCAAGAAAAAGGTAGAAAAATTGGCTGCGCAAGCCAAAAACTTGAGAGACTTGTTGGATAAGTTGGAAAAAGAGCGCATAGCCAAAGCCCGAGAAGCCGAAAAACAAAGACTAGCAGAAGAAAAAAGAAAGAAAGAAGAGGAAAAACAAAGAGCTGACTTGATAAAATTAAAACCGCAAACTATAAAAGAACTAGGTGAAGGATTCATAAGGGCCAAAGGGCAGCTCCCGATGCCGGCAAGAGGAACAATCGTTACTCGTTATGGAGAAGAAACGACCAAAGGAGTTTCCTCTAAAGGAATAACAATTATGACACGCCCGCAAGCGCAAGTAATATCTCCGTTTGATGGCAATGTAATTTTTGCCGGAGAGTTCAGAGGCTACGGAAATTTAATTATTATAGAGCACGGAAAAGGCTATTTGAGCTTATTGGCAGGACTTGACACGATAGATTGTGAGTTAGGCCAAATGCTGTTAGCCGGAGAACCCGTAGGACAAATGCCGGATGAGGATAATCCGAAACTTTATGTAGAAATACGCAAAGACAATCATCCGATAAATCCGTTAACATGGATAAAACACTAATAAATAGATAGGAACAAACCAAAATGCTGAATAAAAAATCACTCTTTACATTATCATTAAGCACAATGTTGTTTTTTTCAACATTAGCCCAAGCTGCGGCAGACAAAAAAGAGGCCGAAGATAATGTTGATACCTATGAACTTTTGAATTTGTTTGGCGATGTAATGGAGCGCGCCAAGAGTTCCTATGTTGAAGAAGTAAGTGATAAACAGCTGATAGAGGCCGCCATAAATGGCATGTTGACATCATTGGATCCGCACTCAAGCTATATGGATGGCAAAGATTTCAAATATATGAGCGAACAAACCAAAGGCAAGTTTGGTGGATTGGGCATAGAAGTCACCATGGAAAACGGCGTTGTTAAGGTCATAACCCCGATGGATGACACACCGGCCTATAAAGCAGGGCTAAAACCAGGGGACTATATCGTAAACATTGATGGAGAATCAGTTGTTGGCATGACCTTAAATGATGCGGTTGACAGAATGAGGGGCAAAGTCGGCTCTAAGGTAAAACTGACGATTCGCCGCTTGAACGAAAAACCGTTTGATGTGACGATTAAGAGAGAAGAGATAAAAATCCAATCGGTTAAAACCGATATGAAGGGTGATGATGTTTTGTATATCCGCATAACATCATTCAGTGAAGATGTTGATAAAAACATCACCAAAGCGGTTAAAAACGCGATGAAAAAACATAAAGACCTTAAAGGAATTGTGATTGATATAAGAAACAACCCCGGAGGTTTATTAGACCAAGCCGTAAATGTATCTGACTTGTTCTTAGATAAAGGAGAGATAGTTTCAACACGTTCGCGCAATGAAGAAGATACGGTCAAATACACCGCCAAACCCGGAGATATAACCAACGGTTTGCCAATAGTTGTGATCGTTAATGATGGTTCCGCCTCAGCTTCCGAAATTGTTGCAGGAGCATTGCAAGACCACAAGAGGGCGGTGATATTGGGTGAAAAAACATTTGGCAAAGGTTCCGTTCAAACCATTATACCACTGAACAATAATGGCGCGATGCGCTTAACCACGGCGCGTTATTATACGCCGTCTGGCCGCTCAATTCAGGTCAAAGGCATCGTTCCGGATGTTATCGTCAAACCATCCAAGGTGGAAGAGATTGAAAGCACGTTTGAGTTGAGCGAAGGCGAATATCAAAACGCCCTCAAAAATGACAGCGAAGATAAAAAAGATGCCAAGAAATTAGCTGCAGACAAAGCAGAAAAAGAAGAATTGGCCAAAGATTATCAGCTGTCACGTGCACTAGATTTGGTAAGAGCCTTAGGTATTTATAAGCAAGGTCAAGATAATAAATAGGGATACAAACGTGATAAAGAAACTCAAATACAAACTAATAGGTTTGTTCAGCCTAATATTTATAATACTCTTTGTTGGTGGCACGGGATATTATTTTGCAGGCAAGAACAGCGAGCCAGAATATTTGAGTAAAGTAGATAAGATATTGTTTGATAAAAAGAACAAATCTCCCAAATACATCATTACCTTGCCGGATAAAATGTCAGTAAACACCGCAGCCCAGCAAGATAATGCCGAAACAGCAGAGGCACCGATTACACCGCAAGCCAATGACCTAAAGTCAAAAATAGCGAGATATACGGCAGAAGTTATGGGCAATATTCCGCATATCAGCAAACTAAATGATGCTGAGGGGTTAAGTCCGTTGCCGGTTGTAGAAGCCGAAGAAGAATATGAGCAAAACATAAACGGTTACATTTTGCCCAAAATCGCTGACAACGGTCGCAAACCATGGATAGAATTTGCACAAGAGCGCCACCCGCTCCAACCAAACTTTTATCGAATAAGTATATTGCTGAAAGGTTTAGGTGTGAACAAGATACAAACCGAGCAAATTTTAACCAAGTTGCCGCGAGAGGTGTCTTTATCATTTTCACCTTATGGCGAAGATAATAAAAGACTCATCGGCATGGCGCGCAACCTAGGACACGAAACATACGCCGACTTGCTTTTATCCCCTAAAGACTTTTTAGAATCAGACAATGGACCGCTGGCATTAAGCATAACCGAAAGTCATGAAAAGAACATAGAAAACACATATAAAAGTATAGCCAATGCAATGCCGACAGGGGGCATTGTCATTAATGAGGGGATAACGAGTTCAGAAGTAGAGTTAGGCTTAAAGGATATAATGGAAAAAGTAGGTGCAATGGGTTTGCTGATTATAGATGCGACAGAGAGCTCCGATGTTGAAAAAATTAAGACACAAGGCATAGCCCGCCGCAAAGCCGACATTGTCATAACAGATTACACACCCAAAGCTTTACAAAAAGCTTTCAAAGAAGCCGAAAGCATAGCTCGCAAACAAGGTTCGGTTTTAATTGTAAGTGATGTCAAAATGTCAGTCATAAAGGCGATTGATGATTGGGCCAAAACATTTTCACCGCAATTGACCTACCAAGAGATGAAAGAACAAAACATCGAAACAATTGCAAGACCTTATGCCCTTGTGCCGATATCTGCAATGGTTGTTGAATAACAAAAGAGAAAGAGACAAAAATGAAAAAATACCGTCCGAATGCCGGAGTAGTCGTATTTAATAAAGATAAATTAGTTTTAGTTTGTGAAAGATTAATCGGAGAAGAGGGAAAAAGTTGGCAGTTTCCGCAAGGGGGCATAGAGCTTAATGAAAGTGCGATAGAGACCGCCCAAAGAGAACTGAGGGAAGAAACATCCATAACCAGCGTCAAACATGTCTATACAACGCCTAACGCCTATCTGTATGACTTTCCCAAAGATGTTTTAGAAATGAGCCGCCGCAAAGGCCGCTTTAATGACGGTCAAGTGCAAATGTGGAGCTTGTTTTTCTTTGAGGGCAAGGACAGTGAAATCAACCTAAACACGGCCGAACCGGAGTTCAAAAATTGGAAATGGATAAAAATAGAAGAAGCCGCCAAACACGTCATCACCTTCAAACAAGAAGTATATGAAGAAATAATCAAAGAATTTAAGCCGATAATCGAAAATTATAGGTAAAAAGGCCTTGTTTATAGACTAAAAATGTGCTATATTTGTCCCAAATTGAGATTTTTAGGGACAAAAGAACAATGATGACACCAAAATTACATGATGAAATGATGTTTTTGGTAGACAAAGCGGGCCGAACCGGTTTGACATCAAATGTGCCGTTTAATGAGGCACAATTTTCAGAGTTGGTAAAGCTGCGCCAATTGTCAATTTTGCAGTCCGCTTACCAACCTCACGCGAATGAAAAAAATCTTCCCGTTTTGTCAAGGGAGGATTTCACCAAAGATTTGGTTGATATCGCCTATAGTTTTGCAGGAATAAATAAATACCGCCAAAAGAAACATACTTATGAATATTTCAGGGATAATATTATGGTTTATGACGGGAATGAATTGCATTTTAAGCAGCCGGAAATTGACCCTGAAAATATGTTGTATGCTTTTTCAGTAGAGAGAATTTATAATCAAAGAAATTATAAAATTGAGGGGATGGATACCTTTGCAATTTTTAGAGATGTAAAACAAAAACATCAGGCACAAGAGGCGATGGAACAACAGCATGCTGCATTTCAAAATGACTTATTGCAACTTGGCCTAAATACCAACCAGTCGACAGAATTGCTTAACCCACAGATTATGGAATTGCTAAAGATACAAAATCAGTTGATACAGCAGGCTTTGGAACAACAAAAACTAAGCTTATTGCAGGCAAATCCAGAGTTGCTGAAACAAATAAACTTTAATCAAGGAGCAAAGCAAACGCCGCAAATAGACAGTAATGTCCAGCGGATGATAGAGAGCAAAATAAACGAACGCAGCCGTATATAGGCTGCGTTTTTTTATAAAATTAAATTGCGTCAAAATTAATGCGCGGGTCAACAAGAGAATAGGTCAAATCGCTGATGAGTTTAAGCACCAAGCCTATAAGAGCAAAAATATAGAGTGTACCGAAAATCACCGGATAATCTCGGGTCATAATAGCTTCATAACCAAGCAACCCAAGCCCATTGAGAGAAAAAATCACCTCAATAAGCAAAGAACCTGTAAACAGCATTTTAATCAGTAGTGACGGAAAACCGGCAATAACAATTAACATAGCATTGCGAAACACGTGGTGATAAAGCACTTGATGTTGGTTTGCACCCTTAGCCCGCGCCGTTAGGACATAAGGTTTAGACAGTTCATCAATAAAAGAATTTTTTGTCAGCATGGTAAGAGAGGCAAACCCACCGATAACCATGGTAAGAACAGGTAATGTTATGTGCCAAAAATAATCCAATATTTTACCACCCAAGGATAATGAGTCAAAGTTTGCCGAAGTAAGGCCACGCAACGGAAACCACTGAAAATAAGTGCCGCCTGCAAAAAACACAATTAAAAACACCGCAAACAAAAAGACAGGGATGGATGCTCCCAAAACAACAACAAACGATGTCCAAACATCAAATTTTGAACCATCGCATACGGCTTTTTTTATTCCGAGCGGAATAGAAATAAGATAGATAATAAGCGTTGACCATAACCCAAGAGAAATAGAAACCGGCATTCTCTCCCAAATTAAGGTCGCCACGGACTTGTCTTTATAATAGCTTTTCCCAAAGTCAAACAAAGCATAGTCACGCACCATTTTTGCAAAACGCACATAAATAGGTTCATCAAAACCAAACTGTTTTTTGAGCTCCTCCACCAAATAATCAGGCACGCCTTGCGCCCCTTGATAAGAAGATGAGTTGTTTTGAGCAGAATGCATTTGTGCCGTTGAAGTCAGAGCAGAGGTTGCATCAACATTCATCCCGCGATATTTTGCCAACATATATTCAACCGGTCCGCCGGGAGCCATCTGGATGATAAAAAAATTTACACAAAGTATTCCAAATAAAGTCAGAGGAATAAGCAAAATTCTTTTTAAGATATAATTTCTCAAGGTTTGTTCTCCTCTTTAATCCACCAGGTAAAAGGCTGAAATCCGACTTTAAGAGATGTTTTCGGGTGCTCAAATTTATTTTGATAAGCCACACGTGCAGAAGGCGCATACCATTGAGGAATCATATAATTTTCAAAAAGCAAAACTCTGTCTAAAGCCCGAACATACGCCTCATAATCATCTTTGTGAGAAGAGCGAATAAGCCCATCAATCAAAGCATCGACCACTTTGTTTTGGATTCCCATGATATTATAAGAACCATGAACCATTGCAGAGGCCGACCCCCAAAGCTCTTTTTGCTCATTTCCAGGCAACTGAGAAGTCGTCAGCGCAATAATCGCCACATCAAAATCAAAGTTATCAAGGCGGTTTTTATAAATATTAACTTCAACTGTTCTGAATTTTGCCTCGATTCCAATTTTTTTGAGGTTTTTAATAAATGGCAGCATAACGCGTGTAAAGGAAGACCCGTTAGCCGAGTTATCAAAAATTTCAAAAGAGAGCGGTTCACCGGTTTTGAGATTGGTCATTTTTCCATCCACAAAATCATAACCGGCTTGTTTAAGGAGCTCGACAGCTTTTTTGAGATTTTCACGTGTCTGAAAAGCATCTTTGTGTTGTGGAAGAGATGGTGCTTGTGTAAAAATTTCAGGTGGAAGTTGGTCTTTGACCTTGTTTAAAACATTAAGTTCTTTGCCTTTAGGCAATCCGGTAGCCTCAAACCCCGTATTTGTAAAATAGCTAAAGATTCTGGCATATTGAGAATAAAAAAGTTTATCATTTGCCCAGTCAAAATCAAAAGCCAGAGAGATAGCTTGACGTACACGCTTGTCCTTAAACTTATCTTTGCGCAGGTTAAAAGCAAACATCTGCAAATTAGCCGGATTAGAATGCGGAATATCTTCTTTGATGACGCCGCCGCTTTTCACAACATCATTGTCATAGCCTGTAACCCAATTTTTTGCAATATATTCTTCCCGGATATCAATATTACCCGAAAACAAAGCTTGGAGCGTAACGGTAGTGTCTTGATAATATTCATAGCGAATGGAGTCAAAATTATAAAAACCTTTGCGCGTAGGCAAATTTTTTGCCCAGTAATTAGGATTTCTTTTAAAGGATATAAACTTTCCCGCCTGAAACTTATCAATTATATAGGGGCCGCTGCCCAAAAATGGTTTAAGCGTTGGCGCGCTAAAATCTTTTCCCTTCCAGTCAGCTTTAGAAAAGATGGAAATCTGAGCTAAAATCAAAGGGAGCTCTTTGTTTTGAATATTTTTTTTAAAATAAAACCGCACATGCCGGTCAGAAATTTTCTCAACGAGGTCAACATCTCCATAATAAACCTTATAAATCGGTGCGCCTTTTTGAATGATTGAGTTAAAAGAAAAAATCACATCATCAGCCAAAATAGGTGTTCCGTCAGAAAATTGCGCGCGCTCATCTAAAATAAAGCCAACAAAGGATTTATCATGAGGCAGTTCAAAAGCTTTAGCGATAAGGGGATAAACAGAAGCAGGGTCATCAACCGGCGTAACGCCGAGTGTGTCCAGAGTCAACGCGGCCGCTTCGGTTGCGGGATTTCCTTTAAATATAAAGGGATTAAAACTGTCAAACCCGCCATAGGACGGAAACACAACAGTACCACCTTTAGGAGCAAGAGGATTAACATATTCAAAATTTTCAAAATCGGATTTATATTTAGGCTCATTATAAAGGGAAATATAAGGATAAACAAAAGACTGTGCCGCCAAAACAAACTTAGAGGCACAGCAAAACACAATACCGACAAAGAGAGCAAAAAAATTATTTTTTAGCCCCAATTTCATTCACCCAACTCCCAAACGGAAAAGCCACATCATCATTACTGTTTTCAGATTCTTTAGCTTTATTTGAGGACGAGGCAACAACCTTGTCAGCCATAAGAGTATCAGCTTTTTTCATTTTTTCCCATTCGCGACGCAAAGATTTGAGAGTTTTTTTAGGCTCGCTGGGAACAGAAGTTGAAACAGTGGCACGTTCCACAGAGGGCGCAGATAAATGTTTTTCAATCGGATGACCTGTAAAGTCTTCAATATCCATTTGTTCATCATCATGCCAAGGTTGATTTTTCAAATCAGAACGATCATCATGAAGGACGGCAGAAATTTTAACATCATCAAAAGAAACAACCTTTGAGTTGGATGAATTATCATCTGCAGGCTTAATGTCGAACTTAGGTTCTTTGTCAAAAGTAGATGAATCTTCAGTTCCAAAACTGCGTTCCAAAGCCATAGAGAAAGGATCGTCCGATTTAGCATTTTCGGAGACATCATCATCTTCATCAACAGATTTATCTTTTTTCTTGAAGAAAGAAAACTTTGAAAGAAAAGTTTTTTCATCAGAGTGTTTTGCAAAATCCTCGGTAACCGGTTCATTTTTTTGAGAGGCAAAAGCGGCTTTACGATCCAGAGCTTTGAACGTTTCCGGTTCATTCAAGGAAGAAGATGAATTAGCGTCATTAACAATAGAGTTAAGAGAAGCCATATTTGTTGTTCCGACAAAAGTTTTTGAAGCGGACAACTCATCAGAAATCGGCAAGAATATAGAATAAACTTTACCAAACACGCCGGTTTCAATCAAGTTAAGAAAAACATGTTCTTTGTCATGTTTTTCCAACAGAGTAATCAACCCCTGATAACGAGCCACAAATTCTTGCACGGAACCGGAAAGCACTTTGTCTTTTTGGGAGCGGTTATACATTCTGAGTTGAAAATCAGATTGCGCCTGAGAAATATCAATCAGCACTTTTCCGAAAGACCATTTACCACCGTTTTGCACTTTAGCCCAAAGGTTTTCGATTTGCTCCACTGAGGCCATACCGGAACGTTTGATAATTTCAGCCAAAAGTTCATTCATATCGGAGATAAACACATCAAATTTATTAAGGATGAAGCCGTCTTTAATTTCTTGTTCGGCCTCGAGCATAATTCGAGCCAGCAAATCGGTGTAATCCAAATTTTTTTTCATCTGGAGAGAAAGCGTATAAATATTTTTAGAAGTATGTCGATTAGTTGAAAATTGGCTGATATAACCAAAAATCATCCACAAGACAAACACCGGCAAAAGCAAAAAAGCCACATAAATAGAGGCATCAAACAAGCTCAAAGAATTTATTGGTAATCCGTTAAGTTTGTCAAACACAAAAATAGAAGCGTAAATCAGCCAGGTCACGCTAGAAAAAACAGAAACACAGAAAGCCAAAGCTAACACGGTTTATCTCCAAATAAAAAAATATCAAAAACTAAGCACGATTTTACCGCAAGTGTATAACAATTCAATCAAATAATCATAAGAATCCTCAGCAAAAAACAAGCTAAAATGCACAAAAACCAAAAATAAGAGTCGAAATTTAAGATAAAGTGTGTTAAGAGAGAAAACAGGATTAATAAATAAAAGAGAAAATAGCAATGAATACAGCAAATACTTTGGTATTGGATTTTGAAAAAACAATTGTAGAAATAGAAGCAAAAATAGAGAGTCTGAAGCTGTTGGCGCAAGAAGAAGATGTTGATATCAGCAAAGAAGTTGCGCGTTTGCAAGAAAAATTAAATAAGCAACTGGTCATCTCCTATTCAAACTTAACGCCGTGGCAAAAAGCACAGGTGGCTCGCCATCCGGATAGACCGCATTGCTTAGATTATGTTAATTCTTTGATAGAAGATTTTGTTCCCCTGGCCGGAGACAGAACCTTTGCCGATGATCCAACCATGATAGGCGGAATAGGCCGCTTTAAAGGAATTTCAGTCGTGGTTATGGGCCAAGAAAAAGGCCATGATTTGGAAACTCGCATGAAATATAATTTCGGTATGGCCAAACCGGAAGGCTACCGCAAGGCACAAAGATTAATGAGATTGGCGGACAAATTTAATCTGCCGGTTATAACCTTGGTCGATACCGACGGTGCTTACCCTGGGGTTGAAGCTGAAGCCAGAGGACAAGCTGAGGCCATAGCATCTTCAATTGAGTGCTGCTTGCAGCTTAAAACGCCGATAGTTTCCACCATTATCGGAATGGGCGGTTCCGGCGGAGCCATAGCAATAGCCGCAGCCGACAGAATATTAATGCTTGAGAACTCAATTTATTCAATCATATCGCCGGAAGCTTGCAGTTCGATTCTGTGGCGCTCAACCGACAAAGTAAAAGAAGCAGCTGAGGCTTTGCGCTTTACGGCACAAGATTTGAAACACTTTGGTGTCATAGATGAAGTCATCAAAGAACCACTGGGCGGTGCGCACCGTGACAGCAAAAAAGCCATTGAAGAAGTCGGCAACGCAATTTTGAAACACTTAAAAGAGCTTTTACCGCTGAACGGCGAAGATTTGCGCCGTCGCCGCACAGAAAAATTCTTGGCAATGGGACGTAATTTACCGGATTAAGGCAGATTCCATGAACCTTGAAATCGTGATAGCCGGCTTGCTTGCAGCTGTTGTGCTGTTGGCCATAAGCACCATATATTTTGCATTTCGCAAAACAAATAACTCAGCCTTAACGGAAATGGCTGACAACATGTACCGTGCTCAAACAGAGCTCGCCGGCCGTTTGTCGATGATGAATGAAAATAACATTCGCCAACAAAATCAACTGGCCACAGCCATTAATGAGCAAAAACTCTCCATGCTTAAAATGGTGGATGAAAAATTGCTTGAAGTCACCAAAAATGTTGGACAAGGCCTGCAACAATCAACGGAAAAAACCAATCAAACACTTCATGATTTGCGGGAGCGACTGGCCAAAATAGATGTTGCGCAACAAAAAATATCAACTTTGTCAGAACAGGTTGTTTCCTTGCAAGAAGTATTAACCAACAAGCAGGCCAGAGGAGCCTTTGGCGAAATTCAGCTCAATGATTTGGTTAGTTCGATTCTTCCCCCGTCGGCTTATGCATTTCAAGTTGTTTTAAGCAACCAAAAAAGAGCGGACTGCGTACTAAAATTGCCCAATCCGCCGGGAACAATTGTAATAGATTCGAAATTTCCGCTGGAAAGCTATCAGGCATTGCGTAAGGCTTCAAATGAGAGAGAAAAACTAGAGGCGGAACGTTTTTTCAAAGCCTCTGTGTTAAAGCACATAAAAGACATTTCGGAAAAATATATCATTCCGGGAGAAACGGCAGAATCAGCTTTGATGTTTATGCCTTCAGAGTCCGTATATGCAGAACTGCATGCCAATTTTGTTGATGTTGTAGAGGCCTCATACCGAGCCAAAGTTTGGATAGTATCCCCGACCACATTGATGGCAACCTTAAACACGGTTCGCGCGGTTTTAAAAGATGCCAGAATGCAAGAGCAGGCCGGCGTCATACAAAAAGAAGTCGGCATGTTGATAGAAGACATTGACCGCATAGATGAACGAATAGAAAACTTAAGCAAACATTTTGATATGGCCAGCAAAGACATCGGCGAAATAAAAGTATCATCCGGAAAAATATCCAAACGGATAGAAAAGATTGAAGACATAGAGCTAGGCCCGCAAGAAAAACCCTTAGCGGTGGAGCACTTAACCGGACACCGCCAAGCCTCATAAACCAAAATGCATTTGGGGATAAATAAAGGATAAAAATTCACTTTTAAATGAATTGATATATTGATTTATAAAACAAAACAATGTAACGTAAAACAGAAACAAAAACAAAGAGGAAAATAAAGTGACTAAATCAGAATTAATCGAAAAAATCGCCTTAAAGAACCCTCATCTTTTAATAAAAGATGTAGAAAAGATAGTTGATGTAGTCTTAAACAAAATCATCAGCTCATTGGCCAAAGGAGAGAGGGTAGAGTTCAGAGGATTCGGTGCATTTTCCGTACGCAAGCGCGCGCCCCGTTTGGCCAAAAATCCGCGCACGGGAGAAAAGGTAAAAGTATCGGAAAGAAACATTCCGCACTTTAAAACCGGCAAGCAATTGCACAATTTGTTAAATAAATAAAAAACAAAGGAAAGGCAAAAAGGCCATGAGTTTTATCAAGATGCTAATAGGATTACCCATCGTTATCATTGTCTTAATATTTGCATTTGTGAACAATGATTTGGTAACGTTTAATTTATGGCCTTTTTATCTGGAAATCACAGTATCGCAAAGTGTAGCGATAATCTTTTTGGTATTATTCGGATATATATATGGCAAATTTAATTCATGGCTGTCTTATTCGCCGGTTCGCAAAGCTCTGAGACAACAAAAGAAAGAAAACAAAAAGCTCAACAAAGAACAGCAAAAACTCTCAGAAAAAGTCACAGACTTGGAGGGTAATATCAGCAATTTGCGAGAAGAGGCAAAAGACGCCAAAGCCGCAGCCAAAGACGCGGAAGATGCCGCCAAGGCTGCAGAAAAAGCTAAAAACAGGGTTGAACTCAAAAACAAAATCAAGTCATGGTTTAGCTTTGGTAAAAAATAACTAAAAAGGAAAGTAAATGAACTGGTTAACGGATTTTGTAAGACCAAAAATCAAAAAAACAGCACCGATAGAAATAGCCGACAATCTTTGGGTAAAGTGTCCGGATTGTGGGCAAATGCTGTTTTCCAAAGAACTCAAAAAAAGCATGTACGTCTGCACGCGTTGCGGACATCACTTGCGTTTGTATGTTGAAAAGCGCTTAAAGCTCTTGTTTGACAATGGCGAATATACTCTAATAGCGATTCCGCACTTAAAGGAAGACCCCTTGAAGTTCAAGGATTCCAAAAAATACACGGACCGTTTGCGCACATACCGCAAGTCAACCGGTCATGATGATGCAATTCTTGTAGCCAAGGGCGAAATCGGCGGCATAACCAGCGTAGTAGCAGCCTTGGATTTTGCTTTTATGGGTGGCTCCATGGGTATGGAAGTCGGCGAAGGTATAGTTAAGGCAGCCGAAATTTGCGCCAAAAACAATTATCCTTTAATAACGGTTTCAGCCTCAGGCGGTGCACGTATGCAGGAAGGTATTTTGTCCTTGATGCAAATGGCCAGAACCACGGCGGCAATTAACCTGTTAAAGGATAAAGGTATACCGTTTATCTCGATTCTGACTGACCCGACAACCGGCGGTGTTTCAGCCTCATTTGCTATGTTGGGTGATGTAAACATTGCCGAAAAAGGCTGTTTGATAGGCTTTGCCGGCCCGCGCGTGATTGAGCAAACCATCCGTGAAAAATTGCCTGAAGGTTTCCAACGTGCTGAGTACTTGAAAGAACATGGTATGGTTGATATTGTGGTTACACGTTCAGAAATGAAAGATACATTAGTAAGAGTTTTAAGTATCTTAACGCATGTCAAGCCGGCAGTTCAAACTCTGGCCATAGAAAATAAGTAGAAAGTAATTACAATAAAAAAAGCTCTAAACGGATGGTTTGGAGCTTTTTTTTGTTTGACAAATACAAGATAGAGACATAAAAACAAAACCAATAAATCATCATTATGTCAAACTTAAAAATGTATCATTATGCAAACAACAAATGAAAAAGAATATCCGTTTGAGGTTTTGTATACGGATGGCAGTCGTTCCCGCACACCGAAAGAGAACAAATCTCCATGGGGCGTAATCATCGGCAATGGCGCCTTGAGTCTTAAAATATCCGGAAAAACGAGTAATACATCAGTAGCAGACATTATTTGTCGCAGAGAGTGTATTGCGAACAATCCCTGTTCCTCAGGGAATGACGATTTTTGGGCAAAGGTTGCTTCACTGGGCAGACAAAAGCTTCAAGAACTGAATGATTTTATCAAAAGTCAGGGAGGAGATATGCTGAGTGAAGATATCTTTTCCAGCAGCGGCCGGATTAATATTTATGACTATACACACCCCAAACGACACAAAGCGGCAGATATTCGACCGGTTTGTATGTTGTGAAGACAATAAAAAAAGCTCTGAACAAAAGTCCAGAGCTTTTTTGTTAAAGCGGTTTTTCTATAAGCTGATTATTTTTGACCTCAAAAAATTGCGCCTCGTTTTGAAGTGATGTAAATAAATACGGGTCGGTAGAGGTTATCCAAGCTTGCAGCTCAAGCTCCTTAATTTTAGAGAGTAGAGCTTCACGCTTAAACTCATCCAAATGCGCCACCACCTCGTCTAATAAAAGAACGGGAGCAAATCCCTTATCAAGCGTTTGACATTTGGTCTGCGCTAAAATAATGCTGATAAGCAAAGATTTTTGCTCACCGGTTGAGCAAAGTTCGGCAGGCATACGTTTTTTTCGATAAAAAACCTTAAAGTCCGTACGATTAACGCCGTCCACCGTGTCATTATAGAGAATATTTTTGCGTTGCTTGCGCAACATATCGCGATAAAAATCTTCCACCTCAATTGCCGGCTTTTCATCAAGCATTTTTTCGATTCTGCCTTCCAATTCCAAAATCACATTCGGAAAAACATCATCAGGCTCTTGCTCAATGAATTTATTCAGTTTGGCAATTTGCTCCCGTCTGGCAGCGGCAATAGCCACCCCGAGGGAAGACATATTTTCTTCCAAAGAAGAGAGCCAAGCATCATTCATCCGTCCGGTTTTAATGAGCTGATACCATTCACGATAAAGATGTTCAAAGTTTGCAGTGCGTTTGGCATGTTCATTGTCAAAGGCAAACACCAAGCGGTCCAAAAAGCTACGTCTGGGCTGAGAACCGCCGCGGAATAACCTATCCATTTGCGGTGTAATCCAAATAGCAGAAAAATATTTTCCGAGTTCCGCTTGAGAAGATGCTTTTTGCCCGTTTATTTTAACGATTCTCTTGTCATAGCTGCGAGATTCTTCTTCCGATTCGCGAACAGATTTTTCAACCGCTGTCCCGATTTCAATATCATCATCGCCTTTTTGAATAGTTGCCGATACTGCCCAATTAACCGATGAAATTTCCGTCGGAGCATAATCATCATGGGGCGGTACAAGCGCCGGTGTAAAACGCTTAATATCCGCCAGCCTTGCAGCTCTCAATCCTCTCCCCGGAGAGAGAAAAGATATCGCCTCTAAAATATTTGTTTTGCCTGTTCCGTTTTCACCGGTAATAACAATCGGCCCCGTATGCGTATTCAAACGCAAACGAGCATAATTTCTAAAATCAGTTAAAGTCAGGCGTATAACACCTGACTTTTCAAAACAAAACTGCCGAATATCAAGAGCGGTATTATCCACGACTAAACTCTCATAGGCATCAAAACATAAATAGCGCTGGAGTCGGAAGTATCATGAATAACCGACGGAGAAGAACCATCCGCAAAACTAATACGCACGGTATCCCCTTTAATCTCATTCAAAATATCAAGGAGGTAACGGAAATTATAGCCGATTTCCAAAGATTCGGAATCATACTTGGCTTCAACCTCTTCCTGAGCACTGCCCAAATCCGGACTTGAAGTCGTGATGGTAATATGATTCGGATTCGTAATAACTTTAATTGCGCGAGTTCTCTCTGCCACAACTGACACACGGTCAACCGCTTCAGCCAAAGGCTTAACACCGAGTTCCAAAACCTTGTCATTATCAGTCGGAATAACACGTTCATAGTCAGGATATGTGCCGTCAATCAACTTAGAAGTTAAGGTAATATCTTCCATCGTGAAACGAATTTTGTTTTCAGACAAAGATACATCAATATTTTCAGCTTTTGTGTCATCCAAGAGCTTGCGTACCTCGCCCACGGTTTTACGTGGAATAATAACGCCATTCATATTTTCAGCTCCTTGCGGCAAAGGCGATTCCACACAAGCCAATCTGTGACCATCTGTCGCCACGACGCGCAAAACCTTAGTTTCACCTTCGTTTTTGGCATGAACATAAATACCGTTGAGGTAATAGCGAGTTTCTTCGGTAGAAACGGCAAATTGTGTGCGGTCAATAACATCTTTAAGCTCTTCTTTAGCCATAACAAAGTTGGTAGGCAACTTGTCTCCTGAGATAACCGGAAAATCTTCCACCCCGATTGTAGAAAGTGCAAATTTAGACTTGCCGGAAGCAATGGTTAACTGCCCCTTTTCATCCGGAAAAGTAATTTCCACATCAGAGCCATCAGAAAGTTTGCGGACAATGTCATAAAGCATATGGGCGGGAGCGGTTGTTGCACCGGTTTCAGATGTTTTAGCATCCACAACTTCGGTAATCTCGGTGTCCATATCGGTAGCCTTAAAGCTAATGCCATCTTCCATAGCTTCAATTTTCACATTAGATAAAACCGGAATAGTGTTTCTTTTTTCAACAATACTCTGAACATGGCTCAGAGTTTTCAGCAAAACAGCACGTTCAATTGTAAATTTCATTTTCTTTATCCATCAAATTAAGTTTTTATTATTAATCATAACACAAATTGCAAGGAGAAGAAGAACAAACCACGATTCTTCAACAGAAAAAACACAAAAAAACACCGCCCGAAAGGGGCGGTGCCTGTATTTGATATCATAAAACCTTATTTGGGGTAGTTTTTAATTAAGCTTCAAGAATACGTCTCAAAGCATCAACGCTTTCCGCCAAAGAAGAATCTTCCAAAACCAATTCTTCCACCTTGCGAACGGCGTGCATAACGGTTGTGTGGTCACGGTCAAACTTGCGGCCGATTTCCGGCAAAGAGCGTGAAGTCAACTGCTTTGCCAAATACATTGCCACCTGACGCGGACGAGCCACGGTACGAGCCCTGCGGGAAGATTGCATTTCTTTAACCGAGATATTGAAATATTCAGCCACTTTTTTCTGAATTTCATCAATCGTGGTACGCTTGTCATAAGAGCGCAACATATCTTTCAAAACATCTTGCGTCATATCCAGCGTAATTTCATGGTCAGACAAGAGCTGAGAGTGAGCCACGATTCTTCTTAAAGCCCCTTCAAGTTCACGAATATTGGATGTAATTTTTTGAGCCAAAAATTCGGCAACTTGTGTTGGTAATTCAACACCGAGCTGTTGAGCTTTTTTGTTCAAAATACCGATTCTCAAATCAAAGTCTGTCGGATGAATATCAGCCACCAAACCGCAAGCCAAACGAGATTTAAGTCTAGCCTCGATTCCTTCCAAATCAGAAGGAGATTTATCAGCAGAAATAATAATCTGACGGCCCTCTTCGATAAGGGAATTAAAGGTGTAGAAAAATTCTTCCTGAGTAGAATCTTTACCGCCCATAAATTGAACATCATCAACCATCAACACATCAACGGAGCGAAATTGTTCTTTAAAAGCGGCCGTATCTTTATAGCGCAAAGCCCGAACAAACTTGTACATAAATTTTTCAGCTGAAAGATAAACAATATTTCGCGTTGGATCTTGTTGTTTAATGTGCCAAGCAATCGCGTGCATCAAGTGGGTTTTACCCAAACCAACGCCGGAATACAAGAATAACGGGTTAAAAGAAATATTACGAGATTCGGCAACTTTGCGTGCGGCCGCATAAGCAAACTCGTTTGTTTTGCCTACAACAAAATTATCAAAAGTGTATTGCGGATTAAGCGGCACGGACAAAGAAGTATCCCCATTCACAAACCCACTTGCATTAACATTAGCCGAGCCGGATTGATAAATATTTTGCGGCACCGGACTGGAAGAAATTTTCTTCAACAAAGAACGGCAGTTTGAATTGAAAAAGCCGGTAGCCGTATCACTATGCTGCACAGGATTTTCCTGAACAGCTTGCACAACGAAATTAACTTGTTTGATTTGCGGGTTTTTTCTCTCCCAAATTTTGTGAATTTGATCTGAATAGTGGGTAATGACCCAGTTTCTCATAAATCTAGTCGGCACGCAGATGTTCACAACACCATCATTAAAAGTGCCAAATGTTAATGGCTTCAACCAACTGTCAAAAGCAACATCGCCAAACTCAACTTTAAGCTGGTCACAAATTTGACTCCATTGGTCCTGAACTGAACTATCACAATACGCTTCCTCAGCCATTTTAACTCCCCATTGTCATAAAAATTAATAAAAATAAGGTTTAGAAATTAAGGTTACCACCACAGTCTGAAAAAAACTCAAAACATAACCAACATCAAAGAACAAATCTTGCAATATCAAATTATGAATTAAAGTAATTTTCGTTTTTTTTGTTCTAATAGAAATTTTAACAACCAATGTATCAATCCCCTTAAAATTCAAACATTAGCTATCCAAAGAACATCAACTGTAACGAAAACCACAATCTTTATTTTTATTTGAACCAGAAAGGTCACAAAAAATAAAGTTATTGGCTCCTGCCAAACCGCAAAATGTCCCCAAACACTTTGCAACGGACTAATTTCTATAATCCCGAAACTAAAATAAAAAGATTTTGCATGATGCATTGTATAAAGACGAAGCTTCAACAAAGGAGCTTATAAATCAAAATACTTTAGCACCACAGAGTTAAAGAACATCGCTTAACTTCAAACCGAAAAAAGTTAAAAAACATCTCCCAGCTTCAAACCGAA
>CALXUE010000014.1 GCA_944391615.1 uncultured Alphaproteobacteria bacterium
TATTTCTACTTTGGTGTTTTGATTATGATATTTTTTTTTAATTTTTACTCTCTGCCCCATACTTTGACGATGAACCCCGAACTCACTGAGTTCGAGCCTTATCGTTCGCATAAAAAAAGCTCCCTGAACGGAAGCTTATTCAATACTGGGGCGAACGATGAGGCTCGAACTCACGACAACCGGTACCACAAACCGGGGCTCTACCAACTGAGCTACGTTCGCCAACGACAACAAAGTTTTTACAAACAATTCAGAATAAAGTCAAGCTAAAAAAACAAATAAAATTTATTTTTTTATAAAAAGAAATTAACATTTTTTTACGATTTAGAATTTATAATGAATCAAAATATTGAGTTTAGTGGGGAAAACAAAAAAACAACAATGAACAAAACTATTGTGTCAACAAGCATAAAAACGATATCAAAACTAGCATTTGTGGTTTTGGTAAGTATGTTTATTTCAACAAATGTTCAAGCATCAACTTCATCCATTATCATAGATGCCAACACAGGAGAAGTTTTATCAGCCCAATCAGCCGACACCTTAAGATATCCAGCCTCATTAACCAAATTAATGACCTTATACATAACCTTTGATGCATTGGAAAGAGGCATCATAAAATTAGAAGATGAACTGCCGGTTTCGCGCAAAGCAGCCAATCGCTCTCCCTCACGCTTAGGACTAAGAGTCGGCAGTAAAATTCCAGTTAAAACAGCCATAGAAGCATTAATCGTAAAATCGGCCAACGATTGCGCCAGTGTTTTGGCGGAAGGCTTGGGTTATACGGAAGAAAACTTCGCCAAAGCAATGACTCAAGTAGCCAAAGAGCTCGGCATGAAGCACACAACATTCAAAAATGCCTCAGGTCTCCCCAATCGCCAACAAAAAACCACAGCAAGAGATATGGCGATTCTCGCGGCAGCAATTTATCATCATTTTCCGCAATACTACAAATGGTTTTCCATGAAAAAATTCAGTTATCAAGGCAAAACCTATTACACGCATAACCATGTTTTGAGCAAATTTGAAGGAGCGGATGGCTTAAAAACCGGTTTTACCAATGCGGCTGGTTTCAACATCATAACATCGGCAGAACGCAACGGCCAAAGAGTGATTGCAGTCACCATGGGACACAGAACCTTAAAAGCGCGCGACAAAAAAGTAATGTCCATGATGGAAAAGGGCTTAACCAAATTAGCCTTAAACACCAAATTTGCACCGGAAAGTATGCATGCTGAATTAATAGAAGAGCACAAAAAACCAACAGACATTCAAACCCAATTAGCCAGCAGAGAAGCCTCAACCGAACCTCAAAGCACGGAAGAAGATGCCACACCTGAAATAGAACAAGGCAGTACGGACCAAGAACAAAGCATTTCCGCCATAGAGAAAGAAGTACAAGAAACCACCTCCACCTGGGAGATACAAATCGGAGCCTTTTCAAATTATGCGCGTGCCCGCAGTTATGCCGCTAAAATACACAAAGAAAAATTCAAAAAATGCAATGGCTGCAGCATAAAGGTAGAAGCAGCCGAAAGTGCCTCTGCCATTTTATACCGAGCCAAAATAACGGGCTTTGAAAAAAATGATGCGGATAAAGCATGCAAACGTTTGAAAGATAGCCATATGTCGTGTATAGTGATGAGCAGTAATCATCAAACAGATTCGCTACATATGGCATCAAGGTAATGACAAACACAAACATCGAGACACAAAACACATCAAACTCTAAAGCCCATATCATCGTTGTCAGCAACGAAAAAGGCGGCACAGGAAAATCAACATTATCTATGCATTTAGCCATAGACCTCATGCAAGAAGGTTTTAAGGTTGCCTGCATTGATTTGGATGGCAGACAAGGCACCTTAACAAAATATATCGAAAACCGCAAAAAATTCTGCCAGCACAACCAAATAAACTTAGCCATACCGGCAATATACACATTTGCCCCGGAAGAAGATTTCAGATTAATCGAAAAGAGCCGCGAGCAAGTGTCAGATAAAATTAAGGAACTGTCTCAAATTTATGACGCCATCATCATTGACACCCCCGGCAGCAAAAATTATTTATTTGATGAAGCCCATTTTCATGCGGACACGCTTATCACACCGATAAGTGATAGTTTAATTGACCTAAACGCCATTGCTGATATAGATTTAGACAGCAAGACAATCGGCAAACCGGGACATTATGCTGCTTTTGTCTGGGAGGTAAAAAAGCAACTTGCAGCCAAAGGGCACGCTTATTTAAACTGGATAGTTGTCGGCAATAAAACATCGACCTACAACTCCAAAAACAAAAACATTGTTTTTGAATACCTTGAAAAATTAGGCAAACTTTTTGGTTTTAGGTTCACACCGGGGTTAAAAGACCGCATCATATATAAAGAGCTGTTTTTAATGGGCCTAACGGTATTAGATATGCAGCATCCGGATTTAAGGATGAAAATGACGATGTCGCACCTAGCGGCCAAAAGAGAAGTCAAATCCGTTAGTGCATTTATCTGCCCGGAATAAACCATTCAACAGGAGAACACCCAAAATGTTAGAGTTAAGTTTTTTAATGTTTATGGTCGGATTATTTTTCGGCTTGAGTTTATTTTTGCGTCGCATAACTAATCCTTACCATCCTGACAGAACCATATTTTACATTCCCTCCCCCATGCTATTTAATGTTTTGTGGGGATCCATTTTTTATATTGGCTATGGAATTTTGATGTATCAGGAAAATACGGTGCGCCTTTGTTTGGGAATAATAGAAATAATCCTGTTTCTATATACCTTTTTGATGATATACATCAAGCATATCATCAAAAAGAACCGAGCCCCCTACCCGATATGGATACAAAAGCTTTTGAACCACGCGGTAGAAAGACAAGAAAAATTAGATAAAAAATCAGGCATATACAGCCAAAGAAAAGCCTTAAAGATATTAGGTCTTCCAACCTATGCCAAAGAAGATTCCGAGCAAATAAACAAAGGCCTAGACAAATTAAAATCTTTACAAGGAACAGGCAAAATTCAAGCGCCCTATTTTGAAACAATTATACACCAAACGGCAAATGCCTTACAAACAAAATAGTCAATAAATCTAAGTTTTAGCTTGCCAATCTTCCTAAAAATGCTAACCTGAAAAACAAAAACAAGAGAGGTAAAAGATGATAAAAACCGTTTTGACAACGCCATATGGAGACCAAAAGATGGGCACCGGCGGCTTAAGGAAAAAGACCAAAGTCATGATGCAAAAACACTATTTTGAAAACTTCATTCAAAGTGTGTTTGATGCCATCGGCGGCATTAAAGGCAAAACATACGTTGTCGGCGGAGACGGACGTTACTTTAATAAAGAAGCCATCCAAATTTTCATCAAGATGGCGGCAGCCAACGGCGCAAAAAAATTAATCATCGGACAAAACGGTTTTATCTCAACACCGGCCGGCTCCAATGAAATTCTAAAAAATCATACCGACGGCGGCTTTACTTTTTCGGCCTCACACAACCCCGGAGGAATAAACGGAGATTTTGGTGTTAAATACGCCAACGAAACCGGCGGCCAAGTTCCAACATCAATTACCGACAAGATTTATGCGCTTAGTAAAGAAATCAAAGAATTCAAAATCTGCGAACATGAAGATATAGACTTAAGCCAAATCGGCACCCAAAAACTTGAAGGTATGGAAATTGAAGTCATTGACCCGATAGCCGATTATATCGAAATGTTATCAAAGATTTTTGATTTTGCCGCATTGAAAAAACTATTTCAATCAGGATTCACCATGCGCTTTGATGGAATGAACGCCGTCACGGGACCTTACGCGATTCGCCTATTTGAAGAAACATTAGGCGCAGCCAAAGGCAGTGTTATAAGAGCCACACCGCTGCCTGATTTTGGAGGTTTGCATCCCGACCCGAATTTGGTTTATGATAAAGATTTGGTAGACTTTATGTATTCGAACGAAGCCACGGATTTTGCCGCCGCCAATGACGGAGACGGCGACCGCAACATGATTTTGGGCCGCAAATTTTTTGTCACCCCGAGTGATAGTCTGGCCATTTTGACCGATAATTATAAATACGTACCTGCCTATAAAAACGGCATTTACGGTGTAGCAAAATCCGCCGCCACATCAACGGCCGTTGCTAAAGTTGCCAAAGCACTGAATATTCCATACTATGTTGTTCCGACTGGCTGGAAATATTTTGTAAACCTAATGGATTCCAAACGCATCACCTTGTGTGGAGAAGAAAGTTTTGGCACCGGTTCATCCCACATCAGAGAAAAAGACGGCATCTGGGCAGTTTTATTCTGGCTAAGCATCATTGCCGCCACCGGCAAGAGTGTTGAAGAAATCACCCGCGAACATTGGAAAAAATACGGTCGTGTTTATTATATGCGCTTCGACTTTGAAGGGCTTGAAACCCAAACCGCCGACAAATTAATGTCTGATTTGGAAGAAAAATTAGCATCATTACAAGGTAAAAAATACCAAGACTACGAGGTTTCAAACGCGGCCCCGTTTGTTTATCACGATCCGGTTGATGGCTCAAGCACCAAGAACGGCTTGGTTGTAGACTTTACAGACGGCTCCAAAATCACCTACCGTTTATCCGGTACGGGCTCAAGTGGCGCGACCTTGCGTATGTATGTAGAATCCCCGGATTCAAAAGATTTCAATCAAGAAACATTCAAAAAGCTCCAGCCACTGATGAACATCGGTACGGAGATAGCCGAAATCACCAAACGTACAGGTAAAACCAAAGCAGATGTTAATACTTAAATACAAAACACTTTTAAGCTTAATATTAATATCGTCTTTGAGTTTAGCAAGCAAAGCGAGTGCCGGATTATACGGTTTTACATCCGGCACGCCGCTTAGTCAGGAAGAAAAAATATTGCAAATGTCCGCCCCACCGGAGGATATTTTGAACTACCGCGCTTTAATGCGCCAAAATCTTGAAATATTAATTAATTATGCCAAAGAAAACAAACCGGATTTTCAAATTTTGTTGCATGATTGTAATGAAATTTTATATAAAAGCTTGTGGGAATACCATCTTTTAGGATACCGCCAAGCCAAGCAAGAAGCCGGTGCGCAGGCAGACCCAAGTTTTTTAAGCAAATCGCTCCAAGATTTGTCGGAAGAATACCTTCCGGAAGAAACGCTCGACCACCAAATTTTTGATAAAATAGATGGTGTGGTATATAATAATCTTTATTGTAGCCAACGCAAGATTGACAGTTTTCTAAAAAACACCAACAAAAAAATAGCCACCATTAGCTATTGTGCGACAGATAAGAGCTATGACCAAGCTGCTGTTTTATCCACGAAGGAAAAAGTTTTGTTCTACGGATTTGAAAATCCTCAAACAGCTTTTCAATACATCAGCAAACAACCGATAATCAATGAAAATGCACACAATATCTTTAATTTACAAGAAGCGGAAAATATCTCATTTTTAATCAACGATTCGCACTACAACGACAAAGCCGAAATGATTAAAGATATAAGAGATTCTAATTATGATGTCGTTGTCATTAACCCGTTGTTTCACGACACCATTCCATTCAGCAAGGAAGAAGTCGTACAGCTTCAATACAAAAAGAGCGGTCCCAAACGTCTGATAATAGCATTGCAAAATGTATCAGAAGCCTTCAAAAGCCATTATTATTGGCAAGAAGATTGGCAAATAAATTCCCCCAAATGGCTCAAAAGAGCCTCTTTGGTAAACAAAAATGCATATATAACCGCTTATTGGAGTGAAGACTGGCAAAAAATTGTTTCTAACTACTTCAAAAGCATTGTTGACAGCGGCTATGATGGCGTATTCTTTACAGGCATAAACAATCATTTGTATTTTGAAAGTCAAACTCCGCTTGAATAGGATAAAAAGCAATGAATGAAATGGAAGTACTGGAAATATCAAGAGAAGCAATTTTCACATTACTGAAAGTTGTCACCCCGATATTGCTGATAGCCTTGTTTGTTGGTTTAATCATAGGTATCTTCCAAGCCTTAACCCAAATACAAGAAATGACTTTAGCGTTTGTACCAAAAATTTTGTGTGTATTTATCATGCTTATAGTTTTGTTTCCGTTCATGCTAAATCAAATGCAAATGCTTTCGGATATGCTTTTTGATAAAATCGTAAGCGGTGGTTAAACAAAATGCTGCAACAATTGCTAAACATAGAACTACAAAAATATGTTTTGATATTTTTAAGAATAGGCTCGGCCATTATGTTAATGCCGGGCTTTATGACAAGTTATATCAACATCAGATATCGCTTATCGATTGCCTTAGCCTTGTCTATTGTATTATATCCGTTTTTAGAAGACAAATTACCTACCCCGAGCAGCGATTTTTTAACTACTGTAAAATTATATATGTTTGAAATCACAATTGGTGTATTTTTTGGATTAATGATGCAATTTGCCTTTACCGCCTTAAATTTGGCGGGAAACTTTGCTGGAACAGCCATAGGTTTTTCAAATTCGCAGCTATTTGACCCCAGCACCCAAGCACAGTCAATCGTGCTAGAAAGTTTTTTTTCAATTGTCGCCTTATGCATAATTTTTGTAACAGATTTGCACCACACAATGCTGAGTGCAGTCATCTCAAGCTACGACCTTTTTCCCGTAACAGAAGATATTATGATTGGCGATATGGCTGATTATCTGAGTACGGCTTTAGGAGAGAGCTTTATCACCGGTTTTCGTTTAGCCTCCCCGTTCATCGCCTTCACAGTCATTTTTTATACCGGCATGGGATTAGTGTCGCGCCTCATGCCGCAACTAAACATATTTTTCTTATCATTGCCTTTGCAATTATACTTAGGCATAGGCTTATTATTCATCACACTTCCGGCCATAATATTCTGGTTTATAGAATATTATGAACGCACATTACAAAAGTTCATAAGCTAAGGAGGCCACAATGGTAGCAGAAGACGAAGATGAAGCCTCCAAAACGGAAGAACCGTCGGAACGAAAAATATCCAAAGCCAAAGAAGAAGGCGATGTTGCCATTTCGCAAGACGCGAAAAGCTTTATAATTTTAACAGGAATGCTGTTTGTCGTCTGGTTGATAATACCGCTGATGGGACGTTGGTTTAATGAATTTTTCAGCCAGTATATCACCTCATCGGACGAAATACCCACCGATTCCCGACATTTACAGCTCATATTTTTAAATTGCTTTATAGATTTTCTAAAAATATTGGCCATACCATTTGCATTGTTTATGGTTTTAGGTGTAGCAGCCAGCATCATGCAAACCGGATTCGTCTACGCACCAAAAAAACTCATGCCGGATTTTAACAAGCTCAACATATTTGCAGCACTCCCCAATTTCATCAATAAGAAAAAAATCTTTGAAAGCATAAAAGGCATCATAAAAATTATTGTAGTATCATGGGTATCGATAATAGCGCTCAAACCCTATTTAAGCAGAAGCGAATTATTGCCTGACATGGAAACCATGAGCATACTTGAATTCATACACAAAGCCGTAACCTTATTAATATTTACAATCGTACTGGCCGTATTAGTCATAGCCATTGCCGACTTTGCCTATCAAAAATACACCCATTTGTTAAAGTTAAGAATGACCAAACAAGAAGTCAAAGAAGAATATAAACAAACCGAAGGAGACCCCTTAGTCAAATCCAGAATACGCCAGATTCGCAACGAGCGCGCCCGCCGCCGTATGATGGAAAATGTCCCCAAGGCTGATGTTGTTATTGTCAACCCGACCCATTATGCTGTAGCATTGCAATATGACATGGCCACAATGGATGCACCGGTAGTCGTAGCCAAAGGATTGGACAACATAGCTCTCAAGATTAGGGAGATAGCAGAAGAACACGACATTCCGATTGTCGAAAATCCACCATTGGCACGTGCCCTTTTCGCATCAGTAGAATTAGATCAGTCCATACCGGAAGAACACTTCAAAGCCGTCGCAGAGGTAATAGGATATGTTATGCAGCTTAAAAAATAAAAGACCGGATAAAATACTGGAAAGAAGATTATTATATTTGGCCTACACACTGGTAGCCCAAACCATCGTTGTCATAATGTTTTTGCTTTATCCGGCATATTCATTTTATTTAATATTACTCATATTATTTATGAGTGCATTCAGCCTGATATCAACAATCAAGACCTTAAAAGCAGGCGAAGAAGCCATCAGTTTTGGAGGATTTGCGGGCGAATTAATGAAGAGCGAAAAAGAAGGCCGCCGCATAGATAATTCTGAGATGGAACCCGTTCTGGAAAACGAATACGCCAAAGACTTTTTTAAAGACGAAAATGTTTTGGCTTACCTAAAGGCCCACTTGTCAGACAACCGCCAAAACCGCACCGAGATGGCCCGTTTAGAAAAAGGCCTCGAAAATTTAACCACCGAGAGTGTCACTTTATCGCTTTTTTTAAGAAAAAACAGCATGGGAGGCTTCACACCGGAAGAATGGTTTGAAATAACGCTAAAACCACTTTATCTAAAACAAACCGACATATTTGAAGGACCCTATTCAGTCAAGCGCATCAAAAAAGAAACCTATTTTTGCTGGAACATAAAAGACATCACGGCCAGCCGCAACATCGAACAAGTTTTGCAAGAAGAAAGACGCGGTTTGCACGACTTTTTAGACTATCTGCCAGCCGCATTGTATATTTGCAATAAAGACTACAAAATAGAATACGCCAACCACACTTTGGCCAAATTGCTCAACAATGCCCGAGAAGAACTTGTCGGCCAAAACTTAAAAGATTATCTGGCCACAAACTCTCCTCTTCCGGAGGCTCACACCGCCGCATGGAAAGGTAATATCTATTTGCAACAAGGAGACAAGACCATCGAGTGCTATGCTGCCCAAGAAAATTTCCGTGACAACTCCGAAATCAAAACAAGAGGCATATTAATCAGCGGCATATCCACACAAGGAGAAGCACATCAAGCACTAGCCAAAGCGCAAGACACATTAAGCTGGTTGTTTGACTTTGCTCCAATAAGCATTGTGTTATGCGATTCTCAAAACCAAATATTGAATGTCAATGAAACGGCGGCCGAGTTTTTCAAACTAGATAAAAAGAAATTAACCGGACAAAGCTTTTTGAACCTGATTCAGGAAGAAGACCAAACCAAACTCATAACAAATTTAAGCCAACATCAAACACGAGAAGACACCATCACACTTGACGTTAAGCTAACCTCCCCCAACAATGAAGAAAGAATAGCCAGTTTATTTATCAAGCCGACCTATCATTTACACGATTCCGCCACAGCCGCCCCATTGGGTTATAGCATTTATATTTTAGATGCCACCTCACGTAAAAATCTTGAAATTCAGTTTGCACAAGCCCAAAAGATGCAAGCCATGGGGCAATTAGCCGGAGGTGTCGCGCATGATTTCAACAATCTCTTGACCGCGATGATAGGCTTCTGCGATTTACTGCTGCAAAGACACGGCATCGGCGACCCATCATTTGCCGACATCATTCAAATCAAAAACAATGCAAACCGAGCAGCCGGACTAGTGCGTCAATTACTGGCCTTTTCACGCAAGCAACCCCTAAAACCAAAATTAATCGACGTCACCGAAAACTTTGTAGAATTAAGCCACATGCTCAAACGCATTTTAGGCGAGCAAATCACACTTAAATTTTATCACGGTGCAGATTTAGGCTATATAAGGGTAGATCCGGTACAATTTTCACAAGTTATCATCAATCTTGCCGTCAACGCCAAAGACGCCATGAACAACCGCGGAACATTGAGCATAACGACAAGAACAGAGAGTCTGCTTGAGCCCTACCAATTTGGAGCCGACACCATCGCCCCCGGAGATTTTGTGGTAATAGAAGTCAGCGATACGGGTTGTGGTATTCCAATCGAAAATCTCACCCGTATATTTGAGCCGTTCTTCTCCACCAAACAAAACGTGGTTGGTTCCGGAACCGGATTAGGCTTGGCAACAGTTTATGGAATTGTCCGTCAAACAGAAGGCTTTATTAAAGTCAAAAGCATCATAGGCAAAGGCACGACATTTGCCATTTACCTCCCCCGATTCGAACACGGAGAAGAAACCGACAACAAAGAAAAAGACACCACCAAAGAAATCATCACCGCCACCAACGGTGTTCCTGTTTTAACCGTACAAGAAAAAATATCTTCAGACAAACAAAACACCGCCAACCCGAAACTGATATTTGGCCTCAATCTCTCAACGATAGACCATGACCACGAACACTTAAACCGCAACAATGAAGATGTGCGCATATTGTTTGTAGAAGATGAAGATTCGGTAAGAGCCTTTGCCGTTCGCGCCCTCAAGAAAAAAGGCTACGACGTAATAGGCTGTAATTCTGCCGAAAATGCACTTGAACATCTCAAAACAGACACCGACTTTGACCTCATGATAACCGACATGGTCATGCCCGGCATAAATGGAGCCGAATTGGCAGGCATAGTCAAAGAAAAAATACCCACCATAAAAATAATTCTAGCATCGGGCTATTCGGAAGAAATCGCCCGCAGAGAACTGGCTGGCTCCGACAAATTTGACTTTATAGCCAAACCCTTTAGCTTAGGGGACTTGACTAAAAAGGTATTTGATGTCTTAAATAAAGCAGAAGAAGGAACAAAATAAAAATCGGAATGAACAGCACCAAAGGACAAATAAGGCAGTTGCCGCTGGAATTTTATCACCGCCCCTATATGGGACGCGATGACTTTATGCCCTCGATGTGCAACTTTGAAGCATACCGATTGATAGATTCTTGGCCGATGTGGAATTATTTTGCCGCCTGCATATATGGCCCGGAGGGTTGCGGCAAAACACACCTAGCCAACATTTTTTCCGACAATGTTTCGGTAATAGAACATTACCCCTACAAAATTCCGTGCATTAAAGCCAAGGACTTAACGCTGGACATGCCCCGTCAATTGCTAAACAAATTTTATTGCCTGATTGTTGAGGACTTAAGCGCCGACATCAATCAAGAGGCAATGTTTAACTTGTACAACATGTATCGTGACGAGGGAGGCAGCATTTTATTTACATCAAGAGAAGCCCCTGCCCGCATAAATTTCACGCTGGCAGATTTACGCTCGCGAATGAACATTGTGCCAAGTATAGAAATCAAAGAACCTGACGATAATTTGCTCTCGGTATTAATGGTAAAACTTTTCATGGACCGGCAAATAAATGTCTCGCCGGAAATCATCAAATATACCGTAAGCAACATGCAGCGCTCATTTTCTTATGCCAAAAAATTGGTGGAGGAAATAGATAATATTTCTCTGGCCCAAAAAAGAGCCATAACGATTCCCATCGTCAAAGAGGCCATCCAAAATTTAAGCGACAACAAACAAGGCGACTTGTTTAGTTTCATCAATGGCCAGGGCGAATTATTCAAATAAACAATAAGAGAAGACCATGAACTTAAAAATAAAATCCAACCAGTTTAATTTATTATATAGCCTGCTAACCATATTAATATACAATCCGACACTCTATAGAGTAGCATGGAGCATAATTCCATCATGGGGATTTGTTATCGCCATATATTTATTGGCCTTTTGCGCCCTAAACATAATTTTAAGCATTTTATTTGTAACGCCTAAAACGAGTAAAGTTATCAGCATTTTTTTATGCTTAGGTAACACGGTTGCGCTATATTTTATGAACACATACCACATATTAATAGACCGCGTAATGATGTTAAACGTCATTCACACCAACGTCTATGAAGCAGGAGACTTACTCCACTGGAAGTTATTTGCATACATAATCAGCCTAGGCATTTTGCCATCGTGGTTGATACATAAAACCAAAATAGAATATTCTCCCCTCAAATCAGAAATAAAAAGACGCATAAGCATAATAGGTATGTCATTAGCCATCGCAGCAATCATTATTCTTCCCAACATACAGAAAAGTCACCAAATATATAAAGGTCACAAAGAACTGAGATATGCGCTTGTACCATCTAATTACATCGGAGCCAGCATTGGTATTTTGAAAATGTACAAAGAAGTCTTTGCCCCCTATCAAATGATTGCCGAAGATGCTCAATTTACCCCTTATTGGAACAACCATAAAAAAATGCTCATTGTTTTGGTAATAGGAGAATCAGCAAGAGCCAAAAACTTTTCCTTAAATGGGTATGAAAGAGACACCAATGCCCCCTTAACCCCATATCTCAAAGATATTATAAATTATCCGGATTTTTATGCCTGCGGCACTTCGACGGCCATATCGGTTTCATGTATGCTGTCCAAGGATTCGCAAAAAGATTTCAAAGCCGGCTCGGAATTAAACACCGCCAACATTGCCGATGTCTTACAAAACAATGGTTACCATAGCTTATGGAGAGATAATAATACATCCTGCATGGACAATTGCCGCTTTATCGAAACCGAAGCTTCCTGCAATGGCAAATTTTGCTTAGATGATGTATTGTTGAAAAACTTTAAAGACAAAATTCGCTCTATCAACCAAAACGCCTTTGTCATATTGCACCAAAGAGGCTCACACGGTCCTGATTACTACACTAGATTTCCACAAGATTCCACGCCACCTTACCAACCGATATGTACAAATGTTGAATTAAAAGAATGCGATACGCAAGCACTCATCAACGCCTACGATAATTCCATATATGAAACATCAAATTTCTTAAAAGACACCATAGAAGATTTAAAAAGCTTGTCGGATGAATATAATACAGTTTTGATATTCAGCTCAGACCACGGAGAGTCGCTGGGAGAGAACGGCATATATCTCCATGGTTATCCCTACCACCAAGCACCTAAAGAGCAAAAACACATACCAACATTAATCTGGATGCCGAAAGACACGGCAAAAGCCTTAAAAATCGATATGAGTTGCCTCAAAAGAGAAGCGAAAAAGCGCCACAGTCATGATAATATATTTCATTCAATTCTTGGTTTATCAGGGATTTCGACCCAAGAATATAATAAAGAGTTAGATATATTTGCCAACTGCCGTCAATAAAAAAAAATTGAAAAAAAAATAAAAAAAATAACTTGATTTTAAGATTTTTTAATTTATACATACGTTGTTGAATGTATGTATAAGAAAAAGGATTCTAACATGGCACGGCGTACCAAAGAAGAAGCAGAAGAAACCAAACAAGCGATATCATTGGCAGCATTGGAAATATTCTGTGAAAAAGGCTACTCCCGAACAACGTTTGATGAAATAGCCAAGCGCATAAATTTAACCAAAGGAGCCGTCTATTGGCACTTTCGCAACAAGACGGATATTTTAGGGGAAATCATCCGTAAATCATTTGAAATAACAAGAAATATTATTGCGACAAAAGTACCGCAAATCGATTCGCTAGAGAGCTTAAAACAATACTTTCATGAAGAGATAAATTTGGTCGAACACAGCAAAATATTTCACCAATACTTATACTTTGTCATCCACCAAATGGAATGGTCGGAAGCTATCTTAAACAAGGTAAGCAACGACATGAAAGACATTGAAGAGTTTAATAGAGAACAAATAAAAAAAGCGATAGAACAAGCGCAAAAAAATAACCAAATAAGGGATGATGTCGATTCTGAAGACGCCATTTCATGCATAGCCTGCTTGTGGATGGGACTAATGAGAGGAATAGTCATCCCCGGAGCCAATTATAATCAATACAGAAAATTGCTTGACAGCAGTTTTGATATTATACTTAACGGACTAAAGACAGAAGGAAACAACTAAAATGAGAGTAGGAAAACCAAGCAACAGAAAAATATTGAAACAAACCGTTTTATTGCTGGCCTGCGTCGGTGTAGGTTGGTATATGAAAGGTCGCTTTACCCCGGCTTCAATGATGGGATACGGCGGTTCACAAGAAGCCTACGTTTTAACCCAAGGCTTAAAAGAACAAGACATCACCGAAAAGACCAGTTATATCGGGCATGTTGAAGCCATAAAGAGCGTCAATATCGTGCCACAGGTAAGCGGCTATGTAGAAAAAGTTTTGTTCAAAGAAGGTTCACACGTTGAAGCCGGAGACTTGTTGTTTGTAATAGAACAAAGACGTTATTTGGCAAATGTAGAACTGAGAAAAGCAGAACTTCAAAGCGCCAAAGCAAGCTTGGTCAGAGCCGAAAGAGACTTCAAAAGACAGTCACAATTAGCCAAACAAAGCTATGCCTCCAAAGCCACATTTGATACGGCAGAAAGCACCTATTTGCAAGCCAAAGCGGCTGTTTCTCAAGCCCAAGCAAACTTAGACTTGGCCGAAATAGATTTAGCTTACACCGAAATCAAAGCGCCGATAAGCGGCCGCATCGGTAAAGCAGAAGTAACCGAAGGCAACTATGTCAACTCCAGCCAAAATCTGGCTCGCATAGTTCAAACAGATCCTATTCGAGTAGTATTTTCAGTTTCAGATAAAGAATTTTTGAATAGCCGTTTGTATAACCAACAAAATGGCGAAGAAAAGATTCGTAGTGAAATAGTTTTGCCAAACGGCCAAACCATAGAACATCACTTCAAATCACGTTTTTCAGACAACGAAGTCAATTCAGACACGGCCACAATCGCCATTTATGCAGAATATGACAACGAAAACGAATTGCTCATACCGGGCAACTATGTTCAAATGCGCATCGGAGCCCAAGAAATCAATAAAGAACTTTTGGTTCCACAATCAGCCATTGCACAGGACGAACATGGCAACTATGTTATGGTTGTCAAAGATGGCATAGCCGAACAACGCCGTGTTACATTGGGCAAGACCATCGGCACCGAACAAGTTGTTAAATCAGGCTTAACCATTGATGATAAAGTTATCATTCAAGGTTTGCAAAAAGTCAGCAACGGCTCTAAAGTGAAGGCTCAACTTGTCACCCAAGAAGATAGTCTTGAAGCCGCCGCAGACAAAGCTGCCGGCAAAGAAATTTCAAGTGACGAACCTGTTGTTCAAGAACATTCAGTTGCCACAGCAATCCAAGCCGAAAACGTTGATGCCAATTCCCCAACGATGAGTTCGTCTACCCCTGATGAAGAAGAGGAAGAAGATGAAGCCTCAGATGTAACAAACGCTGAAGCATCCACATCTGACAATGCGTCAGCAACCGCAACGACATCAGAAGAATAACCAAGGAGAATAACCAGCAATGTTTTCACGCATATTTATTGAAAGACCGCGTTTTGCAATGGTTATTTCCATTGTGTTAACGCTGGCAGGTTTAATCTCAATTTTTTCACTTCCGATATCCTTGTATCCGGAAATCACTCCACCGATGGTAACGGTTTCAGCCACTTACCCCGGAGCAAGTGCGGAAGTTTTAGCCAAGACGGTCGGTATTCCGATTGAACAAGAAGTCAATGGTGTTGAAGACATGTTATACATGGATTCAACATCGTCAAACAACGGTTCATATTCTTTGTCCATCTCCTTCAAAGTAGGAACGGATCCGGATATGGCCCAAGTTAAGGTTCAAAACCGCGTATCCCAAGCCACACCGAAATTGCCGTCTGAGGTTCAAAGACAAGGTATCAGCGTAACACGTCGTTCATCAGACATTTTGGGCTTTTTAACAGCGCGTTCACCCAAAGGCACACATGATACAAAATTCATCAGCAACTACGTTCAAAACAACATCAAAGATAACTTATCAAGAATCAATGGTGTCGGTGAAGTGAGCGTCCACGCGCCGGCATTGAGTATGCGCGTATGGCTTGATGCAAACAAGTTAAGTGCCTTAAACTTGCCGGTAGCTAATGTTATTTCCGCCATAGAGAGCCAAAACTACCAACCATCATTAGGTAGCATCGGCGCCATGCCTGGAGACGGCACGCAACAAATGGTCTATACATTAAAGACTCAAGGCCGCTTGAATGAAGCGGAAGACTTCAAAAACATCATTGTGAGAACAGACGAAGACGGAGGCTTGGTAAAGTTAAAAGACATAGCCAAGGTTGAAATCGGAACAGAAAGTTATAATGTAGAATCAAGCTTAGATAACGCCCCGTCCGTATCCATCGCCTTAAACTTGTCATCAGGTGCAAACGCCCTAGACACGATGGAATTGGTCAAAGCCGAGCTTGAAAGATTGTCCAAGATGTATCCGGATGACTTCCAAATTGACATTACTTATGATGCCACGGCATACATCACAGCTTCAGTTGAAGAAGTTGTCTTCACCTTGGTTTTAACCTTTGCATTGGTTATTGCGGTATGTTACATCTTTTTACAAGATTGGCGCTCAACTTTAATTCCTTCTTTAACAATTCCGGTATCATTGTTTGCCACCTTTGCCGTCATGTTAGCATTGGATTATAGTATCAATATGTTAACATTGTTCGGATTGGTTTTGGCCATTGGTTTGGTGGTTGATGATGCCATTGTGGTGGTCGAACGCGTTTTGTACTTAATGCAAACAGAAGGTTTATCACCCAAAGAAGCCACGATAAAAGCCATGGAACAAGTGTCAAGCGCAATTGTCGCCACCACATTGGTTTTGTTGGCAATTTTCGTCCCAGTCGGCTTTTTGGGCGGTATTACCGGAAAGATATACCAACAATTCGCCATCACGATTTCAACCTCCGTTGCATTTTCAGCCCTAAATGCCTTGACTTTATCACCGGCATTATGCGCTACTTTGTTGCGCCCGTTGAAGGAAGTCAAATCAGGTCCGTTGCATGTATTCAACAACATACTGAACAAAACGCGCAACCGCTACATCAGCATTGTTGCCATTATTGCCCGCAAAGTCAGCGTCATAGCACTTTTGCTTGGATTATTGATATTAGGCAATCTGGCCTTTTTGAAGATGAGCCAAACCTCATTTATTCCAAATGAGGACCAAGGCGTTATCTTGGTAAACTACCAGTTACCGGAAGGAGCCACCTTGGAAAGAACGCGCAAAGTCATGCAACAAATCTACCCCACACTTAAAGAACAAGAAGGCGTAGATCACGTCATGAGTATTGTGGGCTTCTCACTCATCGGCGGTTCAGGAGAGAACGTTGGTTTTTCAATCATAACATTAAAACCATGGAATGAGAGAAACAGTGATGAACTTTATTCAACTAATATCTTAAACCGCATCAAAGCCCAAATAGCCAACACACCGGATGCCGATATCAACTTGTTTGAATTTCCGGCCATTCCGGGACTTGGAGCAACCGGCGGTATGGATTATCGTTTACAATCAGTAGATTCGACAGATTCCAATGAGTTGTATACCGCCATGCAAGGATTTTTGGGTCTGTTAAACAGCTCACCCGCCATATCTTATGCCTTTTCAACTTTCACGTCACAAACACCACACGTGAACATTGAGATTGAAAAAGAAAAGGCCGAGAGTATGGGAATTTCCATAGGCGACATCTACACAATTCTCCAAAACTATTTGGGATCAACATACGTGAACGATGTCAACTTCGGAACACAGGTTAACAAAGTGATTGTGCAATCTGACTGGCCGTACAGAAAAGACGCAGATTCAATCAAGAACTTATACGTCCAAAACAAAAAAGGCGATATGGTACCCTTGGGCACAGTCATAAAGCTGACCAAAGTATTGGCCCCGAGTACGGTTGAACGTTATAACCAATATCCATCAGCCACCATCACAGCGGTTCAAAACACCGCTCTGAGTACCGGTGAAGCGATGGCCACAGTGGAAGAATTGTCAGAAAAACTTCCGAAAGGCTACAGCTTTGAATGGTCAGGCATGAGCTACCAAGAAAGAAGCACCCAAGGCCAAATCGGCTACTTAATTGCCTTAGCCATCACCTTTGGTTATTTGTTCTTGGTTGCACAGTATGAAAGCTGGGCAATGCCTTTACCGGTGTTAACATCCGTAACTGTTGCCATGCTGGGAGCAATGGCCGGCTTGTTTATCACTGGCTTGTCCCTGAGCATTTATGCCCAATTAGGCTTAATTTTGTTGGTTGGCTTGGCCAGTAAGAACGCCATTTTGATTGTTGAGTTCTCTAAAGAAGAAAGAGAAAAAGGAGCCTCAATCGTCAAAGCAGCCACAACCGGCACCAAAGAAAGATTCCGTGCGGTATTAATGACGGCATTCACCTTTATTTTAGGTGTGTTCCCGATGATTATCGCCACGGGAGCCGGTGCTTCAAGCCGTATAGCCATCGGCGTACCCGTATTTTACGGAATGTTGCTGGGAACAGCTCTTGGCTTAATTGTAATTCCATTGCTCTATGTCTTGTTTGAAACATTGAGAGAATCATTGTCTTCACGCAAGCAACGCAAGGAATAAATCATAAAAAGCAAAAAAAAAAGCTGCTGATTTTTCAGCAGCTTTTTTTAATGCAAAATAAACCAAACTATGATACAATTGAACATATGATTGTAAGAAATTGTTGAGCAAAAAGATGGACGACGCATTACTAAGAAACGAATATAAAGAACAAAATCAAAAAATCCAATATTGCATCATTGATGGAAAGCAAATCATCATACCCATAAGTTATCAAGGAAATAAAGACAAATTTATAGATGATATATTTGAGTATGAAAAAGAGGCAGAAAAATACAGAAAACATAATCAACAAGCCCAGTCAGCACAAGACATCATCGACATAAAAATGCTCACACAAGGCAACATATCTTTTCTGCCGCCCTATAATTTGGTTATGAATAAATTACCAACAGAAGAAATCATAAAAAAAGCCAGCAAACATGCTTTAAGAAAATATCGTGCGGCAATAAAGAAAACCGCCCGTCATAATAAAGAATACCCCGAAGAGCAAAAACTAACCACAATGGCGCCGGAAGCCATATCCGAAATAGAAAGAAAACATCAACGCTACTGCGCCAAAAGTGTTTTAACCAAATTTGGAAAATTTGCAGGTTTCAGTGCCAAACAAATAGCCCAAATGAGCGCCGGCGTAATAGGAATATTGCCGGTTGTTGCCTACAACCTTATTGATAAAAAAGTAAAATTTCAAAATAATAAAGCTAAAACCATAATAGATAAAAAAATAATCCCCTACATCTGCAAAGGAGCACTAAAGAGCTTAATTCCTTTAAGTATGTATGGGGCTTTCACAAAACACGCATCTCCGGAAAAAGCAGAAAAAAATATAGCTGACATAACAATAATAACGACACCTGAAACAAGAGAAACTTCACCCATCATTCAGGAAACATCTGCAGAAAATACCATCAATGCTTCCGAAAATAACAATCAACAACTAACCCGAACACACAAAATAAAAGACCTTCAAAGCTTCCAAAAACTCTATAACGACGCACTGGACTTTATAGGTTTATCAATGTTTCCCACCGAAATTTTAGTCAATCATGCCTACACAGATAACGGCAAAACCATCAACACCATCGGATTAGGAAGCTTTTGGTATCCCCAAGACGGCAATCCGACAAACAAAAAATGGATTTTAACATCTGAATATGTCAAAAACAAAAACAACATAACCATCAGCGGGAAAAAAGCCCTAGAACTAATGGATGGTTGGTATCGTCATAGAGAAAACGGCCGAATATACAAAGATATGTACCTTCGCTTAAAAGGTTGCGAATTAAAAACCCATGAATTTGCCGCCATCGCTACCGTCATGTACAATAATGAAGTCAATGGCAAAGAACTCTGCAACTTCGTGAAAAAAAACTACAAAAACCCCAAAAAATGTGCCGCCAAAATCATGGAACTAAAACCGCAAAACGAACGCTTTACAAACGGCATCTTAAAACGCCACACACACGAAGCCTTAATTTATCTAAATTGCAATAACTACATAGAAAAAATACCTTATTTCATCATCAAAAAAGATAAAAATTCCAAAGGAAAAACATTTTATGTAACATCCATCACCCAGCTAACACCGCAAGAATGCTACCCTATGCTTGAAGGACTAAAAAAAGGCAATGAAACAATAGCTCAAAATCTCGTAAAAAAGATAGAAAATTATCGTTGCAAAAACGGAGAAACCATATACGCCTTAGCCAACAAAAACGGGCTCAAACATATATGCCATACCAGCAACAATACCGCTAATTTTTATGAAATTTCACGCCTGCAACTTTCAGAAAAACTTTACCAAACGGCTCTTAAACATTATAATCAAAAAAAATATCAACAAGCTTTAACCGCCTTTACAAAACTTGAAGCTGAAGGCTTTAACGGCGCAGATATTCATAATGATAAAGCCATAACATATTACAACATCGGTGAATATGAAAAATGCATTCAAGAATGCCGCGAAGTTCTAAAAAGCGGAGAAACAGAAGCCTATCCGGCAGCCAACTTTAATGCCGGAAAAGCCTATGAAAAACTAAACGCACCGGATAAAGCTTTACAAAATTATCAACTAGCCCTTAAGCGTTCCCCAGATGAAACAGCATACCAAAATGCCGTAGAACGCTTACAAAAGAACCCAAAATTAGCACAATTAAATATCAAAAAGGATAAATCAAGTGAGCGATAAAATATTCCAAGCCATAGAGTTTGCGCAATCAGCGCATAGAGGACAATACCGCAAAGGCACAAAATTGCCATATATCATTCACCCCTTAGGCGTGATGGAAATATTGTTGAGAGAGAACGCCCCTGAAGAAGTTGTCATAGCAGGCATTCTGCATGACACACTGGAAGATACCGCCACGACGGCAGAAGAGCTAGAACAAAACTTTGGCAAAAGAGTAAAAGAGCTAGTTCTTGCCGCCACCGAGCCTGAACATGACGCCCCATGGGAAACAAGAAAACAACATACCATAGAGTTTATAAAAAATATTGCGGATGAAGAAGTTCTGCTTTTAAGCTGCGCCGACAAATTGCACAACCTCAATTCAATGATAGAAGATTACGCCCGCATCGGAGACGAGCTGTGGCATAGGTTCAAAAGAGGAAAAAATGAACAAAAATGGTATTATGAAGCTCTCGCCAAAGCTTACACCAGCCATAACCTTCCCCACCCGATTTTTAAGGAATATAGCCATAAAGTCGACCAGTTTTTTGCCTATTAAAAATTTTTTTCAAAAAACAAAATCACAAGTGTCAAAACTGCATTCTTTAAAATTAGAATTATCAGGCTTAACGCATTTTGCCATACAATCATCAAACTCACCGGTTGCATAACTATCAACACCGGAGTAAAACATAACATATATTGTCAGAGGCACAATCAGAACAACCAAACCACTGACAATAACGCGTAGAAAAACGTTTTCCAGCCATAAGAGCCATTTAACCATAAGAAAAATAATCAACATCCCCCAAAATGCAGCATTAAAAGCCCATTTGAGCATTTTAAAAAATTCATACCGTTCGGGATAGTTTGCCAGATAAAACCCGCGATAAAAATCAAACAAAATGAGCGCAACGATAACAACCGCTATAAAAAACTTAAAGACCCAAGAGGCCACAAACCACCGCCAAAACTTTTTAATCCCCACTATCTTCCCTTGCATCAAATATATTCCCTTTCAACTAAAGATGCGGATCACAAGCATCATAACGACATTCTTCATAAGTTGCATGAACTGACTGGAGACACTTTGCCACGCATAAATCAACTTGCTCAAACATACACACATAAGAAATTGTATAAAACATTATCAACAACGATATAAACACAGCAAAAACAGTCATTCCACCAACAATAATGCACAGAAAAATATTTTTGATTTTTAAGAGCAGCTTAATAAAAGAAAAAACAATTGAAGTCGTTCCTAACGCCACAACAAAAGCCAATGCCAACACTTTAAGAAAAGAATATCTCTCCGGTACTTGGGCAAGATAAAACCCGCGATAAAAATCAAACAAAATGAGCGCAACAATAACAACCGCTATAAAAAACTTAAAGACCAAAGAAGCCGCAAACCACCGCCAAAATTTTTTAATCCCCACTATCTTCCCTTGCATCAAATATTCCTCTAAGTAGTATTTTAGACAATTATACTATTTATACCAAAAAAGTAAATAGGATTTTTATCATCATAAAACAGTGTAAAATATTTTATCAACAAACATTAGATAAACATTTTCTATCAATTGCCCGTTATACGAACTTTTCAAAAAGTTTGGAGAACGAGGCAAATAATAAGATTTAAGGAAGAAAAAAGCGGAGCGTACATAGTAGTACGTGAGCATTTTTTCTGTCCGCAAAATCTGTATTAGTTGCCCGTTATACGAACTTTTACCTTGCAATTTGAACGATTGCTGTTTATACTTTTCTCTGTCGGTTAGAGGTAGCCGACGGTGCCTAAACAACACCTACATAGTGATAAAATCCTCCGTCTGAAAAGGCGGAGTACCGGTAATATATTGAATAACGGTGACTGTACTATGTCAGTTGTTTAGCTCCGCCTGCCTAATTAATTAAATTGGGGAGAATGAGTCAAATAGTAGGCGTCAAGGGCAAGAAAAATTTTAGCCTACATAGGAGTAGGTGAATTTTTCAAGACCCGCAGACAACACCCTAGTTGACCATTATACACAATTTAAGGGCAGGTATTTTTGTAACTGAAAAAAGAATAAAAGGAGCTGAAAATGAACCCAACAAAAAATACGGCAGACAAACTCTTTTTAAGACGGCGCATAATCGGCCTAGAACTCTGCAACTTCGTGAAAAAAAACTACAAAAACCCAAAAAAATGTGCAGCCAAAATCATGGAACTAAAACCGCAAAACGAACGCTTTACAGACGGCATCTTAAAACGCCACACACACGAAGCCTTAATTTATCTAAATTGCAATAACTACATAGAAAAAATACCTTATTTCATCATCAAAAAAGATAAAAATTCCAAAGGAAAAACATTTTATGTAACATCCATCACCCAGCTAACACCGCAAGAATGCTACCCTATGCTTGAAGGACTAAAAAAAGGCAATGAAACAATAGCTCAAAATCTCGTAAAAAAGATAGAAAATTATCGTTGCAAAAACGGAGAAACCATATACGCCTTAGCCAACAAAAACGGGCTCAAACATATATGCCATACCAGCAACAATACCGCTAATTTTTATGAAATTTCACGCCTGCAACTTTCAGAAAAACTTTACCAAACGGCTCTTAAACATTATAATCAAAAAAAATATCAACAAGCTTTAACCGCCTTTACAAAACTTGAAGCTGAAGGCTTTAACGGCGCAGATATTCATAATGATAAAGCCATAACATATTACAACATCGGTGAATATGAAAAATGCATTCAAGAATGCCGCGAAGTTCTAAAAAGCGGAGAAACAGAAGCCTATCCGGCAGCCAACTTTAACGCCGGGAAAGCCTATGAAAAACTAAACAACAAAGAAAAAGCCCTCCAAAATTATCAACTTGCATACAAGCGCTCCCCTGATAAAGATATCTATAAAAAAAACCTAGAACGTTTACAAAAAAGTATGCCCTTACAAAAATCACAACGAACCAAAGCCAATATACGAGAATAATAAAACTCGAAACAACAATTATCCCAAAGAAAACAAATTTTTATCGATACGGACTTACAAGAATAATAACACGACGATTGCGTTCACGATTTCCAGGAATAGGATTTCCCAAAGCATCTTCATTAGGATATTGAGGAGCAATATTCGACATACCCACAACTTTAAACCGGCTTAAATCAACGCCTTTTTTACTCAAAAATTGAACCACGGATGAGGCGCGCAAAGCCGAAAGATCCCAATTAGATGTATATTTTTTGCTTGGAGTGTCATCCGTATGCCCTTCCACCATGATTTGAAAACGCCGATAACGCGGATCATTCAACAAAGTGGCAATTTTTTCCAAATCAGGAATAATCTGACTTTTAATTTTCACATCATCTTCATCAAACAACGAAATAGCGCTGATCTCAATCACAACACCACGGTTATCTGTTCCCAAAGAAATTCCCTCACCCAAACCAAGTCCGCCGGCATCATCTAAAAAATCCATCAATCCACCATATAATTGCCCGGCAGAATTTGAAGAAAAAGCCTGAGAAAAAGTAGCACTAATCATGGCAGCTTTTTTCTTATCCAAAGAAGACGAGGCAAACAAGACAATAAACAAGGCCAGCAACAAAGTCAACAAATCAGAATAAGGAATAAGCCAAGTTTCATCAGCATGATCTTCATGAGGTTCTTCCACGTGTTTTTTCTTAACCATTTACTTATCCCGCAAAGATTGTCTTTCAGAAAGAGGAATAAAAGATTGAAGCCTAGCTTCCATGGCAATAGAAGACGCACCTTCCTGCAAAGCCAAAGCACCTTCCAAGACCATTTTTTTAAATTCCACTTCTTGATTAGAAAGTTGTTTCAATTTGTTTGCAAACGGATGCCATAAAACATAACCGGTAAAAATACCGAGCAAAGTTGCAATAAACGCAGCCGCAATAGAATGCCCCAATTTGTCAATATCTGACAAATTTCCCAAAGCTGCAATCAAACCAATAACCGCGCCCAACACACCTAAAGTTGGAGCATACATGCCGCTTTGTGAAAAAATAAGAGCACCAGCACGATGGCGTTCTTGCATTTGTTTAATTTCACTCTCTATAACATCATTAATAAACTCAGCATTAAAACCATCTGCAACTAATGTCAAACTAGAGCGGATAAACGGGTCTTCAATTTCATTAGCACATTTTTCAATTCCAACAACACCTTCTGATTTAGCTGTTTTAGCTAAAGACACAAAAAGCTCCAAAACCTCCTGTTTGGGCATAAACTTTTTGCCGGTAATCAATATCTTTACCAATTTTGGAAATTTTTTAATCTCATTCATCGGAAAAGCATTAAAAACAGCAGCCATTGTTCCGACAATAATAATTAAAAATGCGGCTGGATTTATCAAAGCATGCGGGTCAGCGCCTTTTAATGCCATACCAACCCCCACGGCCAAAACACCACCAACAACACCTATAATCGTAGATTTTTCCATTGAAGCAATCCCTAAAATTTTTCTCTAAAATAAAACGCAACTATTTAATTTAAGGTTAATTTTGCCAAAAAAGCTTAAATAAACTTTTAACCATCAAAACCTCATCAAAAGAAGCAGACTAAAAAAATCCGCTTCCATTCTTTCCAATCCACTATTTTATAAACTTGCAAACACATAACAATGCTAACAGAAATATTCTTAACTTTCAAAAAATCTTCACCATACACAAAGCTGAGGAAAAATTTTTTTAATTAAAAAAATACTTCCACCCAAATACAATGCAAAAAAACGCGCATTCACATTTTATTTAACAATCATTGCCGTAAATTCTGCCTCACTTACAATTTTATCATCAACATAGGACTTTCCCTTAAAGACAAAAACCTTGCCATGTTCTTTAACTTTTTCAACATGCATTTTGAGCTGATCACCAGGTTTAACAACTTTGCGGAATTTAACACCATCAATTGACATAAAGAAAACGCCGGCTTTGTTTTGTTTGTAGTCATCCATACCTGATAACACTAAAGCACCGGCAGTTT
The DNA here is from genome assembly GCA_944391615.1 of uncultured Alphaproteobacteria bacterium. GTDB lineage: Bacteria > Pseudomonadota > Alphaproteobacteria > RF32 > CAG-239 > HGM16780. The sequence goes on from CALXUE010000014.1 coordinate 25,436, forward strand.
GCGCCATAGCTTCAATTTGCAAAACACCGGGCATAACCGGATTTCCGGGGAAGTGTCCTTGAAAAAATTCCTCATTCATCGTCACATTCTTTGTACCAATGCCTTTAACACCGGGCTCTTCCACCTCAAGTCTGTCAACCAACAAAAACGGATAACGATGCGGCAGCATCTCCATAATATCTTCGATATAATAAATTTTATTTTCAGACATAACAAATCTATCCTTCAAAAAATTAAAAAAAAAACTAAGAATTATGCTTGTTTGAAAGCTTCTGCAAACAAGCCACTTGGCGCATAAAATCTTTGAATTTAACGGCCGGATACCCCATCATAACTTCTCCAGGGGCAATATCACGCATAATACCCGATTGAGAAGCAATCTGAGCACCTGAACCAATATTCAAATGGTCAGCAAATCCGGTTTGGCCACCGCATACCACATAATCACCAAAAGTGCAACTTCCGGCCACGCCTGTTTGAGAAACCACAATACAGTTATTGCCAAACTTATCATTATGAGCAATTTGTACAAGATTATCAATCTTGCAACCGTCGCCAATAACAGTATCATCTAGCGCGCCACGGTCAATACACGTATTAGCACCGACCTCCACATCATTTCCGATAATCACACGCCCCAGCTGCGGAATGCGTACATGCTTGCCATCAATCATCATAAAGCCAAAACCATCCTGCCCGATACGCACACCGGCATAAATATAACAATTATCACCGATAATGGCATAAGAGATAGAAGCATTCGCACCGATTTTTGTGTTATTACCAATTTTGCAAGCACGCCCAATAACCACATTAGGCTCAATCACACAATTTTCGCCGATAACAACTTTTTCTCCAATAACCACGCCATCAGCAATAAACGTACCGCGGCCAATGATGGCTGTGGGATGAATCTTCGCACTGGAAGCAATATCCGCACGTAAACAAACCTCATGATAAAACTCTTGATTAAGCTTTAAGAAAGAGAGCTTAGGATTGGCTGATACCAAAATAATCACCCCTTGAGCCACAAACGGAGCCAACATTTCGGTTGTGACACAAGCCTTAGCCTTAATTTCGGCACCTTTTTCTTTGTTTTTCTTATCATAAAAGAAACAAATATCATTCTCAGAGGCATGATTCATAGTAGCAATATTTTGCACCACAACCTGTGCCTGACTTACATCCAAAAGCTTGGCATCACAAATTTTTGCCACTTGAGCCAATGTAAAAGGTCCGTTTTTTTCATAAAAAGCAGTATCAACCATAAAAGAACCCTTTCATAAAAGAATTAGAGTCTTGTACCAAAGTTCAAGCGGAACACTTCGGTTTCATCATAAGATTTTTTAACCACCGGTACAGCAAAGTCAATATCGATATTGCCCATCGGAGACTGCCATGTCAAACCGACACCGGTTGCCACACGCGGAGAAGATGAGTAATCAACATATTGTGAGCTAACACCGTTTGGTTTACCAATCATACCAACATCAACAAACGTACGCCCTCTGATTCCGAGCTCTTCCAATCCCATCGGGAAAGAAAGCTCCGTACCGGTATAAACCATCCAGTTTCCACCCAAAGCATCATTTGTAAACTTATCTCTGGCACCCAAACCGCCAAACTCAAAGCCGCGCATATTATAACCGCCCAAGAAATACCTGTTAGCCAAACGAACATTTTGCCCGTTATAGCCGGTAATATAACCACCATTAGCAAAAATCTTCCAGGTATAATAATCGGCAAAAGTCATATAGTTATAGGCTTTAGCATCAAACTTGAGATATTTTTCATCACCGCCCAAACCGGCAATATCATTACCAAAAGACAAATAATATCCTTCGCGAGGGTTAATGGCACTATCGCGTTTATCATAAACAATTGTCTGGCCGATAATCGAACCACTATAACTCCCCTCTTCTTCCTTAATATATCTGGAAGCATCTTCATCAACATTATTAATTTTATCTTCACGCAGCGTATAACGAACATACTGAGACAAATCATCGGTATAATTCCAACCCAAGCGCAAACGACCACCGGTACTTTCGGTATCATAAGATCCCTCATCCTGATAATCTTCTTCAGTACGGAACAAATCAATACCTGCACTCAAAGGTCTGCCCAAGAAATAAGGCTCGGTAAAACTGATATTATAATCTTGAGCACGCTGAGAAACACCGATATCGAACCCCAACTGTTGACCTCTGCCCATAAAGTTGTTTTCGGTAATACCTGTTCTGATTAAAGCACCGTTAACGGTAGAATATCCTACACCGACATTGAAATAACCGGTAGATTTTTCTTCCACATTAACATTAACATCCGCACTGTTACCATCCGGATTGGGTTGTGTCTGAATATCAACTTTGCTAAAATAATCCAAGTTTTCAACATTGCGACGTGAAGCTCTGATTTTAGCACCGTTAAAAGCATCACCTTCCGAAATTCTAAACTCACGACGAATAACATCATCATCGGTTCTGGTGTTGCCGCTGATGTTAATGCGGTTAACAAACACACGATCGCCTTCTTTCACATGGAAAGTCAGCATAATTTTACCATTTGCGGGATCACGCACCAACTCCGGCTGTACATCAACAAAAGCAAACCCGTGCTTACCCAAAGATTCCGTAATAGCATAAACAGATTTTTCAATTTTATCGGCATTATACCAATCACCAACCTCAAGCAAAACATCCTCTTGCAAAGCGGCTGTATCCACATCTTGAATATCAGACACAACATTAATTGCTCCGATTTCATAGCGAGGACCTTCATCCACCACAAACGTCAACACAAAAGATTTTTTGTCGGGACTAAGCTCCGCAATAGCCGACACCACATTAAAATCGGCGTATCCGTTTTTAGAATAGAAACGACGCAACAATTCCTTGTCATAATTCATACGTTCGGCATCAAAATTTTCAGAACCGGAAAAGATTCTGTACCAACGCGTTTCTTTGCTCATAATTTCACTTTGCAATTCACTGCTGGAATAATGCGTATTACCGATAAAATTAATTTTTTCGATAGCGGCCACCGGACCTTCATCTATTTCATAAATCAAATCGACACTGTTATTTTCGCGTTTAATAATTTTCGGATCCACCACAACGGCATAGCGACCGGTTCTTTTATATACTTCCAAAATACGTTGCACATCTTCCTGAGCTTTGGCTTTGCTGAAGGCCATACGGGGTGCCAAACTGACTTCAGATTCCAAAGTAGAGGTATCAACTTTTTTATTACCATCAAACAAACGGTCATTAATAATCGGGCTTTCAATAACATGAATAACGAGCTCCCCGCTTGGTGTAACATTAAAAGCCACATCGGTAAACAATCCGGTTTCATAAAGCTGTTTCAAAGCATCATTAAGCTTTTCTTCCGGCACTTTAGAATTTTTTGCAATATCGACATAAGCCAAAACCGTTTCATTTTCAACTCTGTTCAACCCCTGCACGGAAATATCTCTGACATAAACATCTTTAGCCAAAGCCTCGGTTGACAAAACCAAACTGAGTAATGAAGCCCCCCAATATAATTTTTTCATAATTCAGCAATCCTTATATTAAAATAAAACCCAAAAGCTTATGCAAACCAACGATTAATCAATCTTGCAATATCATTCCAAGTTGCAAAAATCATTAAAGCCATAATAAGCGCAAACCCTGTCTTAAAGAGCAAATCTTTAAGTTTAGTCCCCATCTCGCGGCGTGTCACCATCTCGACCAAACAAATCACAATGTGTCCCCCATCTAATAATGGAATAGGAAACAGATTAATCAAGCCAAGATTAATAGAAAGCAGCGCCATAAACACAATAAAGTCCAAAACCCCACTCTGCTTTGTAATATCACCTGACATTTCGGCAATTCTAATAATACCGCCGACATCATCACCGGAGCGTTTTCCGGAAATCATTTGCCCGACGCCACGGAGTGTAGCCACGGTAATATCCCAAGTTTCGACCGATGCATCACGCAATGCCTCAAACACACTCAAACGCTCATAACTCAATTCCACATTGCTGACAGACTTAATTCCGAGCATAGGTCTTTCAACCACTTGTCCATCCATAGCTGAAGCGTCTGTCATTTTTTCCAAATCAAAAGACAACGTTTTTTCTTCACCATCACGCAAAAGCTTAACCGCGACATTGCCATCAACAGCCAAATCCACTTCATAACGAATATCGTTAAAGTCTTTAATCTCGTGTCCGTTAATTTCCAAAATTCTATCACCTTTAACAATTCCGGCCTTATAAGCGGCACCGTTAGGCATCACTTCTCCCACCACCGGAGGATACGTCATTTTACCAAAAGAAAAAAAGATGATAGCAAAAACCAAAATAGCAAACAAATAATTCGCCGCAGGTCCCGCAAAAGCGATTAAAAGACGCAAAGAAGGCGCCATAAACTGAAAGACATGCTTTTTCTCATTCTCAGAAAGAGCACTCAGCTTATCGGATTCGGAAACGGAAGCAGCATCTTCATCACCAAAAAACTTACAATATCCCCCTAAAGGAATAGCGCAAATTTTCCATCTTGTACCTTTCTTATCAACCCGACCACAAAGCTCTTTGCCAAAGCCCAAAGAAAATTCATCAACCTTCACGCCCAGCATTCTTGCCACAAGAAAGTGCCCCAACTCGTGCACAAACACCAATACACCGAGCAGAACAATAAAAGGCACAACATAATATAAAATATTTTCAATTACTTCCATAACACTTAACCGACTTCAACCAAAGAAAACACCAACACCAAAAAAGCCACCACAGCAAACGGAGCAGCAAAAATCAATCCATCGATTCTATCAAAAATTCCGCCATGCCCCGGAATAAGATTGCTTGAATCTTTCAAGCCCAAATGACGTTTAATTTTAGATTCGATTAAATCACCACATTGAGCCACCACAGCCAACACGGCAGCAGCCAAAGCGAACCACCCGCGCATATTAATATCCCAAAATCTAAAATACAAATAAGACACAAGCGCAGCCAACAACATTCCGCCCACTAAGCCAGACCAAGTTTTGTTTGGGCTGATAGAAGGCGCAAGTTTCGGCCCTTTAACGGTAGAGCCGACCAAATATCCCCCAACATCAACGCCCCACACAACCAACACAAACCAAATCAACAAAACATTATTGGTCAGTTCATAAAACCAATTAAGAGAGCCGATTCCCAAAGTAATATAAGGCACGCCCAAGACCAAAAGCCAACGATGTTCTTCCGCTTTAGCCTTCAACCACACAACAGCCGTGATAATAAGCATAACCAACATTGCCAAAATGAAATAAAACCCAGGCAAAAAAGAAACCATTACCACAGAAGAAGTATAAGCCGCGGCATAAAGCGCATTTTTCCTATTTGGAACAAATGTTGCCCACTCCCAAGCAAGCAATGTTCCACACAACATACAAAACAGATTAACAAACGGCGCCCCAAGATACAAAAGAACCAGCGTCAAAGGCGCCATCACAATAGCCGCCAACAATCTTTTCTTAAAAGAGTTCATCTTAGATTTTTCCATATCTTCTCTCCCGAGATTTAAACTGTTCTATAATGTCATCAAGTTCTTGGGCTGAAAAATCAGGCCATAAAGTTTTTGTAAAAAAGAACTCTGCATAAGCAGCCTGCCAAAGCAAAAAATTGCTGATACGCTGCTCACCGCTGGTTCTGATTACAATATCTGGATCAGGCATTTCATGCGTATAAAGCATAGCAGAAAAGTTTTGAATATCAACATCAGATTCCGACAAATCACCATTTTTAACAAGGGCAGCCAATTTTTGCGCTGCCTGAAGAATTTCTTGGCGCGCTCCATAGCTGATTGCAAGGCATAAACACATTCCGGTATTATCTTGAGTTTCGCGTTCCAGCCTGTGCATATTTTGGACAATATCCGCATCAAGCATATTTCTTTCACCGATAAATCTGATTCGGATATTATTTTTTTTCAGCTCAGACAAATCCGTTTTCAAATACTGTCTCAAGAGCGACATAAGCGTATCCACCTCATCTTTTGGGCGCCCCCAATTTTCGGTAGAAAAGGCATAAAGGGTCAGAAACTTAACCCCTTTTTCATTGGCAGCTTTAGCAATTTCCTTAACAATTTCAGCGCCTTTTTTATGTCCCATTGAACGTGGCAAGCCTTGCTTTTTAGCCCACCGCCCGTTGCCATCCATAATAATGGCAATATGCTCCACATTATGATTATCAGTCATCTAAATAATAAACTTACGTCCCAACAAAACATTTCCACAGCGCCCTCATTTAGACCCGACGGCACCGTGGAATCAATTTCTATACTTGTAAAATATCTTTTTCTTTCTGAGCCAACAGCTCATCAATTTTTTTGATTGCTTCATCGGTCAATTTTTGAATTTCGTTTTCATAGCGTTTTTCATCATCTTCCGAAATAGCATTATCTTTTTTAAGTTTTTTAACTTCATCCAAAGCTTCGCGACGCAAATTACGCACAGCCACTTTATTATTTTCGGCATACTTACCGGCCACTTTGGTGAGCTCTTTTCTTCTCTCTTCGCTCAAAGGAGGAATAGGAATACGAATAAGCTGCCCATCGCTTGCCGGATTAAGGCCCAAATCCGATTCCATAATAGCCTTTTCAACAGCCTTAGCCAAACTTCTGTCCCAAACCGAAACCGAGAGCGTGCGCGCATCCGGCACACTGACCGTACCGACCTGAGCCAAAGGCGTCATAGCCCCATAAGCCTCAACCATAATTCCATCGAGCAAACTCACATGAGCTCTCCCTGCCCGCAAAGAACCAAAATCAGCCTTCAAGGCCTCAATTGTTTTATCCATTTTAGATTTTATTTCAGACTTAATTTGATTAAAATCAGACATATTAAATACCTTATATAAGATTAAAGATAACATACATAATTATTTATTTTGATTGATTTGGCAAGTACAATTTAAAAAGAGCCTTAAGATTAGTGAATAAGGCTAAAATTTCCCTTACCTTCCAAAACCTTAGCCAAAGCGCCTTTTTCGTGTTGAGAAAACACCACGATGGGCAGATTCGTTTCTCTGGCCATAGCAATAGCCGTTAAGTCCATAACCCCCAATCTTTTTTCAATAACTTCATTATAAGACACAGTTTTAAGTTTTTTTGCTTTAGGATTCTTTCTGGGATCATCATCGTACACTCCATCAACCTGAGTAGATTTAAGCAAAGCATCACACCCCATTTCGGAGGCACGCAAAACAGCCCCAGTATCGGTCGTAAAAAACGGGTTTCCGGTACCACCGGCAAAAATAACAATACGCTTTTTTTCCAAGTGCCTTCTGGCGCGGCGATAACGATAACTTTCACACACCTGAGGAATTTCCAAACCGGAGACCACACGCACATCCATTCCCATTTTTTCCATAATATTTTGCATATAAACAGCATTTATGACGGTAGCCATCATCCCGATATAATCACCGACCGTACGTTCAATTCCTTTAGCCGCCTCATTAACACCGCGAAAGATATTTCCTCCGCCGACCACAACGCACACATCCACGCCGGCATCATAAACCTGCTTAATCTGCAAAGCAACATTTTCCACAGCTGCGGCCGAAATTCCATAACCTTTTTCACCCATCAACCCTTCGCCGGAAACTTTAATCAAGATGCGTTTATAAATAGGTTTCATAACATAGCTCCCCGTTTTCAATAAAGTTAAAAGCATCATACAAAGGATATACAATTAAGTCAAAAGCAAATCATATTGATACACAACCTTGAATAAGCAGTTGCAAAAAATTCAAGAATGATTAAAGATAAGACAAATAAAAAAACAAAACATTAGGACAAAACAAATGGATACGACAGTAATATTTACCCTTTCGGCTTTAGGCGGATACCTATTAGGCTCCATTCCCTTTGGCTTGGTTTTAACACGTTTATGCGGTTTGGGCGACATTCGTAAAATCGGTTCAGGCAACATTGGCGCCACTAATGTTTTAAGAACCGGCCGCAAAGATTTGGCCTTATTAACGGTTCTGCTTGATGCCTTTAAGGCAGGTATTGCCGCATTGATAGCCTATCACTTAGCGCCTGAAAAATTTTATCTGTTTTTTGGTTTTGTCACCACAACCAACATTATGGCCTCATTAATCGCCGGTTTCTGCGGCGTATTGGGGCACAACTTTCCGATTTGGCTCAAGTTCAAAGGCGGCAAAGGTGTCGCTTCGGCATTCGGTTTTATATTGTTCACCTATTGGCCTTTGGCACTCGTCGCATTGGGTGTATGGTTAGTTGTCGCCTTCAGAAGCAAATATTCATCTTTGTCGGCAATAATGGCCTGTGTGGCAGTACCTATTGTTGCCTTTTTCATGGTTGATCCGGTTTACACCGCTTTTTACACCGCCATTGCCTTGTTGATAATTATCCGTCACCACGCCAACATTTATCGCTTGCTGCACGGACAGGAGAGCAAAATCAGTTTCAAAAAATCTGAGAAAGCTGAAAAGACAGAAAAATCTGAGAAAGCTCAAACTTCCAAATCAACCAAGAAAAACAAGAAAAAGAAATAATGTCGACTTTGTCCGAAAATGAACTTATCGCACAGATTCGCCTTATCAACACGGAAGGCATCGGTGCGATAAGCTTTTATAAACTTTATCACAAATATGGCTCTGCGCAAACGGCACTTGAAAATCTTCCCCCCAGATACAAAGCCACATCCTTGAAAGAGGCGCAAAAAGAATATGAAAAAGCTAAAAAAGGCGGCATAAACATTATTTCATTTGCCGATTCCAGATACCCACAAGCCTTAAAAGAATTATCAGACTGCCCGCCTCTGCTTTATGCTTATGGCAACACCGACTTATTAGCACACAAAAATTCCATTTCCATTGTCGGTTCGCGCAATGCCTCCATCAACGGACGCAAAATAGCCTCTCGCTTGGCTTATGAATTAACAGAGAATAATATTTTAGTCATATCCGGCATGGCACGCGGCATCGACACCTCAGCCCACAAAGGCGCGATGTATGCCTTAAATCAACAAGGCCCAACCATTGCGGTTTTAGGCACTGGCGTAGATTTACCCTATCCGGAAGAAAATAAAGATTTATACAAACAAATCGCCGCACAAGGTTTGATAATATCGGAGCTTCCACTGGGAACAACGCCGCAAGCTCAAAATTTTCCGCGCCGCAACAGAATTATAGCGGGCTTAAGTTTAGGAACATTGGTTGTAGAGGCCAATTTGCAGTCAGGATCTTTAATCACTGCCAGACTGGCATTAGAACAAAACCGCGAAGTTTTTGCCATTCCCGGAAGCCCGACAGAAAGCCGCGCTTTGGGCAGTAACAAGCTCATAAAAGAAGGCGCTGTTTTGGTTGATTGCGTTGACGATATTTTGGAACACCTAAAAACAACAGATTCTCAGCTTTTCACCCCCAAGGAAAACCGACAAGATTTCCCCTTGCAAGAAAAGCTGCTTGACAAAGAAGAAAATAACGCCGATATTCCAGAAGAGAAAAAAACAACAACGGATATCCGTAACTATCTAAGCAAAGAAGGCGTCTATATGGATGAGTTGATTCGCATATCGCATCTTCCGGCCAACGAGCTTTCCGCTATATTGATAGACATGGAACTATCCGGAGAGATAATGCGCCTCCCCGGCAACAAAATTGCTTTAATAAAAAAGTAAATGGAAGGAAGAGATGAAACTAGTAATCGTTGAGTCACCGGCTAAAGCCAAAACCATCAACAAATACCTAGGCAGTGACTACAAAGTTCTTGCAAGCTTTGGCCATATCCGAGATTTACCGAGCAAAGACGGCTCCGTAGATCCCGAGCATGATTTTGCCATGACCTGGGAGTTAAGTTCAGGTGGCAAGAAGCGGTTATCAGACATCATCAAAGCCTTAAAAGACTGTGATACGTTAATTCTCGCATCCGACCCGGATAGAGAGGGAGAAGCCATTGCTTGGCACATACTGGAAGAACTCAAAGCGCATAAGGCCCTCAAAGGCAAGACCATCCAACGCGTCGTCTTTCACGAAATTACCAAACACGCCATAACCGAGGCCATACAAAACCCAAGGACCATAGACGACAACTTGGTTTCGGCTTACATGGCGCGTCGTGCTCTGGATTATCTGGTAGGCTTTACCTTATCGCCGGTTTTATGGCGCAAACTTCCTGGGTCAAAATCAGCCGGCAGAGTGCAATCTGTGGCTTTAAGATTGATATGCGACCGAGAAATTGAAATAGAAAAATTCAAGCCGGAAGAATACTGGACAATAGATGTTGACTTGCTAACATCCAAAGAGGCCTTAATCACCTCACACTTAATCCAACTTGACGGCAAAAAACTTGAGAAGATGGACCTAAAAACTCAAGCTCAGGCAGAAGAGGCCAAGAGCAAGATTGAGGCACAAGATTTTTCCGTTTCCAATGTAGAAAGGAAAAAAGCCAACCGCTACCCAGCGCCGCCGTTCACCACTTCGACCTTGCAGCAAGAAGGCGCGCGCAAACTGCGTTTTTCCGCCAAGAAGACCATGCAGATTGCCCAAAAGCTTTATGAAGCCGGTTTGATTACATACATGAGAACGGATGCCGTTAACTTATCGGTAGAAGCCATAACGGCTTGCCGCGAGGCCATAACCAAATACTTTGGCGAGGCTTATCTGCCTAAAGAACCTAAGGAATATAAAACCAAGAGCAAAAACGCCCAAGAGGCACACGAAGCCATCCGTCCGTCCGATGTGATGAATACGCCGAAGAAGATGGAAACCAAGCTCGATTCGGACAGTTATAAATTATATGAATTAATCTGGAAAAGAACCATAGCCTGCCAAATGAACCCTGCAATTTTAGATAAGGTTTCAATTGACTTTATGTCAGGAGACAAACTAATTCTTTTAAGAGCGACGGGCCAAGTCATTGCCTTTGACGGATTTTTAAAACTCTACCAAGAAAGCAAAGACGATGATAATGAGGATGAAGACAATCGCATTTTGCCAAATGTCGAAAACGGTGAGAGCGTTAAGAAGGGAGAGATAAGAACAGACCAGCACTTCACCACCCCGCCACCAAGATTTACGGAAGCCAGTTTGGTTAAAAAGCTTGAAGAGCTGGGCATCGGCCGCCCATCAACTTACGCCACGATTATTTCTGTTTTACAGGAAAGAAAATACGTTCGGGTTGAGAAGTTGCGTTTTATACCGGAAGACCGCGGCCGCATTGTGACTGTATTTTTGGAAAACTTCTTCCGCAAATATGTTGAATATGACTTTACCGCCATGTTGGAGGAAAGGCTTGATGATATATCGGCCGGAGAAATGCAGTGGAAAAAGCTATTACAAGGTTTCTGGAACAAGTTTATTAAAAACGTTGACGACGTCAAACCTTTGCAAATAACGGAAGTCATAAACCGCATTGATGAGGCTTTGTCGTACCATCTGTTTCCGCCGCGTGAAGATGGATCCGACCCACGCTCTTGCCCTGATTGCAAAGAGGGTCGCTTGAGTGTAAAGTTTGGCAAGTTTGGAGCATTTATCGGTTGCTCAAATTATCCGACCTGCAAATACACCAAACCATTGACCGATTTCAAGGAAGAAGAAGCGGCCGACACCCCGCGCCAACCATCACCGGAAGATAAAATTTTGGGCGAGATGAACACACAAAAAATTTATCTCAAAAAAGGTCCTTACGGATTTTACCTACAGTTGGGAGAAGATGCAACCGCCACAACGGAAAAACCCAAGCGCGCAGCTCTGCCTAAGGGAATAACACCGGAAGAAATTACCTTGGAACAAGCGCAAAGATTGTTAAGCTTGCCTCTAGATTTGGGTGAAGGCATAATTCTGAGCGCAGGCAAATTTGGTCCTTATATCAAACAAGGAGGCAAATCAAAATCATTAACGGGAAGTGACACGATTTTCAGTATGACCCTGGAGCGCGCCAAGGAGTTATTATCGGGCGTTGCAGAGAAGCCTGCGGCATTGGTAATAGGCACCCACCCGACCTTAAAGGCGGAGATTACCTTAAACAACGGCCGCTACGGCCCATATTTGAAGTGTGGTAAAAACAATTACGCCTTACCGAAAAATCTTCAAGGCAAAGAAATCACCTTGGAAGAAGCCATAGCGGTCATTAATGCCAAGAAATAAAAGAAAGGGGAGCTTTTCTCCCCTCTTTTCTTGCAAAAAAAAAGCTCCCCGAAGGGAGCCATAAAAACCAAAGCATTAAGCAAACACTTTGCGAACTGCTTGCGTAAAGCCTTTGATTTGATTTTTGTCTTCCAAGAAGAACATACCGGCAGAGGTGTGTCCCTTGAAACGTTTAAGTGCGCTCGGAATATTTTTGCCGACAAACACCGGAAGATTGCTATCACCCTCAAAAGAAACCAAAATACTCGGCTCTCTACCGGAATAATAAGCCAATTCTCCCACATACGCCGGCAACAACCCCAAGAGTTTTTCCATTGGAATAGTCACTTCTACCAACGGGAAAGTACCACTATGAGATTCTACAGCCTGCCTCAAATCGAATATATCAGCCTGCTTGCCCCCTTGCAGCAAATACTGCTTATCAAAACAAGCAATAATTTCCTTAGCAGCGTATCCTTTATTGCGCAGTTCGGCAAAAGACAGTTTATTCATCAAGCCTTTCAATTTCTGCGAGCTTGTCAAATGAACATCAATCATCTTTGCCACTTGCGAAAGTAAGGGCTTATCCTTAGCAGTTTCGAGCAAGAGCACGACACCGTCTGGTACTTTTGTTGAAAGATTAAAGAAGCTACCGTCCTTATCCTGGCACTTACGTCCCACGAGCACAGGCGTTACGCCATTTTCAACCAGCTTTTGCAAATCAGCAAAAAATTGCTTTACATCATCTTTACTACACTTCAAAGTTTCAACATCAAAGCCTTTTGCCTTGAGGATGTTAGCAACTTCTGCCATTTCCAAACTCTTGTCTTCTCGGATAAAAAATCTTTTTTCCATAATATAAAAATAAAAATAATAAAATAAAATTATAAAAAACTAAGCTCTAATCTTAGCACAAATTTTCATTCTTGCAACAATTTTATACAAAAAAAACAAAAATTTTTATTCTACATTTAAAAAGCTAAAAAAAATTTTAAAATTTCAATAATTTGCTAACCAATAAAGAATATAATACCCCATAAATACGAAAAGGAATAAAAAAAATGAGCAAATTACTAAATGTCATTCTGACTTGCGCCCTCATCGCCTGCTTGGCCTTTATTTATGAAACCAACCCCTATTTATTTAAGAAAAAAGCAGCGGTTAACAACTATCAAAAAACCATAAACATAGCCAATGCCCAAGCAAAATTAGCCCGCATCCACTGTACGGATGAAGCCACAAAAAAATATGATTCCACAACCGGAGAAAGCATGAAAGCCGCAGATGAAGCCAATCAATGCATGACCAACTTAATCGTCAAAGAATTAGGCAAAGGCTTTGCCATAGAATACCAAGACGACTTATACAATGACATATTTTATCTCCAGCAAATGGTCACAAAACTCAATGCTGATTATTATTACCTAAACGCCTATTGCAAAGACAATTGTGGTACACTGGGTAACCAGCTATGGCGAGGAAATTTATTGGATGCCAACGAAAAAATACTCGCACAATTAATATTTCTAAACACCAATCAAAACCCGTATTAAAAAAAAGCTCAATTGAGCTTTTTTTTTAATTTGTCGGAGTATTTTCTGTCGCCAAAGCATATTGATTAAGTTGATTTTTCCATTGCTCCAAAAACATGGATTGTGAGGGAAAATTCTGTACTAAGGCATCAAATTTCATAAACGCATTATTGCGATAAGCATCAAAGAACTTAGGATACCCCATTTCTCTGATAGCTCCGATAACTTGCGTTGTCACCCCGTCATCATAAACGGAAGTTGTCTCATAAATCAAATTAAGAGCAGCTTTAGAGCCAACGATAGTGCTATATTCATAGATCATAGAAACCATTTCATCCGGCACACCAAAAACATCGCGCCATTGAGAAAACTGTTCAAAAATCGTCATATCCGTAGCACGACAATAAGGCAGATTAAAACCATCGGCCTTTTTTTGATAAAGTTGCTGATAAACAGGTTGTTCCAAATCAATGCAAGTAATATTTTCGGCAGCCTGCGTCTGAGCCTGAGCGATACCATACCCCAAACACAGCCCCGCAGCACAACCAGCACCTAATTTCCATATCATTAAAAAAGCTCCATTTACAAAACATAAAATAATTATAAAGCCAGAACCTTGAGATTTGATTAACAAGAACAAAAGTTTCAGCTAAAATTTAAAGATAAGCACCCCACAACCGATTGCACAAATCCCGTCACTCGGCGAAATCGCATATTGAATAATTGAAATTTATGTGTTATACTAAGAGTCGTGGAGATAAATGTGTTGAGGAGTATTATCATGAAAAGGCTATTACTGTCTGGCTTTTGCACTATGTTATGCTTATGTTTAAGCAGCTATGCAAATGCTCAATTGGCTTCTGCTTCTGACGAATTTCAGCGTGCTATTTCACCTTTATATTCACTTCACACGTCTGAAGTTTTATTTTTATCTCCACAAAAAGTTTCTCAAAAATCTTTAACCAAAGTTGCACAAGTTTGCTGGATTATGGATACCGGCGAATGCTTGGGTAATGAATTTGGCTGGAGTGACGACACCCCTGGGGGTGGTGCCGGACCAACAGATGAGTTTGATGAAAAAGGCCCTGAAGATTGCATCAAAGAAGGCTATACCTTAACCTCTTGCCCTGAAGGCAAAGGTCCAAACAAAGTTTGTATGTATGATGATCGGTATTTTGCCGAATGTGTTGATACTTGCCCTGCCGATTTTAAGGAATGTAAAGATCCTTATTATGGTGTTGGTGAAGAATGCCAAGGAATGTACCGCGAATGCCAATGCGATTATTGTGAGGGTTATGACTATACTGCCGGTGATATTCCTGCCGGTTATGTAGCGGATGGTGATGCTTGTAATTCCTGCAATGGTCCAAGATACAAAATCAAGAAAAATCCTTGTAACGGATATATGGAATGCGAGCGAGAACCGGCTAAAAATGCCACAACCTGTTTATCTGGTGACAAGCTCTTGTATTCTGACTGTAATGACTGCGATCCGGATTGTCCATATGGCACAACTGAAACCAACCCCGGGGGATGTGGCGGTTCAACTACCAACGAATGCGGGGATAAAACCTGTTATTATCCTTATGAGGCTTGTTGCACCGATGAATGTCCAAGCTACACAAAATCATCGTCTTCAGGTTGCACTTATGGCGCCACCAGTTGTTATGACAGCTGCTTTGGCAGAACTTGGTATAAATGTAATGATGCTCCAAGAGATCCTTGTGCGGGGGTTAGCTGCCCGACAGCTAAATCTTGTGCTTATGGGTGTGCCTCTTATTCCAGCTCAACAAGTTGCTGCTCAAGTGTCTGCATATCTTGTAATTCCATACCTTATGACCCCTGTGAAAACGTAAGCGGCGTTAGCTGCAGTTCAGGATATCATTGTTCATCTTATGGATCATGTGGACAATGCACCGGATGTTCTAAGGATATAATTGAAGACCCATGTGCGGGGGTTAGCTGCCCAACAGCAAAAACTTGTTCTTACGGCTGCGCCTCTTTCTCTAGCTCAACAAGTTGCTGCTCAAGTGTTTGTACAGAATGTAAACCAGACCCGTGTGCAGGAAAAACCGGTGTTACGTGCGGCAGTACAGAAACCTGTGCCTCTTATGACTCTTGTGGTAATTGCTCAAGCTGCAGAAAAAAAACAGTCTGTGATTGCCGCGGTTGCCACGAAGATGACGGCAGTTTTTGGTCCAGTTCGGATGGATATATCTGTGCCACAAATGACTGTGACACCTATACGTGCTGCTGCCCATATAATGTTCAGAGTTATGATCCAAGCTGCTGCAGCATAGATTAAAGAATAAAAATTCAAAAAACAATCTATGTTTCACACAAAAAAGGTCTTGGTTAAGAGCCAAGACCTTTTGGCATATCACAAACAAAACACACCTATATTCTCAAATACCTTAAAAATTTTGCTTTTTCTGAATCAGAGGATACAAATTTTGCTTGCCATATTTCAAAACACCTGAGTTATCAAGTGCTTCAAGAATAAAATCAGGATTATTGAGCTTTTGATAAAAAACTGGATTTTGAGAGCTGAATTTTTCATAATCAACAATCTTAATGATATTGCGCTTTTTAATATCTTCAACATTGTTTTTTTCGCAAGAAGAATAGGTTATTGATTTATTGGCCACATTTTGCACTTCCATATCGCCCTTATCCAAATTAAAATCTAGCTTATCTTAACACAACACGCAAAAACCGTCAAACATTCTCACGTGTCAAATATTTCGGAGGAATCACACCATTTTTCATAACAAGCAAATAATGTCTGACAACAGCATAAAGCATATCTTTGGCGGCATCCACCCTTTCCCACTCAAGCGGCGAAAAATCTATTTCCTCGGGTTTAACCTGAAAAAATTTTTCATTATACCCTCCGGACTCAGAACCATTTTTACACCAAATCGCCTCAACTAAATTATCTTTAACAAGTTCATCCAAATCAAAAGAAAACAAAGCAGAATTATCAACAATACGTTTCAAAACAGGGTCATTATTTTGCCACTTAATCGGCTCCGTTAAGCAGGAAATAGCTCGACTACGCCCATCAAAAGTTTTATCAAGCCATGCTAAAATTTCTTCTCTGTCATCTGAACCTGCTCGATGCGCATAAGCCCTCAAATCTTTTTGAATACAAGAAATCGAAAGCAACCCGTCGCTTAAGACCGTGTTTTCAATTGGGGCATAGTGATATAACTTCATTTTCCCTCTCTCGCCACACCTCTACCGCTCTCTGGAAACTGTTGGTACTTTTGTAAAAAGCTTGTAAACATCACCCCCGATTTTTTTATCAAAATATTCTTTTAATTCAAAGCGAGGAGCAAGCATTTCCTGCACCAAAGAGGAGGTTAAATTTAAGCCATTTCGCTGAGCATATTCTTCTGCGCGCTGTTCTATCGTCACAATATCGTTTTTATTTGCTAGTGTATCAGATAATTGAATCAAAAAATCACTATCAGTTGCCTCATGTTCGTTAAGATACGCCGACACAAAATCATAATCTTTTTAATTACCGAAAAACATTTGAGAACATTTTTCAAAAGAAGGAATTTTATTCCACGGAAACATATGAACAATCGCCGCTCGTGCTACTTTTTCATCTCTATCAATCAATTTTTCATAACCTAAAATTCCATGAAATCTTTGCACTCGTTTTTCTTCAGTTTTACAAATATCATGCAACAAAGCATTAACATAAGCTTGCTCTTCATCCGTACCTTTTATTTTGGAAGCAATAGTTCTGGCCACATTTGCCACACCATAAACATGATTTTCATAAGTATACCATGTCTCCGGCGCACGCCCCAAAGCAATCTCCCGCTCTTTAACCTCCGCAATCAAACCTTTCGCATCTTGAATAGATAATGACATTTTGCTGTTCCTGTAAAATTATACAATAAGCTAAGTATAAAAGACATAAACAATAAATCAAGAATTTTATACCGTACAAAAAGTAACCCACTGATTTAGCCGATGAGTTATTTTTTTATATTCTTTAGATATAAAAGATTACCTATCAATAAAATTTCAAAATGTTTTTATAAAGATTATCTAAAGGATAAAAGGATATATGGATGCAAAAAAAAGGAGCATAAGACATGCTCCTTTAGTAAAAATAAAGAAAGATAAGAAAGGATGAGATGTTTAGAAGATCTGGCAGCGACCGACTCTCCCGTGTCTTAAGAC
>CALXUE010000015.1 GCA_944391615.1 uncultured Alphaproteobacteria bacterium
AGGTTTGTGGTGAACTGATTATAATACTTTTTATAATCTTGAGTACTGCTTTTGCCCCATACTTTGATGTAGAGCCATTATATGATGAGCGGGGAGATTGTATGTTAAGCAAAAAAGTTTTATATTTTCTTTGGTGTTTGTTTTGTTGTTTTTTAGCTTCTTTTATTTTTGATGTTATCTGGGGGAATAATTCCCAAGGGGATAGTTGCAATGTTGCTCTTTGGAAGTATGGTGAACCCTATCAGGGGTTAGATGGGAGGCCGTGTGTTTTTACGAGAGAATTTTATTTTGCCGCTTATATCTCTTATCTGTTCTTATATTTGTTATTTGACTTTGTCCGGTGCAAAGTTTTAGCAAAAAATCCTTCCGTTTTATGGCGCATGGCTGAAATTGCCGTGATTTTTTTTGCCTATTGGATAGGTGTGGTATATAATTGGTCGGATGCTGTTATTTGGTACTCTTCTTTTTTAGGGTGTTTATGGTTTTTCATCCCATTTTTTATTTGGGCTGGCATCCTTAAATTTGTTGGGTTTTATAAATTTTAAGACTAATATTATTCATCCGGTTGCTGGCCATCGTGGGCTTCCCACTGGCAATCTAAAATTTCCAGATGCGTGAATGTGGCCTTAAAAGATGATGTTTCCGGACTGCAAGCATATATGCCAAAGTTTATTTTGTCGGTGGCTTTGTTCATATGGCAAATACGCATTTGTTTGAAATTTTTGCCGTCGGATGCATTTTCAATACAAAAATCGTTGTTGCGGCGGCTTAGACGATACCACATTGATTTTATGTTTGCATTAATTTCTGTGGTGGCCCAATCTGAATAACCCATATTGGTTACGACGCTTCCCAAATGCTGCATCACCTCATTTTCATATTCTATGGAGGCTTTGAGCCAATTCTCGCTGTCTAAGTAAACCACAATTCCGCATTGGTCAAAGCGGTGGGTGCTGTTGAATTCGGTTTTGACTATAAATGAGAAAAATTTTTCTTTGGTTTCGGTTTGCAAAACGGGAGCATTATCATTTTGAAAATTATAATATGTTCTTTGCCACAAGTCTGTGTGCGGTGTGGTTACAATCTCAATTTTGTTATCTGTAATATTGTATTCTTGGGGCGTTCTGGTCCAAAAGAGTTTAGTGGATGTGAATCGCATTTTTTTCTCGTTCTTAGCTGGTTTATTGTAAAATTTGTTTAGCGCAATAACCTTAAGATTTTCCTAATTTTTTGGTTGTTTGGTGTGGCTTAAAGAAACCATCATAATGCCGAAGATAACGCACAAGCCGCCTAAAATTTGGGCGGTATAAAATTTTTCTCCCAAAAACAAAAAAGCTTCTAGGCCACTGAATAGTGGCAATAAATAATATATTATGCCGGTTGTTCGTTTCTATGAAATTTTGCCTTTTTTATTTAAACATATTTTAAGCTTAAACTATTAGCTTAACTCATATTATGAAAGAATCGGGAGCTTGAAATGAAGTATTTTTATCTTAATCATAATTCTTCGGATTTGATTGTTTTTTTTGCAGGTTGGGGATGTGATTATAATCAATTTACAAACTTACATGATGTTAAAGATGTTTTGATTTTATATGATTATCAAGATTTAAACTTGGATTTTGATTTTGAAAAATATGCTCATATTGATGTTATTGCTTATTCTGCAGGGGTCTTTGTATCTTGTCTTTTGTTAGATAAACTTCCTCGCGTAGGAAAAAAGGTTGCATTATGTGGTAATCCTTATCTTTTTGATGATGTTTTGGGTATATCTCCTGAACATGTTCAAGTTTTGAAAAACATTAATTTGGATAACTATTTGGATTTTAGAAGAAAATTTATGGTCTCTTCGGATGATGAATATAAAAAGTACAATGAATTACAATCCCTGCGTTCTCTTGAAAGCTGTCAAAGTGAGTTAGCTTATTTGCTAAAGCTCTATAACGAAAATAAAGATAAAATTGTACCAAAGTTTGATAAGGCTATTGTTGCTGAAAATGATCTTTTATTTGATGTTAATGCTCAGAAAAATTTTTATAAAAATCATTTAACTATTATTCCAAAAGCCAAACATCATATTTTTTTCCGGTTTAATAGCTTTGCGGAAATGATTTAACAAACTTATTCTTTGTTGCGTTTTTTAGTGCAAAATTAAAGATATTGGCTTATATTATTATTGTTAAATTTATATAGGAGTTGGCAAAATGCACAAAATGGTTATTCTCGGCTGTTGTTTAGTCGTGGCGATTGTGGTTGCAATTGTGCTGTGGCAGAGCAATAAAAAAACTTTGTTTTATGTTGAAAGTGATGATGTTAAACCTAATCAAATGCTTGATATTGCTCAGGTTTATAATCAAAATGGATGTTTGGGAAAAAATATTTCTCCGCAATTGGCTTGGAAAAATGCTCCCAAGGGGACCAAGAGCTTTGCTATTATTTGTCATGATCCGGATGCTCCGCATGAAAATGGCTGGTACCATTGGCTGGTGGTTGATATTCCGGTTTCTGTTTCTGAGATTAAGGCCGGTGAAAAAATTAGCGAGGCTTTAGAAACTGTTACCAGTTACAATCAAAATGCTTATGGTGGAGCTTGTCCGCCGGTGGGGCATGGCTTACATCATTATAATTTTACGGTTTATGCTTTGGATGTTGACAAGCTTGAGGTTAAACCGCAAACGCCTCCGACCATTGTGGAAAAAGTTATTAAATCGCATGCTCTTGCTCAAGCAACTTTGACCGGCGTATATGAACGGAAATAATTGTTCTGTTCTTGTTATTATATAAAAAAACAGCCTTAAATTTTTGATTAAGGCTGTTTTTTTATACGTTGTTGGTTATTTTTTCCTTTTGTACGCCAAAATCAATGTTAGGGCAAAGCCTAAGATAAACATGGCTAATCCGGTTAGGCTATAAATTAGAATCGGATCAGGTTCATCGTAATAAAATGTCAGATTTTGCGTGCTTTCGTCTTTGAATGTGAAAGTGGCGTATAATCTTCCGCTGCGATAATATTCTTTGCCGTCACCTTCGGGGATGCCATCTTTTAGGTTATATTCTTTATGAAGTTGCCCATTGGAATAATATTCTTCTACCGGACCGTTTTCAATGTTGTCTTTGAAGATGAATTTTAATAACAGTTGTCCATTGTTGTAATAAATTTTGCTGACTCCGTTTTTCTTGCCATTTTTATATTCGCTTTCGGCGCGAAGCTTACCATCTTCGTCATAAAGTTTAGACAGTCCTTCTGCGAGGTCGTTTTTTAGTTGATATTCTGTTTGAATTTGGCCGTTCTCATAATAATTCCTTAAAAAGCCGGTGTATTCTCCGTTTTGACAATCTTTTTCGCTTTGGAGTTTGCCGTTTTCATAATATGTTTTTTCGGGGGAAAGGCATTTGCCGTTCTTATATTCGCTTTCCGAGTTGATTTGGCCGTTGGGATAATAAAGTATGACTTTGCCTTCTGCCAGACCATCTTTTATATCTCCTTCCAATTTATAGCCGCTGTCATATTCTATCAGGACTTTTCCGTTAGTTGTGTCTTTGTAAGTTATGGTTATAAAGCCGTTTTCTATGCGCTTTTTGACGGGGGTGTCTATGGGGCGATTTGGCAAATCTATATTTGCAAGTTCTTGCAATGATTGTTGCAAAGAAGGCGGTGAGGCTAAAACGCTAGATGTGGGCACTAAGCTCAGCAACAAAAAGTAAAAAAGCTTTTTCATCTTACTTTCTCCTCCAGATTTTAGCAACTAAAAAACCGCATAATATTCCTGCTAGCAATCCACCCAAGGTTATGCCTAGCAATATCCATCTTCTGTGTTCTAACTGCTGTTGCGGGTTTTCGATGTGTTCAGCGGCGTATCCGTGCAGGCCTATGGCTTTGCGGGTTAGGTGGCCTTCTTCATCGTATTCGCGAATGGTGCCTTGAATTTCGTCATTTTCGTAATTGTGTTCAGATTGAAGTTGGCCGTTGGGATAATATCTTCTGTCCATGCCGTTTCTTTGGTCGTTTTCAACAGAAATTTCAGCGGCGATTTGCCCGTTGTCATAATAATCTTTGACGATGCCGTGTTCCATGTTGTTGACATATGGAACGATGCTTTTGATTTTTCCGTCTTTGCCATAGATTTTGGCTTCTCCGTTACGTTTGCCGTTTTGGTAAGGCGTGGTGGCGTAAAGTTTGCCATCATCATAATATTCGGTGACTGTTCCAATAACCTGTCCGTCTTTCATCTTTACTTTTTGTTGAATTTGCCCGTTTTTATGATAGCTGATGAGATAGCCGTTTTCTTTGCCGTGGACGTAGTCGACTTCTTCAAGCAATTCTCCGGTGGTGTAGTATCTTTTGCTCTTTCCTTCC
This sequence comes from uncultured Alphaproteobacteria bacterium, assembly GCA_944391615.1. Classification (GTDB taxonomy): domain Bacteria; phylum Pseudomonadota; class Alphaproteobacteria; order RF32; family CAG-239; genus HGM16780. Next base: position 4,358 of record CALXUE010000015.1, read on the forward strand.
TTAAAACCATTGACCATGGTGAACTCTTCATAGATTTTGCCATTTTCGTGGTACTGACGCCAAATGCCGCTTTCTTGTCCCATTTTGTAGTTCTTCAAGCTTTTTAATTGCCCACTTTCGTAATAGCTTTTGCTTTCTCCGTCGGCTATCCCGTTGGTAAAGTGATATTCTGCAGCCAATTTGCCCGAAGGATATAATTCCGTTGCTTTGCCCGTGGCTTGGCCGTTGATAAATTGGGTTTTGATTTTGGATCCATCGGGGCGCGTAAGCTCTCCCTTACCGTTGGCTTTTCCATTCTTGTACATTATTTCGTAAGTGCCGCCGTCAGGCATTTTTTGCTTATGAAAACCATTGCAGGGGCGGCCGTCTTGGTCATAACATATTGAATAGCTTCCTCTCAATGCTTGTTCATTGCCAAAAGCTTGAGGGAAAAAACTCAGTGCTATGGCACTTCCTAATATTAAGATTGTGTTTTTCATTGGTTTATTCTTTCATAATCGGCGTAAGTGTGAGAATTTGTTTGATCTCATAGGTGCCGTCATATTCTGCGGCGAATCCGTCTTCTGATTTTTTGCGAGGTTGTACTTTTAATTTGGCTCTTACCGGCTGGTAATTCATTATTTTTGAATGAATTGCTTCTTGATATGCTTTTTCCAGATTGCCGCTTTTATCCAAGAGCCAATATTCTTTTTGGTCCTTATTATCTGTAAATGCGCGAACCTCGTGGCCAAGCCGCACTGTGCCTTCAACTTCTTTTACTCCATCCGAACAGTTTGTCAGAAGGCTCAGACTGAGAAGAACAATGTAGATGTTTTTCATTTACTTTCCTTTATTTTTGGCACTTTATTTTTATTCCTAACAACCGGATATAAATTTCACCATGTTTTAATTTTTTTGTATAGAAAATTTTTATTGTTTTATGTATTAATTTTTTCAGCTTAAAAAGTATCCATTCGGTTATCTTTTTCTTGCAGCTGATGCCTTTTAGCACAAGTTTTGCATTTTGGCGGTTGCCGCTATAGTCGTTTTCGCTGTCTCGCCTACTGTTAAAGCATTCTCCGATGAATAAGTTCGGGCTTATTTGTTCGCATTTGCTTATGCCGTCGGGCATATTTTCGTTGTGGGCAATGTAGAGCATATCGATTTGGGTGTCGGGGAATTTGTTATTTAGCAAATTAAGCTGTTCTTGTAGCGTTTGCGGCGATATCTTGTGTGTCGTTTTTGGTAGTTCCATGTATACGATTAAAACTTGTTTGGCGGCTTTTATTGTTGATAGAAGTTTTTTGATCCTATGATCGTATTTTGCTTTGATTTTGGGATAGGTTAGGTTAAAATCTCCACCTAAAGGAAAATCATGATTGAATGTTATGTTGTTGCGATGATTGTGGTATATATCGCAAGGTTCCGGCATATCCCTTTGACCGACTTTTTCAAGGTCTTCTTTGTTGATAAAGTCAGAAAAATCATTTAATAAAATTTGAACGCGTTCTTCTAACGTGGCTCCGTATATCCAGTCAAACGGGGAACTGAAATTTCGTAACTCTAATTTTGCTAATATTCCGGCGCATAAGCATGCTTCTCCAATTGAAAATATGCAATCGTATCTTTTGTTTATCATTCTTAGTCCTTTATTTTTTGTAATTCTTCGAGAAATTTTTCTGGGTCTTTATAGGGTAATTTTTTTAGTTTCTCGTACGGGTAGTCCCACCATTGGCTTTGTAATAGTTTTTCTCTAATCTCAGGAGAAAATCTGTAGCGAATGATTTTGGCCGGAACTCCTGCAACTATCGCATAATCAGGTACGTCTTTGGTTACAATTGCTCCCGCACCGATAACTGCCCCGTTGCCGATGGTTAGGCCGTTTTTTATCATCGCGTTTTTGCCAATCCATACATCGTTTTTTATGACAATCGGTTGACTTTGTTGTTTTAGTCTTTCGTCATTTTTATCGCTGAAAAGAGGCGATGTTGATACGTTGTCTGTTAGATGTACTCCTAATCCTAATGTTACGTTTTCGGCTATTGATACATATTTCCCGATAACGGTATCGGATCTGCCAAAACAAGGTTTCATTTTATATGAATGGCCTTTTAATGCAATTTGCTCGGGATGAAGTTTATTTTTTCTCCATAATTTTCTTTCTTCTTTGTCTTTTATTGTTAGTGCAAGTGTTCTTATGGCTATCTTTTTTAGAAAGTTCATTTCCAAGTCCTTTATTTTGCTCAAGTGAATATTTCGTGTAGTATATTCAAAATATATATTTTTAGCAATTTTTTTTATGGTGGGTATTTGTGTTTTGTGGAAAATATAGCTGGTTAGTGTCGGAGATGATTTGTTTTGGTGGCGTGTATTTTTTTTTATAAATTTTAGTCCCAGTCTTTAGCAAAATTTTAAGAAGCTCTTGACAAGATGGTGCTTTGCGTTCAAAATATTATTTGAGCAGCAGGTGTGGTGCTTTGCTGTTTAATGTGGATTTAACCTGACTTGTCCCGCATCAGAGGACTAAACAAGGAGTTTTTGTTATGCAGAAAGTTGCAGAAGCGGTTTCTCTCGGCCATCCCGATAAAACGGCCGATTTTATTTCATCTTACATTTTAGACAGATTGATTGAGCAAGATAATTCCGTTAAATATGCCGTTGAGGTTATGCTAAAAGGTAACACGTGTGTTTTGGGCGGCGAAGTTTGCGGTGATGTTTCTTTGCTTAATCTTGATGATTGGGTTAAAAATGCTTTGCGCCAAATCGGCTATACGGAAAAATATGCTGCTATTTGGGGCGATAAAGCGATTAATGTGTCTAAAGTTAATGTCATTAATTTAATCGGGCAGCAGAGCCCCGAGATTAACCATGGGGTTAGGCAAAATGGTTGGGGTGACCAAGGCGTGTTTGTCGGTTATGCCTGTCAAGGTGCAAAAAATATTGCCAAAGCTCAATTCTTGGCTCAAAAACTTAATGCGGCTCTTTATGCTCAAGCGTTATCGTCTAAAAACTTGGGTTTGGATATTAAAACGCAAATTGTTTTGGATGATGATGGGCATATTGCTACGGCTATTGTCGCAATACCGATGAAAGAGCATGTTGATTTGCAAAAGTTGATTTTTAACGCATTAGGGGAAAAGCCCAAGTCTTTAATTATAAACGGGTGCGGTGATTTTTCTTATCATTCTTCCGTGGCTGACTGTGGGGTGTCAGGTCGCAAGCTGGCTTGTGATTTTTATTCGGCATTTTGCCCTATCGGCGGTGGAAGCCCTTGGACCAAGGACGCTTCTAAGGCTGATGTCAGCTTGAATCTTTTAGCTCGGGCTATTGCCGTACAGTTACTTGAGGATTATGATGAATGTTTTGTTTTTCTTTCCTCTTGCATTGGTCAAAGCCAGTTCCAGAGTGCGGAGGTGAAGTTTGTTAAAAACGGGCAAACTACTTGGAAAAAGTTGTTTTGTGCTATGACGCCTCATGAAATTATTGATTTTTTGGGGCTGAACAAGCCTGTTTTTGCCGCATTGTGCAAAGAAGGATTTGTTCATCATCCATTTAGGCTCCTCACTCAAGATAAGCTGCGATTGGTTTTATAATTTTTGCGGTCGGAGGTAAGTACTCTGACCGTTTTTTTTGTGTTTTTAATTTACCGCTTGTTTATGTTTTTGTGCTATTTTACTTCCAAGTTAAAAATGGAATCCTGAAGGGAGTTTGTGTTTATGGGATTAAGATTTAGAAAATCTTTTAATTTTGGGCCGTTGCGCCTTAATTTGAGCAAAAGCGGCATGGGGTTTAGCTTTGGTGTTCCGGGGATGCGCTTTACAAAACTGGCAAACGGACGCAAACGCAAAACTTTTTCTATTCCGGGAACGGGGATTTCTTATGTTTCTGATTCCAAAATGCAAAGGTCGGCAGCCAATGATGATAAGGTTTCTGTGCAAGAAAATGGCAAAAATTCAACGCTGTTGCGGAAGGTGTGGGGAATCGGACTTTTGATCGTGCTGATTGTGGCGGCTCTTTTGTAAAAAAATATTTAGGACGTGTATTGATATGTTGACTTTAGATAAGTTGAAACCTGGAATGAGTGCTGTGGTTAAGGCCGTTAACGGTGAAGAAAGTGCTTTGCGACGCCATATTTTGGAAATGGGGTTGACGCCGCGTACGGAAGTGACGTTGGTTAAAACGGCTCCGTTAGGCGACCCTTTGGAAATTAAACTCAGAGGTTATGAATTGACCTTACGCAAAGCGGATGCGGCCAATATTGAAATTGAACATGCCCATAAGGCAGAATCGTGTCCTGTGGATATTCGAAAACTTAAAGAACCGGTTATGCCCCGCATTGGTGAAGATATTGAAAGTTTGATGTCAAAAAGCGGTGAAATTATTCCGGAAAATGCGCCGCTTAAGTTTGCGTTAATCGGAAACCAAAATTGCGGCAAGACAACCTTGTTTAATCAGCTGACGGGAGCTAATCAACATGTGGGAAATTTTCCCGGTGTGACGGTGGATAGAACTGACGGCATTATCAAGGGATATCCTAATGTCGTGGTTACGGATTTGCCGGGGATTTATTCTTTGTCTCCTTATACCAGTGAAGAGCTTGTTACGCGTGATTTTTTGCTTAAAGAAAAGCCGGATGGAATTATTAATATTCTTGATGCTTCAAACATTGAGCGAAATTTGTTTTTGACCTTGCAGCTTTTGGAACTCAAAATCCCAATGGTGGTGGCTTTGAATATGTTTGATGAGGTGCGGCAGAATAACGGCTCTATTGATGTTAACCAAATGGAAATGTTGCTTGGTGTGCCGGTTATACCGATTTCGGCTTTGAAAAACGAAGGCATTGATGAGTTGATGCGTCATGCCGTGAATGTGGCCAGATTCAGAGAGGTTTCTGAAAAAGTTGATTTTTGTTCGGCAGACGGAAAAGATAAAGGTGCCGTGCATCGTTCTATTCACGCCATTATTCATTTGATTGAGGATCATGCCAAGAGGGCTGGTATTCCCGTTAGGTTTGCCGCGACAAAATTGGCTGAGGGTGATGAGCCTATTTTGAAAGCCTTAAAATTAACTGAAAATGAAAAAGAAATGCTGGAGCATATTGTGCTGCAAATGGAAAATGAAGGAAAGCTGGACAGAGAAGCTGCTTTATCTGATATGCGGTTTTGCTTTATTGAAGATTTGTGCAGCAAATGTGTGGTAAAACCGGTGGAAAGCATCGGACGTCTACGTAGCGAAAAAATGGATAAAATCTTTACGGGAAAATGGACGGCTATTCCGGTTTTTGTTTTGCTTATGGCTGTTATTTTTTATTTTTCGTTTGGGCCGGTCGGAACATATTTTTCTGATATGCTGGAAAATTTGTTTGCATATTGGGGAGAGGGCGTACGCTCATCATTAACAGAATTTGGAATGAATCCGGTTGTTATCTCTTTGATTGTGGATGGTGTGTTTGCCGGTGTAGGCGGAGTTTTGAGCTTTTTGCCGGTTATTGTGATTTTGTTTTTCTTTCTCTCAATGTTGGAAGACAGCGGATATATGGCACGGGCAGCGTTTGTGATGGATAAACTGCTTCGAAAAGTCGGACTTTCAGGGCGGAGTTTTGTGCCGATGTTGATTGGTTTTGGGTGTTCTGTTCCGGCTATTATGGCGGCTAGAACTTTGCCATCAGAACGAGATAGAAAACTGACCATCTTATTGACGCCGTTTATGAGTTGTTCGGCAAAACTGCCGGTGTATGTTTTGTTGACTGCGGCGTTTTTTGCCAATTATCAAACCATTGTGATTATTTCTTTGTATGTGCTCGGAATTGTGGTTGGCTTGGTGGTGGCTATGGGATTTAAATTATCTGCTTTTCGCGGAGAGCCGGTGCCCTTTGTGATGGAACTGCCTAATTATCGGATGCCGGGGTTGAAAAATGTGGTGCGGCTTATTTATTATAAGGCAAAGTTTTTTATTACCAAGGCTTTTACCATTATTTTGGCGGCAACATTGGTGATTTGGTTCTTGAGCACTTTTGATGTTAGGCTGAATGTGGTGGATGATTCTTCTTATAGTATTTTGAGTTCTATCGGGGCTTGGTTGGTGCCTGTGTTTGAGCCTTTGGGAATTAATGATTGGCGCTTGACAACGGCTTTTCTCAGTGGATTTGCCGCTAAAGAAAGTGTGGTGAGTACGTTGAGCGTTTTGCTTGATGGAAAGATTGAGTTGTTGCCGGAGCTGCTTTCTCCGCTTTCGGCCTTTGCTTTTTTGACGTTTTGTTTGTTGTATACGCCTTGTGCGGCTGCTATTGCAACGGTTAAAAAAGAGCTGGGATGGCGGTACGCGCTGTTTGTGGTCGGAATTCAATGTGTTGTGGCGTGGTTGGTGGCCTTTGTGGTTTATCAACTGGGGGCTATGTTGATGGCATAACAAGGTGAAATATGGTTAAAACTGGTCTGGTGCTTGAAGGGGGTGCAAAACGCGGCATATATACTGCCGGCGTGTTGGATGTTTTGCTGGAAAACGGCATTAAAGTCGACGGTGTTATCGGTGTCTCGGCCGGGGCTATTCACGGATGTTCTTATGTTTCGGAGCAGATTGGGCGAAGTATTCGCTTTAATATGGATTATGGTAATGACTGGCGGTTTATGAGTTTTCGCTCGTGGTTGGTCAGCGGGGATGTGGTGAATGCAAAATTTTGCTATCATACTTTGCCTGAAAAACTGTGTCCGTTTGATAATGCGGCCTTTGTGAAATCAAAAACGGATTTTTATGTGGTTTGCTCAAATGTGGAGACAGGGCAGGCCGAATATGTTCAATGTTATGATATGTTTCAGGATATTGAGTATTTGCGTGCGTCAGCGTCTTTGCCGATTTTTTCTCGGATTGTTAAAATTCAAGATAAAAAGTTTTTGGATGGAGGAATTTGTGATAGTATTCCGCTTAAAGCTTTTCAAAGTTTGGGCTATGATAAAAACATTGTGATAGAAACAAGGCCTCAGGGATATCAGAAAAAAAAGTTTGCTTTGATGTGGTTGGTCAAATTGCTGTATTCAAAGTATCCAAACTTTATTAAAGCGTTGGAAAATCGGCACAAAATGTATAATGATGAACTGAAATATGTTGAAGAAGAAGCACGAAAGGGGAGGACATTGGTTATTCGGCCGAGCCGGTTGATTAAAATTTCTAAAATGGAGCATAATCTTGAAATTGTTAAGGAAATGTATGAACTCGGGCGAAAAGATGCATTGGAAAAATTGGCGGAAATAAAGGCTTTTGTGGCAAAGTGATAAAAAAATCAGGTTTTTGAAAAATAATTCTTGTAAAATTTTTTTTCTGTGGTAAAGATAATTGCGCTGAGTGAGAAAAAGTGAATCGGATTGTAGTTCAGCCTGGTAGAACGCTTCGTTCGGGACGAAGAGGTCGCTGGTTCGAGTCCAGTCAATCCGACCAACAAAACCGCCGAAAGGCGGTTTTTTTTCGATATAAGGACAAGAACCAGCGACCTCGATAGAGGCTTAAAATTTTAAAAGTTGCCTGATGGCAAGTTTTAAGATTTTAAGAATAACGAAAGTTAGTCGGCAAAGAGGCAGATAAGCCGAATTGCCGACGTTACATTCGTTTTGACCGAAGCAAAGTTAGTGTTGCGGAAAACGCAACACTTACGTCGCAAGAGAGGGTTCGAGTCCAGTCAATCCGACCAATAGTGGTAAAATCCGCCTTTGAGGCGGATTTTTTGTTCTTGAAGATATGCTCCTGCGGTTCTCTTATCAGCAAAGTAGGGAATGAAGGCTGGGGTTGAAAACTTAAAAATATTAGCTCCTACATATTTAGGGGCATTTGTCGCCTTGGAAAGAGACATAAATTTATTAAATATCAATATGTTATTTACAAAATGATGTCCCGACAAAAAATTGCACGACATTTTTGCGTTTTTTTGCTATATTTTTAGATATGATGGGGATGAGTTTACTTTGTTCGTTTCCATCATATTTTTTTGAGTGAAAGAGTCATCGAAAGGTGGCTCTTTTTTGTTTTTAAATTTTATAAATAAAGAGAGGTTTTTAATGAACTTTTATGGCAATTATAAATCGCCGCTTGGTTATCAAACAGGTGAAAATCAGATTGATACATACGGTGTTGACCACAGCGGCTTTTCTACGCGAGATGAATTGGAATATCAATTTGCAAGACAAAACAAGGAAAACCAAATCATCGAAAACTATAACAATCAAGGGATAACCAAAAATTATCCGCAATATGGCACTAATTTTTGGGGCGGTTCTGATAATAACTACGGCTTCGGCTCTTCAAACATTCACGACAATATTGAGAATAGAGAGAACCAGACCGAACAGAGTTATGGCTTGGGAAACAATAACCAAAATCAAAACTTATCTTGGCCACAAAGTTATGGATTGGGAAGTAAAAATCAAACCTTTGGTCAGGAAAACAATAATTCAACCCAATGGGGACTGAACAACAATCCTTTAGAGCAAAACAACAATAATAATACGCTTTCGGGCAATTTGTTCGGAAACAACAATCTGTTTAACCAAAATCAAAATGTTTGGAATAGAAACCAATACCAAACGCCAGCACCTTCAAGATATAATTTGAAGGATTTGACAGACAGGTTGCAACAATATCAGAATAATGCTTTGGAGAATAGTAACAGCACTTTAAATTCAGGCTTAAACAACGGCTCAATCTTTAGTCCGAACAATATGCAAAGTTTGAATTTGAATGCAAGTTCGGCTCTCTATCCTCAACAAAATTCGTTCAGCACTTATTCTCAACCATATCAATTGGCTCAAAATTCTTTACCGAATTCGAGGAGTGATGTTAGTAATCCAATATTAACAAAATATAAAAAGTTAATAGATGAACATTATAATGAAATTTATAAAAATGAAGGCAACCCTAATTATGTTTATCTTGACCCTAAATATATAAAATCAATTGGACGAGGTAAAAATATTGATAATGTTAATACATTTAATCAAGTTAACTATAAAATAAAAGGTACAAATGATTTTGCAAATGAAAAAGAAAAACAAAAGTGTTATAGTGATTTTGAGAAATGGATAAAACAACATAAAAAAAATCCCGATGATGAACATAATTTTAGAGCAAGTCATTTTGAGGATTTTTGTGATTTATATATAGATCCAAATGAAGAAAAACGTTTACACAATGATCATGTTGTGCAAGATATTCCAATTATAAAAAATATAATAAAAAATTATGATAACTTAAGCTACGAAAAACAGTTAGCTATTTTAGATATGGTTTATAATCTTGGTACTACTAAATTTAATAATCAGTTCAAAAATTTTATTAAGGCTGCAAATGCCAATTCAGAAGAAGGAATGTTAGCAGAATATCACAGAAAAGACGTTTCTGAAAGCCGAAATAAATGGACTGCTGATTTATTAAAAAAATAAATTTTACAGAATAGGCTGTGCTATAGAACAGCCTATTCTATTCCATACATCTCACCACTACGTCTAAAATTGTTTTCATCATATTCAATCAATTCTACTAACCAATGATAGCTTATGCAATATGCACTATCTGAACATTCAGAGATCTGAAATTTATTAATATTTGTTTGCATCTTTTGAATAACTGGATTATAAAAACTGCATTTTAGAACAATATAATCTTGTTTATTTTCTAACAAAACGCACGTTTGTGTTGTCCATCCGTCTTTATGATTATCATCTTTTTTATAAACAGGTGAATTTGAGAATTTTAAATTATTAGGACTTAAATATGTTTCCCTTGCAATTGAAGAAATTGGGATTAAAGGATTATAAAACAGAGGATTTACAAATTTTTCTTCTTTATTTTGATTAAATAGGGCACAAGATGTGGTCATCAATGCAATTAAACTACATATCAAAGCAAGCTTTTTCATTCTCAAACTCCTAAGGATAAATTATAGCAATCATAATCTCAAAAGTTGAAAATAAGGTTAAAGCCTATCCCGTATCTCCATAAACAACCCGTGGATAGTTGGATTTGGTAAAGGAAAACCAACTCATCCAGAACTACAACAATCAGGGGATAACAAAAAATTATCCGCAGTATGGTACTAATTTCTGGGGCGGTTCATCAAAAAATAACTACGGCTTCGGCTCTTCAAATATTCACGACAATATTGAGAATAGAGAGAACAAGACCGAACAAAATTATGGTATGGAAAGCAACATCCAAAATCAAAGCCTATCTTGGCCGCAAAGTTATGGGTTAGGAAGCGATAGTCAGAACCAAACTAAATCTAATAACATTCCTAGATATTGGGAAACGGCTGCTGATGGTGAAAAAGTTTGGAACTACGTTCAACAACAAGAAGGTGTTGTCGAACCTCGGAGTCAAAATATATTTAGTTATTTATATTCTTTAGGTGCTGGACTAGGTAATATGTATGGTAATTATCAAAATTTTACTCCAATTAAAATGTCTGACAAATATAAACATGCTGTTATAAATTGTGAGGCAGCTCAATATGGTGAAGGTGGTAATGACATGGCTAAACTAGTTTCATGGAGAAAAGAAGCACGAGATGTTTGGACAGGTCAAAATACTAACGATAGCAGTGCAAGCGATAATTATGCTAATAAAATTGGTCGATTGCTTGGAACAAAATATCCTAATGATGATTGTCAAGTTATTGTAAAAAAATATATTGATAAATAAATCAAATTAACTGTTTATAGAAATTTTTATTGAAATTATTGTGGGTTATGTATTATTATGTCCTTAAAAGTTTAAATTGAGAGTTGTTATACAATAATGATTTCAAAAGCAAAAAAAATATTATCTCGACTTTTTATAAGCAGCATAGTTTTATGTTATGCCATATTTGCTGCTATTTGTTGGGTGTTTTATATAATTTTTTTAGACCCTAAATGGTAAAAGGAAATGCTGATGTCAATTAACCAAAAAAAAGTGTATATTGCTTTAGGTTTAGTTTTATCTACCCTTGCTTTTCCTTGGTCGATTATTTATTATTTTTTGATATTTCCGATGCTTTATACTGGGGTTATTGTGCCATTTTTTCTTTGGAAAAATCTTTTTGAAGGTAAAATGAAAGATGTTCCTATAAATTCGCTTCTATGGAAAATTCCAGCAATTATTTTGCTATATTTAATCTTAAATATTGGAGAATTATCAATATTTTATATTTTATCGTTTTTGTCTGAAAATTTAACGCTTCGCATTTCAGTTGTTATGTTTATAATTTTTATTTTAAGAATTATTACATATGCTGAAATGTTATGGGTATGGCAGCCGTTATTATATAAAAATTTTCCTAAAATGCAATGGTGTCTTATAGGCTTGATAATTATTTTAATGATAGTTGCTTGTTATTTTGTTGTATCAAATATAGACCGTTATTGGTTATTGTTCAATTTTTTGCAAAATGCTCATTAGATTTATAATTATGGATTAGGAAGTGAAAATCAAACCTTTGGTCAGGAAAACAATAACTCTACCCAATGGGGACTGAACAACACTCCTTTAGCGCAAAACAACAATAATAATACGCTTTCGGGGAATTTGTTCGGAAAAAACAATCTGTTTAATCAGAATCAAAGTGTTTGGAATAGAAACCAATACCAAACGCCGACGCCTTGGGCAAAGCAAAGTACCGGTTTGGGGTGGTTCATCAAACAATAACTTGGCACCTCAAAGATTCACGATAATATTGAGAACAGGAATAATAATCCGTAAGTAAATAGTCTTGATGCCATGTCAGGGCAGCCAGATTACCAAGCAAAAAAGTTTCAAAATATTCCAAACAAAGGTCCTATTCCTGAAGAAACGTACTACGCTAACCAAAATCAACGCCAAAAAATAGGTGTTTTGGATGCAGCTATTGGTGCGGCAACAGGTGTTTTAGGTATAAATAGAGGAACATGGAAAGGTTCTTTACCTGCTTGGGGAATGCGGAGAATTTGGTTAAAGCCAGATTCTGATACCAATACTTATGAGCGAGACGGTTTCACTATTCATGGTGGTTTTAGCAAAGGTTCTGCCGGTTGTATTGATATTCCATGGCAAACAGGAACTTTGAGTGATTATATGGATAATTGTCAAGAATCTGTTCCTGTTTATGTTGGTTATCCTAAAGATAATTGGTAAAATTATATTAAAGAAAGGCAAGATTTTATTCTTGCTTTTCTTTGCTTTCTGTTGTAGCATAACAGAAATTACTACTTTAAGGTAAAAATGATTGATAAAATAAAGTACAGTATGGTTGAAACATGTAGGCTACTTTGGCAATTTAAGTGGTATATCGCCATATATCCGTTAATTTTTATATGTTTAATTCATGAATACTTTTATCCTCCTGCTAAAGATGATCCGATTTTCGGTTCCGAGGCTATGTCTTATGCTTGGAATTACGTAAGTCAGGAGGTTTATATCGGAAGTCTAAAAAATGATTTAATCTTTTGGCTATGCTATTTTCTTTTAGGAACTAGCAATATGCGGAATCATCCGTTGTTGGCTAAATTTATTTTTTTATTGCCTTTGTTATGGGGAATTTTGAGGCTAACAATTGAATTTATAAAATCTTGAAAAAAATCAGGATAATAATTATTATATGAACTATAATAAAATAACGAATCCTAATCTTATTCAGATGTTTAAACGAATAGAAACAAGGTTACGAAAATTTGAAAAATAAATATTTGTTTTTCTTCTGTGTTTTTTTTGCTTGTGGCAAGGCATTTGCTTTGCCACAAGATTGGTCTTGTGATGAAATTGATTTAAATATTGTTGCTAACGGTAGCGAATGGGGACACAAGTTTCAGGGTAATAACGGTTTATTTGAAATTACGATTGATAATTTTGATGAGAATAATCCTTATGTTTATAGTTGCGGAAATTCAGGATGTTGGGGAACTATAAAAAATCTTAAAACCGGTGAGCATGAAGATATGCGTTTTGATTGTTTGTATGATACTCAACAAAAATCTTTGCGCTGTTATCGGATTGATGGCGATGAATATTTGCTTACTAAAGTATCTGGTGATAAATATCAGGTTCAATTGTGTGAAAGTTATTATAAATCTCTTAATATAAGTCAATGTTTGGGGTGTGAATGCGTGTTGCAAGATTCCAGAGGAAAACAAGCAGCTTCAGATATAAAAATGAATTGTATGCGTGAAAATGATACCTCAATACGTTGTTTTTCTTATGATGGTTATGAAAAATGGCGTAATTTTGAAAATAAAGATGGGGATTTTGAACGCTGTATAGGCTTAGGTATTTAGTTTGACAATACGGTGAATACCTTTGGGCAGAACCAAACCGAACAGAGTTATGGTTTGGGAAATAGCAACCAGAATCAAAACTTATCTTGGCCGCAAGGTTATGGATTAGGAAGTGAAAATCAGGCTCGTACCGAAGCTAATAATATTCCCAGATATTGGGATACGGCTGCTGATGGTGAAAAAGTTTGGAATTATGTTCAACAGCAAGAAGGTGATGTTAACCCAAAAGTCAAAATAAACTTGGTTACGGTGTATTTGGGGCATTAGCCATTCGGAACATGATAAATAATAAGGATAAGCTAGCTCATCAACCCTATACAGACAAATATAAGCATGCACTTATAAACTGTAAAGCTGCTCAATATGGAGAAGGTGGTTATGATGCTGCCAACGTGTTATCCTTTCTGAAAGAAGCTCGAGATGTTGTTACCAGACAAAATACACTTGACAGTAGTTTTGCTGATAATTATGCTAACAAAATAGGTAGACTGCTTGGAACTAAATATAACCAAGAAAAATGTGAAACTTTAGTTCCGAGATATATTGACCAATATTATAAATAAAAAAATTTTTGCATAAGTTTCACAAAGGAAAATTAGATATGAAAAGCAATCAATTAAAAACCTTTATATTTATTATTTTTAATTTGTTTGTTGCTCTGTTGTTTTTCTTTTTAGGAATGGTTTGTTCATATATTTTTTCGTAAACTAACGGGTAGTGATATATTTGTGTCATTGCCCGTTTTTGATTTTTTGTTAGGAGTGGTGTAATAATGTGGGTTAAAATACAAAATTTTTTGTTTTTGCTATGTTGTGCATTTATCGGAAAATTTTTATATTCAACCCTTTTGGTGATTATTGTTTCATTGTCCTTAGCTAATCATTGGTTGAGGTTAGACTATTATATGCCTTATTTTCAAGTTATTGCTAATTGTTTTTATCCATTAGCTATAATTATTGGCCTAGTTAACCTGTTTTACACTCGTTTTGCATCATATTTTTATCATACAAGTTGTTTGAATTTTCCTAAATTGCAATGGTATGCTCTTTTTTTAGGGTGGATATTGTTGGGAAAAGAATTTTTAACAGAAATTCAACTGTTTGTTTTGCTTCTTGTCGGATGTGTAGTGGCAGCTCTGTGCAATAAAAAACATACTTGGAAACAAAGAGCTAAGATTGCAACTGTATTTTCTGTTATGTTAATTTCTTTTTTGTTTGGATATTTTTTGTAATTCCAATTTTTTTTAATTATTTTTGATGCTCTTTAGGCAAATAACTCTACCCAATGGGGACTGAACAATATGCCTTTAGCGCAAAATAGCAATAATAATACACTTTCGGGGAATTTGTTCGGAAACAACAATCTGTTTAACCAAAATCAAAGTGTTTGGAATAAAAATCAATATCAAACACCGACGCCTTGGGCAAAACAAGTACCAGTTTGGGGTGATTCATCAAATTGTATGCAAATGGCAAGATAAAGTTATGGCTAAGCTTCGCAAAAAATAAAAAAAAGTTCTTTTCCCTTGAGCTGTTTATCGGTTCGAGGGTTTTTTTATGACGTAAGTTAAGAAAATTCAAGAAAAAGCCTGTCCGTTGTTGTGTCGGGCAGGCCTGTTTTCTCTTAAATATTGCGTATTTTTAATGCAAGTTGGTTTTGAAAAACTCTGTGATTTTGGCAAATGGGATTTTTTCTAAATTATCATATAAATCCGTATGGTTTGCATCAGGAATTATCATTAATTCTTTGTTTTTACCAGTGAGTTTTTTATAAGCGTCTTCACTGAAATAGCGGCTATGCGCTTTTTCACCGTGGATTATCAAAACAGGGTTTTGAATTTCTGCCGCATAGCTCAATATCGGCATATTCATAAATGACAAGGCAGATGTCATATTCCAGCCGCCGTTTGAGTTGATGGAGCGTTTATGCCAACCGCGCGGTGTTTTGTAATAAGCGTAATAGTCTTTGACAAACTGCGGTTCATCGCCTTTTAATTTTTCCGGTAATCCGGCGGCAATTTTGTATTCTCCGGTTTTGAAGTCTTCCGTTCTTTGAAGGTTTAATTGTTGGCGCAATGCATAACGTTGGTTTTTATCCATGGCGTCAAAATATCCATTAGCAGTTACTCGGCTCATGTCATACATAGTTGCGGTTACGGTGGCCTTTATTCTCGGGTCATTAGTGGCGGCGTTTAAGGCAAAGCCTCCAAAACCGCAAATACCCAAAATTCCGATTTTGTTTTTATCTACTATTGGCAAGTTGCTTAAATAATCAACCGCGGCGCTCATATCTTCGGTGTTAATATCCGGTGAGGCTACATTGCGCGGTGTGCCTCCGCTTTCGCCCGTATAAGAAGGGTCAAAAGCTAATGTTACAAAGCCTTGTTCGGCTAAAGTTTGGGCATAAAGGCCGGAGGCTTGTTCTTTGACGGCACCAAACGGGCCGCTTATGGCAATGGCCGCAAGTTTGTCTGAGCTTTTATCTTTGGGAATGTATAAATCTCCGACAAGTTTTATGCCATAACGGTTTTTGAATGTGACTTTTTCTACCTTTACTTTATCACTCTGGGGAAAAGTTTTATCCCATTTGTTAAACACGTTCTTTTTCAAATAGAATCCGATTGCGGCCACGATGATGAGGCCGATTAATGTGATTATCCCTAATTTCATGTTTTATTACCTTTCGTTTGTTTTATGCGTTTTGGCCCATTTCATAGGCTTGTTTGAAGGCCGGCGTGTTGATGATTTCGCCTTTTTGCCATGCGCCGGTGCCGTATATTATGCCTTTTTCTTGGGCGTTGGGCAGGCAATCCAACGTGTATCCGCGCAGAGAATCGCAGACTTTTTCCAAATTGGATTTGCTGGTGTCGGCTGCTGATAAAATATAATAAAATTCTTTGTTGCTTATGTCTGTATATCTCGGAACGGTGCGGTCGATAAAGGTTTTTAGCAACCCACTCATGGCATAAAAATACACGGGTGTTGCCAAAACAATGACATCGGCTGTGAGCATTTTTTCCATTAACCCTGCCATATCGTCTTTTTGGACGCATTTATGGGTTGAATTGCAAACGCCGCAGCCTAAGCAGAAATTAATCTTTTTTTCTGCCAGACGAATTTTTTCAACCTTGTGGCCGGCGCTCTCGGCTCCTTTTTGAAACTCATCGCACAAAAGGTCTGAGTTGCCACCCTTGCGAAAGCTGCTGCTGATTATTAAAATATTTTTCATTGCTCCTCCTTGCATAATTTTTTTTATCATACAATGTGAGTGTAATCTTTAGAGTATACTCTAAGTCAAGAAGATTTTTTTATTATTATCTGAAATTAGGTCTTGACTTAGAGTGCACTCTAAAAGTTATGCTAAAAATGTTTTCTTTTATTGGGAGGGAAATATGTTTTATGTATCTAAAATTTGTTTTATGATTTTAATGTGTTGTTTTAGTCTTATTAATAATGTGGAGGCAGCGGAAATGAAAAAAGCACCGATTAACACGGTTTTTGAACAAGGAGAGCCTAATCCTTATGGAAAGTTTTTTACCGGACAAACTTATTTAACAATGTTAAGCAACAAGGATGATGTTTGGAACTCATCTATCGGTAATGTGACCTTTGAACCAGGGGCCAGAACTAATTGGCATAAACATTCCGGCGGGCAAATTTTGCTCGTTTTGGCCGGAGAAGGCAGATATCAAGAAAGAGAAGGCGAAATAAGAATCCTTAAAGCCGGTGATGTGGTGCGTATTCCGCTCAATGTTGAACATTGGCACGGCGCTGCCCCGAACTCTTGGTTTACACATATCTCGGTTGAAACAAATTTGCCTGACAACCAAACAACATGGCTTGAGCCGGTTTCGGACGAGGAATATAAATAAGCCATTTAAAATTGATAACAGCCGGCAGTTTGAAGTTATCTGTCGGCTGTTTCATAATGTTTTAATCTTTTGGGCTTATACTTATTTAAATTCATAAAGGAGGCTGGCGTGCTGAAACATTTGCATATTCATGATGAAGCGGAAGAAAAAGTTTGGGGCAAAATGCCAAAAGATAAGGCCTTTGAAAAAGCCGCGGATACTTTCCAACTGATTAGCGATGCGACACGATTGAAAATTTTGTGGTTGTTGTGTCATCATGAAACCTGCGTGAATAATATTGCAATCGCGGTGGATATGAGTGCACCCGCCGTATCTCATCATTTGAGGTTGTTGAAACAAGCCGGGCTTTTGGAAACAAAGCGCGATGGCAAAGAGATGTATTATAAATTGGCCGGTAG
This sequence comes from uncultured Alphaproteobacteria bacterium, assembly GCA_944391615.1. GTDB lineage: Bacteria > Pseudomonadota > Alphaproteobacteria > RF32 > CAG-239 > HGM16780. The sequence goes on from CALXUE010000015.1 coordinate 21,874, forward strand.
TGATGAGGCTATGTTGGTGCATCGGGCTATTGATGATATTTTGAATATTAAGTGCTTTCTTTAGATTAATTGTTTGTTTTATATATTTTTTTATAAAAAATCTCAATTAGAAGAAGATATTTATTTGAAGATATATGCAATTTTTTTGGTTTTTCTCTTGACAATAGATTAAAAGATTATATAATTAAATATATATTTAATCGTTTAAGTGGCGGTAAGGTCTGAGGTCTGAGGTCTGAGGTCTGAGGTCTGGAGGTCTGGAGGTCTGGAGGTCTGGAGGTCTGGAGGTCTGGAGGTCTGGAGGTCTGAGGTCTGAGGTCTGGAGGTCTGGAGGTCTGGAGGTCTGGAGGTCTGGAGGTCTGGAGGTCTGGAGGTCTGGAGAAAGCTAACTGAGGTGCTTTTATAAAATAGAGGAGGTAGTTATGATTAAATCTTTTAAGTTGGAGAATCTGGATTGCGCTAATTGTGCTGCAAAGATAGAATCTGAAATTTTGAAAATTGATGGGGTTATTTCTGCTTCTGTCAGTTTTATGGCTCAGAAAGTTACGATTGAAACCGATGATGATTTTGATATAATTTTGAAAAAGGTTAAAGCTGTTATTAACCGCGTTGAACCTGATTGTGAACTTGTTTTAGCTTAAGATTTTATGGAGAAGAGCTATGAATAAAAAATTGCGCCAAGCACTCAAAACAATCATTCTGGCGGCGGTGTTGTATGTTATTGCTATTTGTTTGCCGGCTGGATGGGGTAAAGATGTTTTTTATGCTTTGGCTTATGTCGTTTCCGGTTTTGCCGTTATCAAAAAATCTTTGCGCAATATTTGCCATGGTGATATTTTTGATGAAAATTTCTTGATGATGGTGGCGACTTTTGGTGCGATTGCTTTGGGTGAATATTCTGAAGCCGTGGCGGTGATGCTCTTTTTCCAAATTGGTGAGTTTTTTCAATCTTATGCCGTTAATCAGTCCAGAAAATCTATTGCTGATTTGATGGATATTCGTCCGGATTATGCTCATGTTTATGAAAACGGCGTATTGAAAAAAGTTTCTCCCGAGGTGGTTAAGGTTGGTGATGTGATTGTGGTGCAGCCAGGGGAGAGAATCCCGCTTGATGGTGTTGTGCTCAAAGGGCAATCTTCTTTGGATACAAAAGCTTTAACCGGTGAAAGTTTGCCTAGAGATGTTTTAACGGGTGATGACGTGATTAGTGGATGTATTAATCTCAGCGGGGTGTTGGAGATTAAAACAACCAAAGTTTATGCTCATTCTACTGTGGCTAAAATTTTGGACTTGGTGGAAAATGCCTCTTCCAAAAAAGCTGATATTGAAAATTTCATTACGCGTTTTGCGCGTTATTATACGCCGATTGTGGTTTTTTCTGCCGCGGCTTTAGCGGTTGTTCCGCCTTTGTTGTTTGCATCTCAAAGTTTTGCCGAATGGGGATATCGCGCTATTACGTTCTTGGTGATTTCTTGCCCGTGCGCTTTGGTGATTTCTGTTCCGTTGAGCTTTTTTGGTGGACTGGGGGCTGCTTCAAAGGTCGGTGTGTTGATTAAAGGCAGTAACTATTTGGAAGCTTTGGCTAAAGCGAAAACAATCGTGTTTGATAAAACAGGAACGCTTACCAAGGGTAATTTTAGTGTGGCTAAAATTGCGCCCGAAAATGGTGAAACGGCTGAAAGTCTGCTTAAAACTGCCGCATACGCCGAAGCTTTTTCAAAGCATCCGATTGCTCTTTCCATTAAACAAAAATATGGGCAAGATATTAATCTTGATAAAATTTCTGATGTTAAGGAGATTTTCGGGGTGGGGTTGACCGTGCGTCTCGGCAAAGATGATATTGCTATCGGCAACCAAAAGATTTTTGCGCAGTTTGGCTTGAATGCCCCAGAAATTTCTGAAGTCGGCACAATTGTTTTTGTTTTGAAAAATAAAAAATATATCGGTTTTCTTTTGATTGAAGATGAGCTTAAAGAAGATGCCATTCCCGCCGTTACGGAAATGAAACATTTGGGACATAAGCTTATTATGTTGACCGGTGACCGCAAAGAAATAGGACAAAAAGTTGCCTTAATGCTGGGGTTGGACGAAGTTTATGCCGAACTCTTGCCAGCTGACAAAGTCGAAAAATTTGAACAACTTTTGCAACAAAAAGCACCTCAAGATAAAATGTTGTTTGTTGGGGACGGAATTAATGATGCGCCGGTTTTGGCTCGCTCTGATGTTGGCGTGGCTATGGGGGCCATCGGCTCGGATGCGGCACTTGAAGCGGCGGATGTGGTGATTATGACTGATGAACCATCCAAGATTTTAACATCTATCAAAATTGCCAAAAAGACGCTCCTTATTGCACGGGAAAACGTGGTGTTTGCTATTGGGGTCAAGCTATTGGTATTGGCCTTAGGCGCCATGGGGTATGCATCAATTTGGGCCGCGGTGTTTGCCGATGTTGGGGTTTCGGTATTGGCCATACTCAATGCTATCCGTGCCTTATATATCAAAAATTGATGGTTTTTTTGAATATGTAAGATACATTATAAGTAAAATTGTATCATAATCCCTCCGAATGAAACTTCGGAGGGGCTTTTTGTAGGGGGATATTTCGGAGAGGTTTGTTGGCGCAAATATAAAAAAACAGCCCTGAATAAAAATCAGAGCTGTTTGCGTTTTGATATTTGTTTTTATTTTGCGCTTATGCCTTTGATGAAAGCATTCAAACATTTGTCAAAAGATGCTTTGGCAGAAGTTTTTACTTTGGCTTTTGCTGAAGCTTTTTTGACTTTAGCATTAGCGGCCTTGGCGGCAACGGCTTTAACAGCACTCTTCTTGCTGCTGGCTGCGGCAACTGCTTTGGCTCTTGAAGCCGGTGCTTTGGCTGCGGCAGCTGACTTTGCTGACTTGTTGCCAAAGTGCTTAACTAATGCAAACGGAACATTGGCTGATTTGATTTTGCTTAAATCTAAACTCAAATTCGGCAATAAGGTGCAGTGGCTGTATTGGGCCGATAATTGTTTGGCCGTGGCTAAAGCATCTTGACGCTCTAACTGGTCAATGGCAGCTTGCCAATCGCTGGCACTTGAATTGTTTGGGCAGCCGTTGTTCTTCCAAATATAGTATGCGGCTTCTTGTATCATTTTATTATCAAAATTTGACATGGTTTTCTCCTCTTATTATCAGTTTATTGTGTTTTTATCACACAAATATTTATTAAATGATTAAAGTTCTTGAAATTTTTTGTTTTTCTTTTATCTTTTTTGTGTGTGAATATTTTTTGAGGAGCAAAAAATGACTAATCGTGTGGCTGTTCTTGCTATTGTGGTGGAAAATAAAGAATCTGTTTTTACTTTGAACCAGATCTTACATGAATTTGCTGATTATATTATCGGACGAATGGGAATTCCTTATCGTGAGAAAAAAATTAATGTCATCAGCATTGCTTTGGACGCCCCCGAAGAAGTTATTAATGCTGTTTGCGGCAAAATCGGCCGCTTGGATGGCGTTTCTTCCAAAACGGCTTATTCTAATTTTGTTTCTTAAAAAATATTTGTTTGTTAACCTGACGGGAAAGATGTTTTTTTTATTCTGCCCCATAAGATGAAAGTTGTATTTTGATGTATAATCCAAGCTCGTTAAAGGCAGAGGAATTTATCTGTCATGAAGAAATTATGTCAACGCTTGATTTTGCTCATCAACATAAAAATGATGCCGCGTTGATTGATGAAATTATTTCTAAGGCAAAAGAATGCAAGGGGCTCTCCCATCGGGAGGCGCTTGTTTTGTTGGACTGCGATATTCCTGAAAAAAATCAAGAAATTTTTAAGCTCGCCGAAGATATAAAAAAACAATTTTATGGTAACAGGATTGTTTTATTTGCACCGTTGTATTTGTCAAATTACTGTGTGAACGGATGTTTGTATTGTCCTTATCACGCTAAAAATAAACATATTTTACGCAAAAAACTCACTCAAGATGAAATCAGGCAAGAGGTGATTGCTCTGCAAGATATGGGACATAAACGTCTTGCTATCGAGGCAGGTGAAGATCCCGTGAATAACCCGATTGAATATATTTTGGAATCCATTAAAACGATTTATTCCATTAAGCATAAAAATGGGGCTATTCGTCGGGTTAATGTGAATATTGCCGCAACCAGTGTGGAAAATTATCGGAAACTTAAAGAAGCGGGAATCGGTACTTATATTTTGTTTCAGGAAACTTATCATAAAGAAAGTTATGAAAAGTTGCATCCGAGCGGGCCAAAACATAATTATGCTTATCATACGGAAGCTATGGATAGAGCTATGGATGGCGGTATTGATGATGTGGGGCTTGGTGTGTTGTTCGGGTTGGAAACTTATCGCTATGAATTGGCCGGTTTGCTTATGCATGCCGAACATCTTGAAGCTGTTCACGGCGTGGGGCCACATACAATTTCTGTTCCGCGCGTTAAACATGCCGACGATATTGATCCGAGCGCTTTTGATAATGGTATTGATGATGATGTTTTTGCTAAAATTATTGCCGTTATTCGATTGTCGGTTCCTTATACGGGAATGATTATTTCTACCCGTGAAACGCCGCAATGCCGCGAAAAGGTTATTCATTATGGTATCTCTCAAATCAGCGGTGGGTCTAAAACAAGCGTTGGCGGTTATGCTGTGCCTGAGGATGTAGAACTTAAATCGGAGCAATTTGATGTGAGTGATCATCGGACGTTGGATGAAGTGGTTAATTGGCTTATGAAACTGGGCTATGTTCCGAGTTTTTGCACCGCTTGCTATCGTGAAGGACGTACCGGTGATAGATTTATGGCCCTTTGCAAAAATAAGCAAATTCATAATTGTTGTTTGCCGAATGCTTTGATGACGCTCAAAGAGTATTTGATGGATTATGCTAGTCCTGACACAAAAAAGGTCGGCGAATCCTTGATTCAATCAGAGCTTAATCATATCTCCAAAGATAAAGTGCGCGATATTGTTAAAGATAATTTGGTGAAAATCGAAAACGGGCAAAGAGATTTTCGGTTTTGATTTTATCTTATAAGCTTGATTAATTGCTTGCGTTATCTGAAAAGGTTGTTTATAGTACCTTCTGGGTATTTATAATCAACCTTTGTTGATTTTATAGAGGTTATGTTTTTTTATGTTTGCTTATTTGAAAAATAAAATTTGCTCAACTTATACGGTGGCTAATTATCGCCGGATGATGAAATATGTGAAACCTTATTGGTTTCGGGCAATCGTGGCCGTTCTTATTACAATTCCGGTCGGTGCTATGGACGCCGTTATTGCTTGGGCTTTGAAACCTTATATGGATGTGGTGCTGGTCGAAAAAAGTATGCAGGCCACAACTTATATTCCGTTTTTGATTATTCTGTTTGCCGTGTTGCAAAGCGGCTTTAACTACACAGCGACTTATCTTAATACTTGGGTCGGGCGTAAAATTGCTAATGACGTGAAAATCGATTTGTTTGACAAACTTATGCATATGGATGCTAAGTTTTTTGATAAAACGACGTCCGGTGATGTGTTGATGCGCTTTAATAATGATGTGGATTTGGCTTGTAATGGCTTGCTCTCAAACTTGAAACTTTTTACAACACGCTTGTTTTCTTCTATTTCATTAGTATGCGTGTTGTTTTATAATTCTTGGCAGCTCGCGATTATTGCCGTAGTGATTTTGTTTGGGGCTCTTTATCCCTTAACAACTGTTCGCCGCAGAATTAAGGGAATTATGGATAAAACCATTTTTTCCGGCGGGGCTGTGATGCAGCACTTTAATGAAACGTATAGTGGTAACCGTATTATTGCTTCTTACAATTTGTATGATTATCAAAACAAGCGTTTTCGTGATACGCTACGTATGGTGTTCCATTTAGGAATTAAGATGATTCAAAGAACGGGTATGATGTCGCCTTTGATGCACTTTATTGTATCTTTGGGTATTGCCTCCGTTATTTGGTATGGTAGCTATTTGATTGTTCATCACATTATTACGGCCGGTAGTTTTGTGTCTTTTATTGCCGCTTTGATTATGCTCTATAATCCGATTAAGGCTATCGGCAATAATTATAACAATGTGCAAATGGCTTTGATGGCTATGGAACGTGTTTTTGGGTTGTTGGATAAAAAGCCTGAAATTGCTTCTAAAAAAGGGGCTTTCAAATTAAATGGATTGAAAAGCAATATTGTTTACAAAAACGTCAATTTTGCTTATGAAAAAAATCATCCCGTTCTTAAAAATATTAATCTTGAGATCAAAAAAGGTGAGACAATCGCTTTTGTTGGTAATTCCGGCGGCGGCAAGAGTACAATTGTCAGTATTTTGCCGCGCTTTTATGATTTGGATGCTAAAAATGGCGGTGAAATTTTGATTGACGGCGTTAATATCAAAGATATTGATTTGAACTCTTTGCGTGAAAATATTTCGGTTGTGTTTCAGGATAACTTTTTGTTTGATGGAACAATTAGAGAGAATATTTTGCTCGGTAATGAGTCTGCAACAAATGAACAGGTGGAAAAAGCGGTTAAAATGGCCTGTTTGGATGAATTTATTGCTACGCTTGATGACGGATTGGATACGCAAATCGGTGAAAGGGGCGTGCTTCTTTCCGGTGGGCAAAAACAACGTATTGCCATTGCTAGAGCCTTTTTGAAAAATGCGCCGATTGTTATTTTGGATGAAGCTACCTCTGCTTTGGATAACAAGTCTGAAGCGGTTGTACAGCAAGCCATTGATAACTTGATGAAAGACAGAACTGTGTTGGTTATTGCGCACCGTTTGTCCACTGTGCGTAATGCCAACAAAATTGTGGTGGTAAATTATGGTGAAATTGTGGAATCTGGTACACATGATGAATTACTGAAAAAAGAAAACGGTATTTATGCCGCGCTTTATAAGGCTCAACTGAAGTAATTTTGTTTGTGTGTAAAAAAAACCGCTGTTTTTTACAGCGGTTTTTTTAGGTGATGTTTTTTTATTCAACCGTGACGGATTTGGCAAGATTGCGCGGTTGGTCGATTTCTCGGCCGAGTTCGTCCGCTGCAAAATAGGCCAGCAGTTGTAAGGGCAGGCACATTAACAACGGTGACAAATCTTCTGCGACTTCGGGGATAATTATTGCCTCATCAAAAAGAGCTGCTTCTTTGTCTTTATCGTTATTACTTAAGGCAAAAATGTTAGCCTGACGTGCTTTGGCTTCCTCACAGTTGGATAAAGTTTTTTCATAAACCGCACCTTGTGCCAAAACCGGAATAACGGCGGTGTCTTTATCTAATAAGGCTATTGGGCCGTGTTTGAGTTCTCCCGAGGCATAAGCATTGGCGTTTATGTAGCTGATTTCTTTTATTTTTAAGGCGCCTTCCATGGCTATCGGCAACATAATGCCACGGGCAATATAAAAAATTTGCTTAAATTTGCTCAGCTTTTCACCCATCCGCTTGATATCAGATAAGTCTGATAATATTTCTTCCATCAATGCGGGAATCTCATAAAGTTCGCGTTTTAGGGGCAAAAATTTGTTTTGGTTGTCTTTTTGCTCTGATAAATACATTCCTGTCCAATAAAGTGCGGCTAATTGCGCCATAAAAGATTTGGTGGCGGCTACGCTGACTTCTATGCCTGCTTCAAGCGGAATGACATTTGCCGAATAATGTGTGATGCTGGAATCTTCCCGGTTGGTTAAGATTATCAGTTGGGCGTTATGTTCTTTTGCCTGCTTGATTGCGGTTATGGTGTCAGCCGTTTCTCCTGACTGGGAAATGCCTATGACCAGCGAATGTTCATCCGTTAAATTATAACGATAGATAAACTCGCTGGCGGCAACTACCTCTACCGGAATGTTTAGCCATTTTTCCCATGTGGCTTTGGCAATATAGGCTGCGTGCAGAGATGTGCCGCAGGCTACAAAGGTGATATTCCTTACTTGGCTTAAATCTATGTTTAACTTCGAATCCGCCAAAGCTACTCTATCTTCGGCTTTGGGAAGGTGTTTTTGCAAAATTTTGCGCAGAATAGCCGGTTGTTCGTTGATTTCTTTCAACATAAAATGTTTATAACCTGCCTTACTGATAACTTCGGGTGAAAACTCTATTTTTTCAATTGTTTTGTTTAGTGTATTTCCTTTGGTGTCTTTAACTTCAACGTGGCTTTTATGCACAATGGCGATTTCTTCATCATTTAGGTGCAAAATTTGGTTGGTTTTGCCGATTAAAGCCGGAATGTCGCTGGCGATGAAATTTTCATCCTTACCTATGCCAATGATTAACGGAGCGTTTTTACGGACGGCAATGATTTTATCCGTCTCATCCGCGTGCATGATGCAAAATGCAAATGCACCTTTGAGCTGTTTTATGGCTCTTATGACTGCTGTTTCAAGGTTATGGCAGAGTTTATATTCTCTGTCTATCAAATGAACGGCAGTTTCGGTGTCGGTTTCAGAATGAAAAACGAATCCTTGATTTTCAAGTTTGTTTCTTAATTCTTTATAATTTTCAATAATACCGTTATGTACCAGCACTAATTTTCCGTCATTGGAGATATGTGGGTGGGCGTTTTCTATTGTGGCTTTGCCATGTGTGGCCCAGCGTATGTGTCCGATGCCTTGATGCGCGTTTGCCATTTGTGGTTGGTGTTTTGCGTAAAGTTGATACAAATTGCCCAGTTTGCCGGAGGCTTTGTAAACTTCTATGGTATGATTATCATTTAAAGCTATTCCAGACGAATCGTAGCCTCTATATTCTAAGTTTTTTAAGCCGTTTAGCAATACGTCTGCAACGGCATTGTTGCCGATATATCCAACTATTCCGCACATTTGCTCTGCTCCTGTTCTAACATTTTAATCTTTTCTAACGTTTTAAAAACATTTTCTTTGTTGCGCTTTTTTATCGGGCGTATCGGGCGGCCGGCATAAACCGTCCAGGGCTCAAATTTGTAATTTGGCGGAACAAAACTCAAAGCACCGATGCACACGCCCTCTGGTATGTTATTATTGGGCATTATGACCGAATTGGTGCCGACGCCGGTGTATTTGCCCAAGGTGACGTTGCCTTGAATCTCTTTGACCTCCGGAACGTTATGCGTTACGAGCTCGTTAACATAATCATTACTTGAAAGCCAAACTTTTACTCCCGCGGCTAAGCTTGAATAACTGCCCATTTTGAATTTATATGCTCCATCCCCGCCGGCTATATATGTTCCGGGGGCAATTTCACAATTTGAATCAATTTCGCAAGCCGACGAGATGCGGCAAAAGTCTGATATCCGAACATTGTCTCCGATGTTGACCAAATCTGGCTTTTTGATTATGACATATTCGCCTAAGGTGAAGTTTTTTCCGTGTTTCATATCTTTTCCCTCTCTTTTCTTTCTTTTGTTTTATCTTTACGGAAAAATTTTGAAATTTCAAAACACAAAAAATTTCGTTTTATTTCGCGAATGATGTTTTGTTTTTTTTAATTAAATATAAAAGAAATTTTTGTAACCTTATAAAAAGAATCTGTGCTTTTTATGGGATTTGTCAGAATGAAAAAAATTGTTGTTGTGCTTTTGGGGCTGTTGGTCGGCGGCTTGTGGTGGCTCAATCAGAAAAGCGAAAAGCCTCAAGATGAGATTAAACTCTTTGGAAATGTTGATATCAGGCAAGTGGACATGAGCTTTAAGGTTTCGGGTATTCTCAAAGAAATGTTGTTTGAAGAAGGGGATAAGGTTAAAAAAGGTGATCTTTTAGCTGCTTTGGAAGATAGAGACTACCGCGATAATTATCAAAAAGCTTTAAGTGAACTCAAGCGTTATGAAGCCAAAATGAAAGAGGCTATCTCGGTGTTGGAAACGCATGCACCGCTGTGCGACAAAAATATTACCTCTCAACGGGATTGTACGTCTTATACCAATGCTAAAGACGAAGCTGTGGCCGCTTATGAAACAGCCTTGGTTAATTCTCAATATGAAAAAAATCTGCTTGAAGATACCAAAATTTATGCGCCGAGCGATGGTGTTATCAGCTCTCGCGTGCAGGAGCCGGGGGCTGTGGTTGCGGCAGGACAAATTGTTTATACCCTAACTAAAGATGAACCTCTGTGGGTGAGAGCTTATATTCCGCAAAAGTATTTGGGCAATATTACCTATGGCACGAAGGTTTTGATTTCAACGGATAGTATGGATTTTAATGCTCAGCAAAAGAAAACTTATCAGGGGCATGTGGGGTATATCTCTTCTGTGGCGGAGTTTTCACCCAAAACCGTGCAGACGGAAGATTTGCGCGCTGATTTGGTTTATCGAATCCATGTGTATTTTGATGATGGGGATGAATTTGTTCGGCAGGGCATGCCGGTTACGTTGCTTATTGACTTAAAACAAAAAGAAAATTAGCTATCATGGATGATGTTTGTATTGACATAGTTCAGCTCACAAAAGTTTTTGCAAATTTTAAGCAAAAGGCCATTGATGGGTTGTCGGTGCAGATAAAGCGCGGCAAAATGGTGGGGGTTATCGGTGCGGATGGTGCCGGAAAAACAACTCTTCTCAGGCTTATTTGCGGTTTGCTTCAAGCAGATGAAGGTTGTATTCAAGTTTTGGGAAAAAATCCTCTTGTTGATAAAGAGCAACTGATGCCCAAAATAGGCTACATGCCGCAAAAATTCGGTCTTTATGAAGATTTAACCGTGATTGAAAATTTGAAGTTTTTTGCTGCGCTTAAAAATGTGGCGGAAAAATTTGATTTTTTGCCACTCCTTCGATTTGCTGATTTGGATAAATTTCAACATCGCTTGGCAGGCAAACTTTCCGGCGGAATGAAGCAAAAACTCGGCTTAATCTGTGCTATGCTCGGACAGCCGGAACTTATTGTTTTGGATGAGCCGTCCGTTGGGGTTGACCCTGTTTCCAGACAAGAATTGATGAAGATGGTTAAGCTATCTGTTCATGGAAACACAACCGTGTTGTGGTCAACGGCTTATATGGATGAGGCAATGGCTTTTGATGAAGTGATTGTGCTTGATAAAGGCAAAGTCATTTTTCAAGGGAAACCTTTAGACTTGGGTAAAGATGCTGTTGAATTTGAAGAAAAAATTGTGGAATTAATGGGCGGTGCACACATACGTCCCTCAGTTTTGGCAAGAAATTATCCAATTTTTAATCTGGATGCAAAGTATGGTGTCGAAGCAATTGATTTATCTAAAAAATATGGCAGATTTTGGGCGGTTGAAAACAACTCTTTTCAGATTAAAAAAGGTGAAATTTTTGGCCTTTTGGGACCCAATGGTGCCGGAAAATCTACCTCGTTTAAGATGATGTGTGGATTGGCCAAGCCAACGTCCGGCACGGCTAAAATTATGGGAATAGATATTACCAAACATCCTGAAAAAGCACGTGCCAATTTGGGGTATATGTCACAAAAATTTTCGCTCTATCCGAATTTGAGTGTGATTGAAAACCTGAGATTTTTTGCCGGAGCCTATGGAATGCAGGGAAAAGCCGCCGACATAGCTATCAAGCGAATGTGTGCGATTTTTGGGTTTCGAAAATTCTTAAACGTCAATGCTCAAGAACTTCCCTTAGGTTATAAGCAGCGTTTGGCTTTTGCCTGTGCCGTGATGCATGAACCGCCGGTTTTGTTTTTGGATGAGCCGACTTCCGGTGTGGATGTGTTGACACGCAAAGAATTTTGGAATCATCTGAATGCTCTTTCTAAAATAGGGGTGACGATTTTGATTACGACGCATTTTATGGATGAGGCGGAATATTGCCACAGAATAAGTTTGTTTTATCAGGGAAAGGCGATTGCTATTGGTTCGCCCGACGAATTAAAAAAACGTGCAAATGCTGCCACGCTTAATGAGGCTTTTATTAACCTTGTCAGCCGTCGTGATGAAGGTCATATTGATATGGGGGAGAAGCACCATGTCGATTAAAACCGCTTTTATTAAAAAAGAGTTTTTGCAGATTTGGCGTGACCCGTCTAGTTTGATGATTGCGTTTATTTTGCCGACTATTTTGTTGTTTATATATGCTTTTGCTATCAATATGGACTCACTTAAAGTCAACTTGGGAATTAAAAACGATGATAATTCTGCCGAGGTGGTGAATTTGGTGAAATCTTTCAGTCAAAATCCGTATATCAAAGTGCAAGATTTTTATTCGCAACAAGAAATGGAGCGGGCTCTTGAGCTGGGAAAGATTAATGCCGCATTGTTTATTCCACAGAATTTTTCGCAAAAGCTGGCGGCTCAGAGCTCAACACAGCTCTTGCTCCTTTGTGACGGGGCTTTTTATAATCAAGTCGGGTTTGCGCAGCAATATGTGTCATCTATTGTTGAAAATTGGTTCAAAGAAAGCAAGTTTTATCCTAATCTTCAAGCGGCATCGGTGGAGATTGTGCCCAGAGTTTGGTTTAATCAAAATAATGTTGGGCAATGGGCGGTGGTGCCTGCCTCTTTGGCTATTACCATGACGCTTATCGGAATTTTGCTCACGGCGTTGGTTATCTCGCGCGAATGGGAGAGAGGTACGCTTGAAGCTTTGCTTGCCACGAATATTCGTACAATTGATATTTTGGTGGGGAAGTATGTGCCTTATTTTGTGGTGGGCATGGCTTCGCTGCTGTTTAATGTGGGGTGGATGATTTTTGTTTTTCGGGTGCCGTTTCGGGGTTCGGTTTTAGCCCTAATTATGGTTAGTTCTTTGTTTTTGTTTGCTTGTTTGGGTGTGGGGTTGATTATTTCAAGTTTGTGTCGGAATCAGTTTTTGGCAAGTATTACTTCTTTGATTGTGGGATTTTTGCCGGCATTGATGTTGGCAGGTGTGGTGTTTCCTGTTTCTTCTATGCCGAAGGGGTTTCAATGGGTGACGTGGTTGTTGCCGCCCAAGCATTATGTGGATTTTATCCGAAGTGAGTTTTTGGTTGGAACTGTGATGGTGAATGTGCTTGAAAGTTCGATGTTTCTTTTGGCTTTGGGAATGGTGTTTGCCTTTGTGGTTTATCTGAAAATTCCAAGGAGGCTTGATGATTAGAGCTTGGAGACATTTGTGGGTGCTGATTGTGAAAGAGTTTTTGGCGGTGCTTCGTGACCCGAAAAGTCGAATTATTATTTTTGCGCCGCCGCTTATCCAACTGATTATTTTTGCAAATACACTGACGATGGAAACACAAAATATTAAGGTGTTGGCGGTGGATTATTCAAACACGCTTTCTTCAAGAAATTTTATCTCTCAAATTAAGGCATCAAATTGGTTTGACGAGGTTAGGGTGACGCGAGATAAGTCCTTAATGGAAGATTTGCTTTTACGGCAAAAAATTCATGGTGCGGTGATTATTTTTGATGATTTTGAAACTCGGCTCAAAAAGGATGAAAAAGCACAGGTTGGGCTTGTGTTAGACGGACGGGTGCCGAGTGTGGCAACTTCTTTGCAGGCGTATTTTTCACAGATTGCACAGGCTTTTACGCAGCAATATTATCCAAAGTCGATTTCTCCGATTGAAGTGGAATGGCGGAGTTGGTTTAATCCGAATAATATTTATCAATGGTATTTGGTGATTTCTCTTAATGTGATTATTTCTTTGGTGGTGGCGTTGATTTTGACTTCGCTTTCGGTGGCGAGAGAGCGAGAACTCGGGACTTTTGAGCAGTTGATTGTCAGTCCGTACAGTGCGGGGGAAATTCTTGTTGGTAAAACCTTGCCTCCGTTGTGTATTGCATTTGTGATGTTGATGATTATGACGCTGATTGCGGTTGGGTGTTTCGGTATTCCGTTTCAGGGGAAGATTTGGTGCTTTATGCTGGTGGCTTTTGTCGGGTTGTTGTCTTTTATTGCGGTGGGAATTTTTATTTCTTCCATTTGTAGAAACCAACAACAGGCGATTTTGGGCGCTTTTTCTTTTATGATGCCGGCAATTTTGCTTTCGGGGTTTGTTTCACCGATTGCAGATATGCCAAAAGTTTTTCAAGTGATTGATTATGTGAATCCGATTAGGTATTTTTTAGAGTTGGCTTTGGGTGTTTTTCTTAAAGGGTTTGGATGGGTAGAAATTTGGCCACACTTATGGCCGCTTTTGTTGATTATATGCGGAACGTTGTTTTTTGCGGCGTTAACATTTAAGCGCAATTTGGAGTGAAAATAGGGAAAAGAAAATTCTTCAAAAAGGGGCTTGACTATTCATTGAAAACAGAGTATATATACCGCAGTTAATTGCTTCATCGTCTAATGGTAGGACAGCGGACTCTGACTCCGTTAATCGTGGTTCGAATCCATGTGAAGCAGCCAAAAATAAGAGCCGAAAGGCTCTTTTTTTTTTGCGTCGCGGAGCACGATGAGAACCACCGGTTCGGAATCGAAGTCGCACGGCGATTTATCGGCCGAGCGGCTGAGATGAAAGGGGCCCGTTGGCTTAAAAGCCAATGGGAATAACCAATCCATGTGAAGCAGCCAAAAATAAGAGCCGAAAGGCTCTTTTTTTTTGCGTCGCGGAGCACGATGAGAACCACAGGTTCGGAATCGAGGTCGCACGGCGATTTATCGGCCGAGCGGCTGAGATGAAAGGGGCCCGTTGGCTTAAAAGCCAATGGGAATAACCAAT
>CALXUE010000016.1 GCA_944391615.1 uncultured Alphaproteobacteria bacterium
ATTTCTACTTTGGTGTTTTGATTATGATATTTTTTTTTAATTTTTACTCTCTGCCCCATACTTTGACGATGAACCCGGTAACGTCAAAAACTTTTATTTTAGGCAGGCTCCAAATCCGGCTTTGGATAAATGATAATCCCGAGACCTAACGAGATTCCAACTCATACAAGCCATTGAAAAATAAAGGATTATCATCAAACAAGTTCGGAAAATTCTCCCAAAATGACATTTTCAAATTTACAACACTCGAACTCGGTTAAGCGCTTGATTTATAAAAGAAAAACGGCAGTTTTTGTACCTGCCGTTTGTATTGGTGATCCCAACGAGATTCGAACTCGTGTTGCAGCCTTGAGAGGGCCGCGTCCTAGGCCACTAGACGATGGGACCATAAAATAAAGATAAAGACTTAATAAAACAATTTTTCTTTTCTTGCAAGTACTTTTTGCATTAAAGGTTCATTTTTGTTAAAAGATATTTCCATCCACACGCCAAACACCATTTTCATTCACCAAATGCATAACCCCGCAATTAGGAATTTCCCACGTAGCATACCCAAATTTGGCTAATATATTAGACATTGTCCCTTTATGAATAGCAACACCCATGGTTTGATAAGGCTTCAAACAAAGCTTGTCTAACACCTGCATCACACGATTAAGTGCATCGATTTTGCGTTCTCCATTAGGAAGAGCAACCTCCCAATTATGAGGTTGCTTCCAAGCATCCCACTCTGCCGCATAGTCAGCAAACAAATGCCCTTCGGCATCACCATAAAAACATTCTCTTAAATCATTTTCAACAAATACCTTCAAATTCAAGGCTTGAGCAACAATTTCCGCCGTATGCCGTGCACGTTTTAACGGAGATGAAAATATAACTTCCAACCCTTTATCCTGCAGCTTATCAATCAAAAGAGCCGCCTGCTCAATCCCCGTCGTATTTAAATCAACATCCATACCGCAGCCTTGAGCTTTTAAGGCTTTGTTCAAATCTGTTTCACCATGGCGAAAAACAAAAAAATCTTTTTTCATAAACATCAACCTTTAGAAAATGCAATTTATAAAAAGGTTTAACATTTATCCATCTAACCGTCAAGACACAAAAAAAAGAGGCCCTAGCCTCTTAAAAAAATAATCCGCGTCAACAACCGCGTTTAGAACAAAATTTATACTTTAGAGAAGAGCTTTCGTCTGCTGCCATTTCAAAAGACTGAGCCAAAAAAAGCAGCATATCAGCATCACTTATACGTTCAACCCGCACAAACAAAGTTAAAGGAAACACTTCCAACTCCCCTCGCCCTACAGTAACCATAAAATGTTTGCAATTAGGATAGAGTTTTAAGATTGCCCGACAATAAGCATTACCGGAAAATATTTTTTCAATTTCTTGCCGTTCCATTTTTTGGAAAAGCCAGCCGGCAAAAATATATTCTCCGCTTTTTTGAACGACGACATAAGTGGAGCGAATACGCAACGCTTGCCCAACAGCCAGAGGAAAGGACAAATCCCTAAACACCATACAATCACCTTCTTGCGAGAAACGACCACACAAAAAAGCATTGACACCTTCTTTGAATAATAATTTTTCCATAAAAACAGATTTAAAATAATAACAAAATTACCTTTTTTATAAAATATTTTAATAAAATTGTAAAGCAAAATCAAAGCACAAAGATTTTTTTATAAAACAGGGCTTGATTTTGAACAAACAATTACCTAACTAAAATAATAGATGATGAAACAAAATCACCATAAATTAAAAATGGAGGTTTACAATGTCAGATTTAGTTACACATAAAGAACACAATCACAACAATATGCCGCGTCGTTATGCTTATACCAAAGACTTAAGCGAATTGGTCAACTCATTTTTCAACAATTGGGTAGACTTTCCAGCTGAGCAAAATTCTTTGAAAACGCTTGAACCAAAAATTGAAATCAACGAAAACGATAAGAATGTCACCGTTTTAGCTGAGGTTCCGGGCGTTAAAGAAGATGATTTGGATATGGAAATTTCCGCTGACGGATATCTGACCATTTCCGGCGAAAAGAAACAAGAAAGAAAAGAAGAAAACAAAAACGCTTGCTTTTCAGAATTGAGCTACGGAACATTTTCAAGAACCATCCAACTTCCTTGGGACTTAAAATTCAATGATGCCGAAGCTGAATTTCATAATGGCGTCTTGAGCATTATCATCCCGAAATCAACGGATGAACAAAGCAAGAAGAAAAAAATTACACTTAAGAAATAAAGCTGAATAACCTAAAAAAAACAAACACCTTTTGATTTTTTTCAAAAGGTGTTTGTTTATATAGATAAAGAAAAAATTTTTATTTAACCAAGGCGGCTTCTTCCCAGGACTTCAAGCCAATTTTTGACCAATCAACCGGAATATTATCAACAATCTGTAAATCAGCCACATAGCTATCTTTAATATTTTCCAAAATAGTTTCAACCATCACCACACCGGTTGAATGACGCAACTTTTCTCTCACCTCGGGATGAATATAATCCAAGATAATTTTATCGTCGGGAGAATGTAAAAAAATGGCATGATCTTTACCATCATAAATAACGCGCGGATTCTGAGGTTTATCTTTACAAGCATCAATAAAGATATAAATCTCGCCTTCCTCGCCCTCGGCAACCACAAAATTATTTGCCAATCGAACTTTATTAGCCATTTGATTTTTCCATCATTTTCATACGTGCGATTTGAGCAGCATTATCTTTTTTCTTAACGTCTTCATTGAATTTCCGAAGAGCTCCCATAAACAAAGCAACACTTGCCACAGAGCCCAAAGCCAAAGCACCAGCTACATGAGCCTTTCCTTCGGTAACACGAATACCTTCATGCCCATCAGGTCCGATATAGCTTTCGGCTTTAATATTACCACTGGCCGCCAACGCCACGGCACCCGCACCGCAAGCATAAGCCACGACATGATTTTTCAGATGATTTTTAACCTGAGCTGCTTTTTGTTTTAAGTCCATAATTTGCTACCTCCTGCTCTTTTGTGACTCGTATGAGCATTAACATATACCTAAATCGAATATTATTTCAAGTTTAATTGCCTAAAAACATAAAGCTAATCAAGAACATTCGATATAATTTAGTTCAGTATAACACGTTAGACAAAATTAGTCAAACAAAATAATTAATACTTAGAAAATATCATACACATATTAAAGATTATTTAACAGCAAAAAAAGGGACTTATAGACAGCAAGCCCCTTCAACATTTAAATTCAAATAGATAGAACTAAAACTTCATTAAATGGGTAATGAAAGTATTTACAAAATCCACCCTTCTGTTTTGATAATCAAGATAATAAGCATGCTCCCAAACATCAACACAAACAATCGGCTTTAAACCGTGGGCAACCGGTGTGTCGGCATTTGAGGTTTTGATAACCGAAAGTTTGCCTGACTTATCTTCCACCAGCCAAGCCCACCCGCTACCAAATTGGGAAACAGCCGCATTTTGAAATTCTTCACAAAATTTATCGTATGACCCAAAATAGCGGTTAATTTTTTCTTTTATTTCACCTTGGGGCGCACTGCCTTCTGGCACCATGCAGTTCCAAAAAAATTCATGATTAAAAGCCTGTGCCGCATTATTAAAAATCGGAGCGTATTCAGCTTTTCCGGCCGTTTCTTGAATAATTTGCACAAGAGACATCTTATCAAATGCCGTTTCATGAATAAGTTTATTAAGATTTTCCACATAAGTTCTGTGATGCTTGCCATAATGAAATTGTATGGTTTGCGCAGAAATATAAGGTTCCAAAGCATTTTCAGCAAACGGAAGTTTAGGTAAATCAAAAGCCATCACATGTTCTCCTTCAAAAGAATTATTGTTTGTGCTGATTTATATAATTATTCGTTCCGATTTCATCAAGCATCTTCTGCTCTTTTATTTCTTCTTGTTTTTGAGCGCGCTCAATACGACGTTCATCCACAATTTCATAAGTTTTTTGCTCTTTAAACATATCAGAAATAATATCGCGCAGCTCTTCAATGCGTTTTTGGGTTTGGGCCAAAGCATCCTCAAGTTCCGCCCGCACAGATTGATAACGTTTGTAATAAGCGCCAAAATCACCTATTTCAGGGTGCTCGGCACTAAATTTTTTTTCATTTTCAAGCTCTTGTTCCAATTTTTTAATTGCCGAGTTGAGCTTTTCTTCAACATCAAGCTGTTCATTCAAGAGCTTGCGTTGTTCGTCTATATGAACTTTTTGAATACGAGAAAGCGTTTTGAGAGAATTTTTCATATATCAAAACTCTAAGGCTTATAAGGTGTATTAAGGATATCGGAAAGTTGCTTATAGCCCTCGCTTAAAGTAACACATTCATTTTTCTTCTGGCTCAAAAATTCTTCTATTTTAGGATAATAGAACATAGCCTCATCGACCTCGGGGTTAGAACCTTTTTTATAGGCACCGAGACGAATCAGTTCAGCCATATCTTCATAAGTAGCAATATATTTGCGTGCTTTTGCAACCATAGCGGCCTCTTCGGGTGTGTCGCAATCCGGCATCGTACGAGAGATGGAACGCAGAATATTAATCGCTGGAAAGCGGTTTCTTTCAGCGATAGAGCGATCTAACACGATATGCCCGTCTAAAATACCGCGCACGGCATCAGAGATCGGCTCATTATGATCATCACCGTCAACCAATACGGTAAAAAGGCCGGTAATAGTGCCGCTGCCCTTAACGCCGGGACCTGCACGTTCCAAAAGTTTTGGTAATTCGGCAAACACGCTGGGCGTATAACCTTTGGAGGCAGGAGGTTCACCGACACTAAGAGAAATTTCACGTTGAGCCATAGCAAAACGCGTAATAGAGTCCATCATGCAAAGCACATTTTTTTTCTGATCACGAAAAAACTCTGCCACAGCCATGGCTGTATAAGCGGCCTGGCGGCGCATAAGAGGGCTTTCGTCTGAAGTTGCTAAAACAAGAACCGACTTTTTCAATCCCTCCGGTCCCAATACATCTTCAACAAATTCGTTAGCCTCACGCCCACGTTCGCCAATAAGACCAATAACGGCAATATCAGAATCGGTATTTTTAGCCATCATAGACATTAAGGTTGATTTTCCGACACCTGAACCGGCAAAAATACCCATACGCTGCCCTTTACAAACCGTCAAAAATGTATTGACCGCACGTACCCCAAGGTCAACTTTGCCCTTCACACGGGCTCTTAATTGTGCCGGAGGCGGAGAATTTTTAATAAAATAAGGTTTATCACCTTTAAGGAGCTCACCCTTACCGTCGATAGCCTCGCCGAAAGCATTAATGATACGTCCACACCAAGAAGGATGCGGATAAATAACGGGAGAAGCATCCAAAACATCGACTTTACATCCCGGACCGATTCCATCTAAGGAATCATAGGGCATAAGGAGGAGTTTATCATTTTTAAAGCTGACCACCTCGCAAGGAACTTTTTTGCCGTGATTAGCCTCGACCAAACATCTATCTCCAATGGTCAAAGGTTTGCGCACGCCAGAGGCTTCAATAAAGAGTCCCTGCACAGCCGTTACTTTTCCAAAATAAGTAACCGGCGTCAAATCTTTCACCGATTGAGTAATATTTTCAAACCAAGCCACCACGACGACCCTCCCGAAAGCATATGGTAACACAAATAAAAATAAATATTCAAAAATAAAAAGTTTTTTCCCCAGCGTTAATAATTGTTAACAACATGTATAAAAGAGTTAACAAATATATAAATAGCAAATAACATAACATCATCAAGACAAAAGATTCTATTTTAAGGGAGCAAAAAGCATGAGGGTATTACTGGTTGATGATGACTATGCCGTATCACAAAGCATTGAAACCATGTTAAAGAAAGAGGGTATGATTGTTGATACCACTGACTTGGGAGAAGATGGACTTGAGATAGGCAAACTATATGACTACGACATAATCATTTTGGATTTAATGTTGCCGGATATGAACGGATATGAGGTTTTGAAAAATCTAAGAGCCGCCAAGATAGACACGCCAGTGTTAATTTTATCGGGTTTAACCGGACCAGACAAAAAGGTCAAAGGCTTAGGCTATGGGGCTGACGACTATCTGACCAAACCATTTGATAAATCGGAGTTATTAGCACGAATACAAGCGGTTGTCCGCCGTTCCAAAGGGCATTCAAATTCCATTATACGCACAGGAGATGTTGAGGTTAATCTGGACACACAAACCGTTACGGTTGGCAACAAAACATTGCATTTAACCGGCAAAGAATATGGCATCATGGAATTGCTGTCTTTAAGAAAAGGCTCAACCTTGAACAAAGACCAGTTTTTGAATCACTTGTATGGTGGTATAGACGAGCCGGAATTAAAGATTATAGACGTGTTTATTTGCAAATTAAGAAAGAAGCTTGAAAAAGCCTCCGGCGGAAAAAATTATATCGAAACAGTTTGGGGCCGCGGTTATGTTCTGCGTGATCCGGACGAAAAAAATAGTTTCAATAAATAAACAAACAAAAAAATCCGATTGTTAAAAGAAACAATCGGATTTTTCTGTATAAAGGCAAAAAAAGCGCAAAAAAGCTTACAACAAACAATAATTTCAATAAATGACGTAAAATCAATTCGATTAATGCTTGACAAAATTTTCCAAATGATATATAGAATCCGCACTTAACAATTTTTTATATATTATTAACCTATTAAATTCCTCAAATTATGGAAAGAAAAACTTTATTAATCGCGGTAGAAAATTTACAAGGTCAAAACGATTTCATCTCACTTGGCAAAACCGGTAATGTTGAAATCATTGCATTCAAGACTCGTCAAAAAAATGATTTTCCGCACTTGTTGAGTAAATGCTTACATAGTCTGACGCAACAAACTTCCACGGAAAGCATTCGGCAAAAGATTGCTTTTGTAAAAGACACCCTCAACATCGCCGGCGATTCCAAATGGCAAAAATCACCGGAAAAAACATTACTGGATGCCGCCATGGAAAAAGTCCGCGAGGCCGGTTTGTTTATGACCTACCCGCTTACTTTCCGTAACACCGTCTACGCGGTACAAACCGCCTAGAGAGCTTAAACAACCAATAAAAAAGCTTATATTCAACAGAATATAAGCTTTTTTATTTATCTCCGTTATTTTTATTTATCGCCCTTTATAAAATTCTTTGAGCATAACAGCACGATACGGACTTCTGTTTTCGCGCTCTTGTTTTTCTCGCATACCGATTTTGGTTGACGGTTCTTTATAGAGAGTCATATTTTGCAAAGACTTAAGCGTATTACCCGACCCTGCTCGTTCTTTTCTGGCCTCAGTCATCACCTTAGCTCCGTCGGAATCATCCATAGCATGACAGTCTTTATCATATTGCCGATATAAGGCAAACAAATTTTCATTTTGCCTCTGTGCTATGTTTTGATAAGCTTCTTCCATATCGAAAGCATTTTTGACTTTGTTTTGATAAAAATCTTCAAACTCTTTGGCGTCAAATTTTTCTTTGGGCGAATGAACCAATTCACTGAATTTCAAAACCTCTTTGCAGTCATCTGATTTATAAAAACCCATTTGCCGCTCAAAATCCATATCATTAAGTGATTGAGCCAATTTCCTATCTGTCCATGCAATAAGGTTAACCATTTCCGGAGAGAAACCGGTTTGTTTTTTATCCATAGCAGAAAGAATTTCTTTATTAACCGCCACAACCAACGGCATAACATCAAACATAAACGGAGCTTCACGCTGCCCGACTTTCTGCGCAAGCTCATTGAGTCGTGCGTTTTCGGTGAGCGGAGCCTCATTGTTGTTCTGCGACATATCACGGTTAATACGCCGTAAGATATCAATATTTTTTTCGTTAGAACGAGGGTTTATCTCATCATATTTATCTAAATGATAAATTTTATCACCCCAGAACGGCATTTTCTCACTGGCTTTTTTCAAATCAGACAAGGCGGATTCTTTATCCTTTGGCGCGGCATCATAATAAGCCACCATTTTAGTCAAAATATCATTCACCCCTGGAGCACTGTCATGAATGGGATCTCTCGGAAACCACGAGTTTAACAACAACGCATCCTTTCTTATGCTTTCAAAATTTTTGAAGTCTCCTGCCAAAGTTTCATAAGACATCTGTACCAAATCATTAACCCCGCGCGGCGTAATATCTGTGGCATAACATTTATAGGCATAAGTTGCCGCCCCGACACCTTTGGCAATTCCTTTGCCTCTACCACAGCCCCATTTATTGGATTGCGCTCCGAAAATGTCATCTTTATGCAAACTACGCGGAATAATATGCTGAACATAATTAGCAAGAAACCTAGCATTAACCGTTTCCGGAAACACTCTTGCATAAGCTGAAAAATCATCTTCTATGCCTTGCAAAATCTTGCAACTTGAGGTTTGCTTACTCGCTTCTTTCAAAAGTGTAAGATTCATCGCCAGTCTTGTTTTATCCAAATAGCAATTATAATAATCCGACATATATCTATCAAAAATCATGGTCGGAGAATAATAAGCGTCGCCTTTTTCCAGTTTCTGCAAAATACCATTCATTGGCTTCAAAAATTCGGTAAATGAAATTTTTTTATCATTTTCGGAAGTCAAAGTTACATAGCTTCCGGCAATATGCGGGAAAACAGTTTTTAACTTTAATTGCTGCTCGGGCGTCATATCACTCTTCTGCAAAAAAGCCATAAACTCAGGAACAAGCTTTTCCGCCTCTAGCAACTCCTTAGCCGAACGCTTAGATAAATATCCCATCATTTCCCAATAAGGAGAACGGTCTTTTTCGGTATTTAAGGCAATATATATTCTTTTTGCGGCTTCTGAAGAAACTGAAAAATCTTTATTTTTTTCAGTTTCTCTTTTTTCATCACTCCAATAACGACGATCTGACCACCAAGAATTATAAAACCTTTTGTCCCAATCATATAAGAGCTGATTATATTGAAATTCTTCTTCATTCCAATCAGAAAAAAAATCTTCTAATTCTTGTTCTTGATTATCCATAAAACCATCTCCTGAGACACTAGCTTTCACTAATATTCATCATACAACATAAACAACACTTTTTCAAACACAAAAAAATCCCCCTCAGAGCAAACTCTAAAGGGGATAAAAATATAAAAATCAACTAGTTAGCAGACGGCGCTGTTGTATCACTTGAAGAACTTTCACTACCAACCACAGTCGGAGCTTGAAGTGTACCGATAGCTTTCTTGCGTTTAAGTTTATTAACAAATTTGATTGAACGCTGGGCATCCCATTTCTTTTTGCCCTCTTCACGTTGAAAGATTTGTTTGTAAATTTCAATAGCTTGGTCGAATTCCGAAAGCTTAGTCAAGCAACTTGCCAACCCATCATAAAGCTTGTGATGATAACGATTGTTAATCACCATTTGCGCCTTTTTGTAACATTTGAGGGCATCGCTGAATTTACCGATTTTTTGATAAACAAAACCAATACTAATCCAAGCCTGAATTTCGTGACTGTTAATATTCAAAATTTTAGTAAAACATTTCAAGGCCGAATTATTATCACCCATCAACTGATAGGTCACACCCACGCCGTTCCAAGCCTTGATATTGGAATGATCGGCAGCCAAAACCTTTTTGAAAAAAGAAATAGCACGTTCATACTGCTTAAGTTTCTGCAAAGTAACGGCAATACTGAGCAAAGTCTGTGTATGTTTCGGGTCAATTTTCATGGCCTGTTCCAACACATCCAAAGCTTCTTTATAAGAAAACATGTGTTGCAAAGCAATTGCTTTACCATTCAAAGCCTCAAGAGAAGTCGGATCTACAGCAACAGCCATATCAAAACACGCAATAGCATCTTTATACAAACCGCGCATACTAAGTGTAACGCCCTTGTTGTTCAAAACCTCCACCGACTGGGGGTTAAGAGCCAAAGCTTTATCAAAACACTCCACAGCTTCAGTATATTTGCTCATTTTCTGATAAGCAAAACCTTTGCTGTTTAATGTTTTCCAAGAATCAGGCTGTTCTTTCAAAGCCTCATCGAACTGCTGAATAGCTTCCTGATACAACCCCTGATCTAATAATTCCTGCCCTCTTTTATAAGCACTATTGTCATTTGATTTAACCATGATATTCTCTTTTCAAATTATAGTTACAGAATAATTCACTATGAAGGTAGCATTATAAGCATCGTTTGTCAACGATTGCTTAACAAAATCAATAAAATTTCAATTGGGAGCACAAATCCTGAGCGGGACAAACCTCGGCATAAGCGATACGAAAACGCCGGCAAAAATCTTGAAACTTATTTTTTTTATCATCAAAATATTGTTGATATTCAGCACGAAACAGTTTATTAGCGCTATTAAAGATTAAGTTTTTGCCCTTACCATCAGCAACCATATATTCTCCTTTAATCGGAGCCGTCTTTTCCAGAGGGTCAAAAACATTCACCCCAAAGACTCGAGATTTTTTAGAGAGCTGAGACAATGATTTTTTCTCCGACTCGCCAAGCATATTAAAACTGCTGATAACAAACACACTGACGCGTTCCTTAATGTAGTTGTTCATCATTTTCAAAGCCGAATTAAGACTGCATTCTGACGTCAGCTTTGGCGTTAACATAGCTTGGGTCAAATCAGCAATTTTGTTCAAAATCACCGGCATGGTAGAACGATTGTTGGTCGCCCGATAAAAAAAAGTCTGCGTTCCGTCAAATACCACCGCCCCGAATCTATCTTTGTTTTCAAGACTGAGCCAACCGATAAGAGCTGCGATTTTGGCCGCCGTTACCGATTTTAGCTCGAAACGAGAACCAAACGCCATATAAGGCGACAAGTCAAGCAAAACATAGATTTCACGGTCTTTTTCTTCGTTATACACTTTGGTATAAGGCATATCTTTACGTGCACTTACGCGCCAATCAATATCACGAATATCATCACCAAAAGTATAAGCCCTGATTTCCTCCAGCTCGATTCCTCTTCCTTTCAGAGCAGACTTAACATTTCCGGCTTGATTAGACGTCACCAAACGTTCATGCATATTTTGCAAATAAGCAATATTTTGCCGCTGAGCAATCAATTCCGAAACGGAAGCAAACAGCCCCTTACCATTTTCATTTTGCTTTGCATGCATAAAGAGCTTATGTTTTAGGGTATTCAAAACCATTTTCACCCTCTCCTAATAAAGACTTAAGGCAAAGGCACAACTTTGAGCAACGCAGCAATAATATCATCCGCAGACACACCTTCGGCTTGAGCCTCAAAACTCAAGATAATTCTGTGGCGTAACACATCAAACACGATGGCTTGAATATCTTCGGGAGAAACAAAATCTTTACCGTTAAGCCAAGCATGAATGCGCGAAGCTCTGTCCAAAGCAATCGTCGCACGAGGACTTGCCCCATAAAGAACCAACTTTTGCAACTTGGCATCATAAGTTTCAGGCTTGCGCGTTGCCACAATTAAATGCACCAAATAATCCTCAACGGCATCGCTCATATGAACATTGAGCACTTCTTTTCTTGCAAGTAAAATATCCTCGACACTGAGCTTTTCAGAAATTTGTGCCACATTGTTTTGCACTTCGCCGCGAACTAAAGACAAAATTTTATGTTCTGCCATAGCATCCGGCTGAGAAATTTTAATATACATCAAAAATCTATCAAGTTGAGCTTCCGGTAAGTTGTATGTTCCTTCTTGTTCAATAGGATTTTGAGTTGCCATAACCATAAAAAGCTCAGGAAGTTTATAGCGTTTACCGCCATTAGTCACCTGACGTTCAGCCATAGCTTCAAGCAAAGCAGATTGAACCTTTGCCGGAGCACGGTTAATTTCGTCTGCCAAAACCAAATTTGCAAATACCGGTCCCGGCCTAAATTCAAATTCTCCTTTTTGCGCTAAATAAATTTCACTTCCTGTGATATCGGACGGCAACAAATCCGGCGTAAATTGAATACGATTGTAAGAAGTATTAATACACTGAGCTAAAGTTTTAATAGCTTTTGTTTTAGCCAACCCCGGAGCCCCTTCAACCAAGGCATGACCATCGGCCAACAAGGTAATAATAAGTTTTTTCACCAAATCTTCCTGACCAATGATTTGTGATTCCATAAAAGACTTAAGAGTCATAATTTTATCTCTGATAGCAGACATATTCACACCCCGTATTAATCAATAATTTCACGTTTAAGAAAGTTGTTATATTCTTCCAAAACAGCAATTTTCATCGTGTCATTTTGCAAGAAATCATAAAGTTCAATAGATTTTTTATAATGCGTTTTAGCGCGGGCAAAATCGCCTTTTTCGGCATCAGAAGCTTCGACTCTGGCCAAATAGAGCAAAGCCTCAGCTTCGGCAAAGTGATGTTCGGCTTTACCATACAAATAAACAGACTTCATCAAAGCCTTGCGCGCGTTTTCAATATCACCGATAAGAAACCGCAAACTGCCGATAGCCGAAAGCGCACTGGCCTCACCCAAAATATCACCATTTTCACGATACAAGGCACGGCAGCTTTCAAGCCAATCATGAGCCTTGTCATAAATTTTGAGCTTCATAGCAATACGAGCCATTGCACGAAGGACAGAAGCTTCTTTAAGGCCGATTCCTTCTTGATTGAAAATATCGGCTGCTTTTTGATAGGTTTTCAAAGCGCTTTTATCATCTCCTTTTAACAAAAAGATATAAGCTTCCTGATCATAAGCATCTCCAAGCAAAGAGCGGCTTCCACCGTTTTCCAACGCATCTTGAGCTTTTTTGATTATTTTATGAGCATTATCAAGATCATACAGCGCGATATAAAGCTTAGTTTTTTTAATATAAGCATCCGCCAAAACCGTTTCGGCATCGGGTTCGTGTTTAACCAACTCGGCGGCAGCATTCAAATCTTTTTCGGCGGCCTCAAAGTTTTCCAAACTAAGCTCCAGCTCTCCCAAACGAGACAATACCATTGCCTGCCCTTGATGATCTTCATTATCATGAAAGAACTTAGCCGCCTGTCCGTAAAAAGTTCTGGCCTCATCATATAGCCCCGTTTTCCAGGCATCATCACCTTTTTGAGCAATAACTTCGCCCTGATTAACATATTTTTGTTTATTGATAACAGCCATCACAAAATCTCCTTTGCAATCTTTATAATATAATATATATTATCGGCAGATTTAAAAGACAAGAAGTAAAAAAACAATGGAAGATATCTTTGATTTAAGTTTAAATGAAGAAACATTGCAAACCGCAAATAATACTGCGGCACCGATATACGACAACACATCTGTTTTGATGCAGCCTAAATTTCCGTGGTTAGAGGAACTCAATCCGGAACAAAAAGAGGCTGTAACCACGACTCAAGGGCCGGTATTGGTTTTATCTGGAGCCGGCACGGGCAAAACCAAAGTTCTAACATCAAGGCTGGCTTATATTTTAGCCACAAGAAAAGCCAACCCGTGGGAATGCTTGGTAGTTACGTTTACAAACCGCGCGGCAAAAGAGATGAAAGAACGTGTTTACAACTTAATCGGCGAACAATCCACTGCCGTTTGGCTTGGTACATTTCACTCAATTTGCGTCAAAATATTGCGCCGCCACGCTGAAATGGTTGGCCTAAATTCAAATTTTACCATTTTGAACGAAGACGATCAAAAAAGACTAATAAAACAAATCTGTGAAGCCGAAGGTATTGATGACAAGAAATACCCGCCGCAAAGCATTGTAGACACGATTTCACGTTGGAAAGACAAAGGTTTAACGATAGAAAAAATCAAACTTGAATATAAGTCCAACATTTTGACACAAGTATTTGAAAAATATCAAAACAGGCTAATAGAGCTTGATTGCGTTGACTTTGGCGACATCATTTTACACACCTTGACCATTTTAATGTCAGATGCTGAGATTTTAGCGCGCTATCAAAACCAATTTAAATATATCATGGTAGATGAATACCAAGACACCAACGTCAGCCAATACTTACTGCTGAGACTTCTGTCACAAAAATACCGCAATTTGTGCTGTGTGGGTGATGATGACCAATCTATTTATTCATGGCGCGGCGCAGAAATAGAAAATATATTGAGATTCAACAAAGACTTCAC
The DNA here is from genome assembly GCA_944391615.1 of uncultured Alphaproteobacteria bacterium. Classification (GTDB taxonomy): domain Bacteria; phylum Pseudomonadota; class Alphaproteobacteria; order RF32; family CAG-239; genus HGM16780. The sequence goes on from CALXUE010000016.1 coordinate 14,076, forward strand.
CGACGCCAAAACCATAAGACTAGAACGAAATTACCGTTCAACAGCCAATATCTTATCTGCCGCATCTGCTCTCATTAGCCACAACCAAGGCCGACTGGGCAAAACCTTAAAAGTAGCCGAGAACAGCCCTGCTCTGTCCGCAGAAAATCACAAAATAAAAATCATCAGCCTATACAGCGGCCAGGATGAAGCCACATACATAGCCGATGAAATCGAAAACCAGCATCGCCAAGGCAAAAACTATGCCGATATGGCAGTTTTGGTCCGTACGGCCTTTCAAACCCGTGAATTTGAAGAAAAGTTTATATCTGAATCAATTCCTTATCAGGTTATCGGCGGTCCAAAATTTTATGAGCGAGCCGAGATTCGTGATGCAATTGCCTATTTTAGAGTCATACTGCAACCACACGATGATTTGGCTTTAGAAAGGATTATCAACAAACCGGCACGCGGCATCGGTGCAAAATCGGTTGAAAAATTTTATCAAACCGCCCACAGTAAGCATGTATCTTTGTATATGGCCATAGAAAAACTGTTGGCAGAAGGCGGTATCAGCGGCAAAGCCAAAACCGGATTAACAGAATTAATGCAGCTGTTTAAGGAATGGCGTCTGGCTGAACAAAGCTTAACGCCGGATGAATTGGCCAATCTGATATTAGAAGATTCAGGTTACATTGAGAGTCTCAAAAATGACAAATCACCGGAAGCCCCCGGAAGAATAGAAAACTTAAAAGAATTAATCAACGTCATGAGCGACCACGAAAAATTCCCGCATTTGGGTGACTTTATGGAACACGTAAGTCTGGTTATGGATAATGACGATGAAACAGATTCCAACAAAGTAACGTTAATGACCTTGCACTCAGCCAAAGGTTTGGAGTTTGAAGTTGTATTTCTCCCCGGATGGGAAGAAGGCCTTTTCCCTCACCAACGTTCACTGGATGAAGGCGGCTCAAATTCTCTGGAAGAAGAACGTCGTTTAGCCTATGTGGCAATCACCCGAGCAAAAAAAGAACTATACATCACCACGACGATGAACCGCCGCGTTTACGGTCAGTGGCAAAACAACATACCGTCACGCTTTATCAATGAGCTTCCACCGGCAAATATTGAGCTTATCAACAAATGCGCCACTTATTTTCAACGGCAGGACACCTACAGCCAAAACGCCACCCCATGGGTTAAAGCCAAAAAAAATAATTATAACGAGTTTGGCGAATACGAATATTCAGACGGCGGGGATTATACCTACACCAAAGAATACCAAAGTTCATACGCCGGTTATAACTCTTGGCATAATATGAACAAAGCCAAACAAGCCGCTAAAAATGCAACATCGTCTATCAGCATCGGGGCAAGAGTCTATCACGAGAGCTTTGGCTACGGCCGTGTCAAAAACATTGAAGGCAACAAGCTTGAAATCATCTTTGACAAAGCCGGATATAAAAAACTGATGAAAGATTACATCACCCCCGTCAAATAGATAATAAAAAAATCTGTTGCCATAAAGACAACAGATTTTTTATTTTAATAATAAATCGGCGTTTTATGAACGATTACAAAATTCCGCCAGGAAGCCAACACTTTTGCATCCAATTTATAATAAGGATGATTAAGTACCAACAAATCAAACGGATTTTTATAAACCATAAAGGCATGACACCCCTTAGCCGCCAGCTGCAACACTAATTGATGAAACTTATCCGGCAAAATAGGATACAATGTTTTGTCAGAATAAACCCGACGATTGTGTCCCATAAATAAAGACACAGTCTCAGTTTCATCAATCAAAATCTTGTTTGAATAAACATGCTTTGTCACAATATCAACATGCACGTCATATTTTTTACCTAAAGTAAAAAGTCTGGATGCTGCATTAGCCAAAGTCGGAATTGGCACTTTTACAGAAACGTTTCTAATCCGAATAAGGGGCACCGAAAAGGCATAAATTTCATGTGCTGTCCGGCGCAATTCAAGAGCTTCCAAAGTTCCTTCCATAACCTCTGGCAAAGGATAGCCAAAAGCCTCCAAAGGTATCTGAACAACTTTAGGCTCAGGATAAATAACTTCATTAACGGCGCCATCATTAAAATAATGCCGTTCCCCGATTTCACAAAAGCACAAATTTCCATGACCTGAAGACTTTATGGCACAAGCCTCCAAATAAGACTGAATCAAATAAGACTGCAAATCGCAAATTCTGTGTTTTTGATCTGTTTTGGCATAAATTTTTTCAATATATAATTTTCTTCTCATAAAAATAAAAAATTAATAATGTTTATTTAGACAAAATATAGACCATAATTTTAAAATAATCAACAAAAAACTGTGCTATTTTTTTCAATAGCACAGTTTTATAACAATTTAATTTAGAAACGACCACAAAAGGCTTGAAAATACTCCAAAGTATTCTCAGGCGTGGCATTTTTCCCCCATTTTGCACAAATCTCAGCATTAACAGCTTCATCATAATGCAATCTGGCATCAGGTTTAACAGCGATTCTCAATTGTTTTTGGAATCGCCCGCGACTACCCAAAAAGCGCTGAATAATTTGAATATGAACAAACTTAAAATGCTTTGCCTTTTTAGCAGCAAAATGAGCCGCATTTTCAAACGTGCGTTTTTCCACGGGTTTATCAGGAAGTTTCTGCCCAAACATCACCACAAACGAGGTATCGCAAAACAAAACATTTCCACAAGCATCAAGCGAAGCAAGTTTAACATTCTGCTGAGCTCTCACTTCGTGAAGCCGCAAATAACGAACAAAACTTTCTTTAGGCGTCGGAAACAAAGTTTCTTCAATTTTGCCATCAGCAAAAAACTTTCTTTCACCGATTTCAAAATACTTCACCGAATCATTCCACAAAGAAAAAGCATAATTGTTCAAATACCCTGCCAAATCCGTAAACTTAACATGAGAAGGCGTTTCATAAATTTTCTGCGTATAAATTATTTTTTCCATAATAATGTAATAAAAATAAAACAACAAAAGGTAAGATAAAATATTTTTCTAAAATTTCAATAAAAAAAACAATCAAAAATAAAAAAAATCAATTATCTGCCAAAACTTGAATACTCTCCCCTTCCTCAGATTTTTCCACATTACCGATTTCCTGTCCGTCAATAATATACATATGGAAAAACGTAACAGGTTTAATATCCGTAGCATTATAAATTTTTTTGCGAATTCGTGAGCGCACAAAGTCCGCAATAGCTTGCTCACGATAATTGCAATTAATCACTGCTTGAGGAATTTGCGCCACCATTTCAGACTTAATTTGCTCAGCCAATTGCTTAAAATCAGCCTCTTCCAAAATATCAATCGAAGAAATTTGCAAATCTTTCAAATTCCAACTTTTATCAAACACCACCGAAATAAACAACGAACAGTTAAAAGCAATGCGTTTTCTGTTTTTAACAACTTGAGAATTAAGAGAAACAACCTGCTTTCTGTCAACAGCCAAAACATCAACCGGAATTTCCTCTTCCAAAGTCAAAGTCCCGTTTTGCAGCTTGAATAAATCCCCATCTTTAGAAGTAAAAACTTGTTCAATACCGCAAGCATGAGCAAACCTCTTGTGTTCTCTGACAAAGCGCTTGTCACCATGCACCGGCAAAACAATCTTCGGTTGAAGGATTTCATACATTTTTTTCAAATCGTCGCGGTTAGCATGTCCTGAAGTATGCACCAAGAACTCTTCTTCTCGAACGACCTCAACACCTTGCTCCATAAGATTTTCTTGCATACGCTCAATTTTATCTTCATTACCCGGAATAATTTTTGAAGAAAAAATAATAGCATCACCTTTAGAGAGTTTAACGTCTTTGTGCTCTCCCTTAACAATGGAGCTAAGCGCGCTTCGATAATTTCCTTGAGAGCCGGTGCAAATATACATCGCTTTGTCAGAAGGAATATCTTTTGCTTCTTTAACATCATAAACTTGCGGCAAATCAGGAAAAAATCCGCATTCTTTGGCGATTTTCATATTTTTAATGAGGGTACGTCCCACCAAAATCGGTGTTCGACCGGCAGCATCTGCCGCAAGAATAAGGCTTTCCAAGCGCATCAAATTAGAAGCAAAACAAGTTGCGATTAATCCGTTTTTGTAAAGCGGCACAAGTTTCATCAAACTTGCACGTACATCAAATTCACTGAACTGAGGTTTATCGACCAACACATTCGTTGAATCGCACACCAAAATATCAACACCCTTTTTAGCCGCATTTTCAATTTCGGCATAATCAGCCTTAATCATTTCGGTTTTGCCATCATCAAAACGCCAATCGGTTGCATGAAAAACATTTCCGAATTTTGTTTGAATAAACAAAGCACAAGTCTCTGGCACCGAATGTGTTACCGGAATAAAACGAACATCAAAATTTTCAAGCTTAACATCAGGATTTTCATTTATAATGTTGATATTAACGTCTTTATCCAAATTGTATTCTTTGAGGCGTTCCATCATCAATCCGGCCGTAAAGCGCATGGCATAAACCGGACATTTGAGCTTTGGCCAAACCTGAGCAATTGCGCCAAAATGGTCTTCATGCGCATGCGTAATAAAAAGTCCCTCGATTTTATCAGCATAATTTTCCAAAAAAGACGGATCAGCAAAAGCCAAATCCATTCCGGGAAAATCATCATTCAAAAAAGCATACCCGCAATCAACCACAATAAACTTGCCCTGAGATGCATACACATACATATTCATACCGATTTTATCGGCACCGCCCAAAGGCAAAAAATACAACCCATCTTTATCTAAAATACTCATTCATCAATCCTTGTCAAAAAACACATCACCGACCAATTTTTTTTCAACCACACCATCATCTTTTTGCAAAAGCAAGGCACCTTTGTCATCCAAACCGATAAACTTGCCGCTTTCGACATTTTCCCTTTGGGAAATAGAAATATTTTCACCCAACTTATAAGCAAGTTTTAGCCATTTTTGCAAAATGTCGGTAATTCCATTAGCTTTCAATAAGGTAATATTTTTATTCCAATGTGCAAGAAATTTTTTCAAAAAAAACAATTTATCGGTTTTAATGCCCGCTTTTTCAAGCGATATAACCGGATACAATATATTTGAAGCTTGAGGTGCTTCGATAATATTAACGCCGATTCCCACAATTAAAAAATTTTTTGCACCTTTTTCAATCAAAATACCGGAAACTTTAGCACCATTAAGCAACACATCATTCGGCCATTTAAGCGCAACACCGATATTTTGAGATTCCGGATATTCCAAAACAGCCTCAGCCAAAGACAAGGAAGAAATAAAAGTAAAAGCAGAAATATCTGCAGGCTCTGTTTCAAAACACAAAGAAAAAAACAAATTTCCGGACAAACTAATCCATGACCGTCCTCTTCGCCCTCGCCCTAGAGTTTGCGCATCAGCTAAAAACAAAGCCTTTTGCCCTGAGGAGGCATTTTCAGCCCAATTTAACGCCCAAGTATTTGTACTGTCAACTTCGTTTTGATAAAAACAATCCCAATTTTCTATATTCATTGCATCAAAGCCCTCAACAACACCTCAATATCATTCATCAAATATTTTGGATTGAGCATCAAAATAACAATAACGGCCAAAATCCAAAACAACATCCAATAAATTCCTTTATCAACACGGTCAAAATGGGTCGTTTTTTTATCAAAGTAAACTGATTTTATAACTTTTAAGAAAGCCGCCGACAAAATCACCACGCCCACCAAAATCAACGCAACAGCCACAAAATTTTGCTCATTCACCAAATCATGCACAATCGACAACAGCCCCAAAAAACCAAGGGATGGCGGAAATCCCAGCAACGAAAACAAGAAGAACACAAAGGCCGCCCCCAAAAAAGGTTTACTTTCAGAAACACCTGAAACAGATAATAAATTCACCAAATAAACCCCTTTTTCTTTTAGCCCGTAAAAAACGGCATAAATTCCAAGTAATGTTATCATGCAGATCAACAGAAAAATAAATCCGGAAAACACCGTTTCCAGTTGAAAATTTTTCCACATCAAAAACACAATACCCAAAACAAAAATCCGCACATAAGCCAAAATTTTGCGCATATTAAGTTCAGTATTGGCCCCAATTGAGCCCACCACCACCGAAAACAAAGCAAATACAGATAATAGCAGTGAGAAATCGCCATAAATCCCCGGCATCAATTCAGCCGCAATTTTTAACCAAACAGCCGCATAAGCCAATACGGGAACAATAGCCAAATAACCACTGACCGGTAATATGGTTAAACCCAAAATATCCGGCGCCCAAAAATGGAAAGGAGCCACCCCCAACTTAAATAATATAGAGATTAAAATAACGGCACAACACCCATAAACTTTCCAATCACTGGCAGAAGCCGTGATAAAAGCTGCAATATCAGATACTGCCCAACTATGAGCCAAATACACCAATCCGACCACGGCCAACAGCGTGATAACTGAAACAATAAGAGAAAAGGCCAACCAAATTTTTGCACTTTGAGCCAAATTTTCATCATCATTATCGGTTAAAATCAATCCGTAATTAAGTAGGAAGCCGACTTCCACACAACCAAACAACAATCCAATGTTAGCACAAGAAAGAGCCATTGTTAACAGCAACAATGATAACAAAATAAAGGTATAGAAACGAAAACTGGAAACATTAAAAGCCAAAAAATATTTAACAGCCAACCCCATATTAACCCACGCTGCTAAATAAATCAAAATTTTAAAAAGCGTCGTATAGGCAAAATTTTCATATACACCATCAAGAAAACTCTGGTTATACAAAATAATCGTAGCAACCAAAGCCACAATCAAGCCGAATTTTGCCAAAGAAAAAAAAGTTTTTGGCGTAGCTTTTTCTCTCAACCACAAAACAAAGGCCGACACAATCAGCATAAAAACAATCGATACTTCCGGAAAAATTGCTACCCAGTTTAACATTTTCTTATCCTCTGATAAACCACAACGGATTAACCAACGACAGCAACAACACCACCGCCGTCAAAGATACAAAAACAAAATCTTTTGAAGAGATATCCTCAACATCATCGGTGACAAAATCAAGCTTTGGCATTTTTTTGCGCCGATACAATTCCACCAACAAAGCCGATGCCACTAACATCAAAGCGGCAATAGCACAAACCGTCGTTCCAAAACTATAAGCTAACAAAGCGGCAATCAAAACAAAATTATTCACAAACATAGCCGACAAAGGCATCCCGACAGCAGCCAAAATCATAAATGTAAATATGACTGAAAGCTTAGGCAAAAGCGTCAAGATTCCCTCCGACAAGAGCTTATTATCATGACGAATTTGTTCTTGATAAGCCACCAACACCTCGATTGAAGAAAAAATAATCATAAAAGCAAACAACGAAAACCCAATATTAAGCATATATTGGCTGGTTGGCAAGAAAACCCCCAACATAAAAAAGATATAATACACCGTCATAAACGAAAAAATTTTATACTGAAAATCCATATTAATAAAAGCAATCAAGGCAATAAAAAGCATCGTAATAACGGCAATAACTTCCAATCCGGTTGATAAAAAGAGCAATGAATCAGGTAACCCCTCCGGTACAAAACGCATCAAACCATAAATTCCCGTCAATGGAGTCATATTAGCCAACACAAAGACCAACGGATTTTTAATTGAAGAATGAACCGCAGCAATCCAGCTATGAAAAGGCCAAATCGGGATTCTGGATAACAAGGCGACAAAAATAGCCGCCCACACAAAAAATTCGCCTTTAGGCCCCAACTTAAAATCCGCCATTTTATTAAGCATAACATTTGCGGTATCATGATTATATAAAACAACCAGCACCACAAAAAAGATTAAAGCCCCGCAAATAGAATAGAACATAAAACGAAACAAAGCGATTTGCCGTTTAACATCACCGAAAAGCCCGATAAGAAGAAATAACGGAAACAACAAAGCCGCAAAGAAAATAAAAAACGACATCACATCAGCAGCAAGAAACAACCCCGTAATCATACTTAAAAACAACAAGGTCAAAATCATACACGACTTCATTTTCACAGAAAAATGACGCACTCCCCACATTCCGATAAGAGCAGCCACATTAACCGAAAGAATAAGCAGCAAAGAAAAAGCATCGACACCAAACGTCAACGTAATTTTTGGATTTTCGAGCCAAACATATTGTTCAACAAGTTGTAAATGGTTATAAGTTGAATCCACGTGAGACAAGGCCAGCACAATAAACACCAAAGAAGCCCAAACTGTCAGCATAGCCACGCTCAAGGCATTGCGTCCCTTAGATTTTTCATCATCCTGAGCCAACAACAGCATCAGCACGCCACCCAAAGGCAACAAAAACATAATAAGCAAATAAGGCACCGAATTCATAATCAAAATCCTCCTTTTTGCAACCAATAGACAAACCACACCAGCACCACACCAACAATCATAAAGACAGTACCGGCATATTTAATATTATGGTGTGCCCAACGAGAAAATCTAATCATGGAATAAATCGTTTGGCGGATAAAGGCTACCAAAAAACGCTCAATTAATAAAAAGTCAATTGTGAGCCACAACACACGTCCCAAAGTTTTAATCGGTAAAATAAAACAAACATCAAACAATTTAAGGGCCGGAGCCGCAGTTTGAACATTTTCACAAGCATAAGCTTTGTCACAAAAGCGCAAAGGCCTCAATTTGGCTGCAAATAAAATAAATGAGGGAACGACAAGTACAAAAATTCCCCAATTCAGAAATTCGGTATTGAAGACAGGCTTTGCATGAAAAAGCAGGACAGCCCATGATGCCAAAATAAATCCAAAATAAAGAACATTCGGGTTTTTCACCACGGCCATAACCCGCTCATCCGCATGAACATCACCAAAATACACTTGCGCAAAAAAATGTATAAATAACACAACCAAAACGACAAGCAAAAGCCAAATCAACCAAGCCCCATCATTTTTCAGATAAGGAGAAAAGAAATATAAACATCCAGACAAACTTAAAACACTAACACCCAAAGAAAATTTCATCAATTGAACCAATCCGCCGGTTTTAGAAACCAAAGGTTCGTTAGCCGCTGCAACCAAAGGCAAAATCATCACCCCCGAAAGCATACAAGCCATCATCACCACAAACGGCAACAAAGCCAAAAATTCAGTCTTATTCATAAGAATCATAGCCGCCAAAAAGCTAATCATTAACATATGCAAATATAAAATTTTTGCCTTAAAAGCATCAATCAACACAAAAGCAAAGATAGCCCATAGAGCAGAAAGGCCCAACATCACCTCAAGTGCATATTTTGCCCACTCAAAACCGGAAAACAAATTTGTACAGCGATACAATAACACCAACCCCGTGAAAGGAGTCGTTGCAAACATCATAAATCCCCCACGCACAAAGCTGATTGATTTCATATCCAACAAATAGTTATGGAAAAAAGCCATTCCGCATTTAATGCAAACGCTGATAACAAACAGCCCAACAGCATAACCGGCAAAAGAACTGTGCTTAACAAACGCGCTCAAAGCAGAAATATCCAGATTACGCTCCCATCCCCAAATCAAGGCAAACAACACCATCAACAAAAAATCGGCAAAAAAATTAAAAAACATATAATGCCGCTTCACCCCGATATCCTGCAACAAGTAAAATCCCAAAATATCCACAAAACAAATGGCAATCAGGAGTTGCATAATATTAAAAGCCGAAATAACAAACATCATAGCCGCAAAAATCAGTGTATAAAGGCCGGCATAACGTAAGCGCATTTTTTCAAAAGAAAAGAAAGCATTATAGCTAAGAGCAAACATCAAAACAATAATCTGCGTCCAAATAAATGGCGCATATTCAGGCCCCGTTCGTAATGCGATATCAATTTTAATAACCGAAGTATCAACCCAATTAAAGAACCATAAAGATTTTTTAAACAAATCCCCCTGCCCGCTCAACCACGGCAACAAACACAGCACGACAGCGGCAAAAAGAAACCACGACCACGAACGCACCATTCTGTTTTTTTGAAAGATTTCGGTTAAAAGTCCCAATACACCGATTTTAAGGACTGTTAAAGCAAACATCAGATTAAAGGCACTCCCATCAACAAAATACCAGCAGATACTTGAGAATATAACAGAGAAATAATCAATTTAAAGCATTTTAAGTTTCATCGTGCATAACTTAAGGATAAGATTTATGTTCACAAAAAATTAAAACATAATTATTATAGTCAGACAAAGGACAATGGTAAAAGAAAGGACAAGCCATGAAAAGCCAAAACGCCTCTTTTGTACTGAACTTATATAACAAAATAAGCACATTTATGTTTCCCTCCAAACAGAGGCTAAAAGATATGGCGCAAAATTATAATAACTTAACATGGTACAAATCATATCGTCACTTGGCCGTTTTCTTTTTCATCATCAGCCTAATATCTGGACTTATTAGTAATATTTATCTGGAAATTGCACTGTCTGATTATATTTATATGTTTATATTCATGATAGCGATATTTTTTCCTTTTTTGTATTTAAGCGCCAAAGGATGGCGGCTGTTTTTGTTAATAACAGCATTATATTTTATCGCCGACAAAATTTTCACGATGTGGATGTTTTACGAACTCGACAGCGGGAATTTAATAAGCATATTTTTTTCAATATTATGGGGAGCGGTTGTTGCCATAATGTTTATAAACGCCATCCGAGTTGAAAATCAACGTTCCCGCCTCAAACTCAAAGCAAAATGGAAACTAAAAGACATCATGATGGCCTTATCAGGCTTTTTTATCCTAATTGGCCTGGCCATGATAAGTCTGGTTATAATGGCTTAAAGAAAAAAATAAAAACTTCAAATAATCAGCGAGAAACAGACTTAAGATTAGCCAAATGCGCCAATTTCAGGCTTTTTGTTGCTTGGTCAAAATGGCTTGTTTTAATACTGGAATTATCAGGCTTAACACCATTTCCTTTAGGTCCAGCTTTTAATACAAGAGAATTAATATATTCCGCATCAACTTTTTCACCCGCCAAAAGCTTTTGAATTTTTTTATTTTCAACAGAATTCGGACGAATAAGCTCATACATCGTAAAAGCATGAGCATAACGCTTGGCATTAGTCCCTTGAGAAAAATGAATTGCCCCAGATGCCGTTAAAGAATCAATTTTATGATATAATTTTTGCACCGCCTGCACTGATTTCAAATGAATAAGCAAAGCTGTATCATAATAATCCCGCATGCTGTGGTCAACAACAGTTGCCTCTGTTTTATTTTGAGTATCATTTTTTTGAGCATTCATAATTTTTGCGCGTTCTGCAGAAAAATCAGCACTTTTTGCATCATCATGAGTATAAGAAGATTGGATTTGATTATAAGCCGCTTTAGTTTGCTCTTTTTCAAGATAATTTGAGGCTTTATAAGTTCCAACACCAATCAAAAAGAAAGAAAAAGCAGCAATTTTATATTCATGCTGACGATAAAAATGAGCAACCTTATGTTTCAACTTTGTTAAACCGGTTGAAATATTATATTTAAAATTTTTAATTTTTTCAGCACATCTCGTCATAAAGCTTTTTTTCTTAACAACTGGTTCTTGCGCAAGTACTGCATTTGTAATGGTTCTAAAGTTTCCATTGTTATGTCTGCTTTTAGATTTATATTTAAGACCAAACATCTGAACAAAATTTTGATTAATTTTGCTATCACAAATTTCTTTATCAGACATAGATGCGTACTTCCACAAAGCACGACTATTTAATTGCTGCATCAAACGTTGATTAAATTTAGGAGAATTTTGTTTATCTTGAAGAATAGTATTTGACATCACCATCATTTCTTCAGGAGAAAGTTGAGCTGCCAATTTTTTATGATTAAGGACATACGCCACATGATGAATATTTTCCATTTTTTGCAAAATATCTTGGCGTTTGCGCCCAACAGCCAAAATTTTTCGCAACAAATCGAGTGCCATTTTTCTATTTTCACCTGAAACAGATTTAGCATAGCATCGAGCCAACTCAATACATAAATCAATATCAGAAGCGTTAATTTCTACAGACCCGTCAGCCAACCCCTGCAAAACATCTTGACTTTGTGCCAAAATATATTTGTTCATAGAACCAGACCCGCCATAAGTAACACTTTTTTGAGCGTCAAAAAACATTTTAAGAGATGCCGTATTCATAAACATAAAAAAATACCTCCAAACATTAATTTCGGGCAATATGCATCTTTTTTTTGTATTTGTCAACATTTATGTCCATAAAACATTCGAAATAATTTGAAAGCTTTGTAAATTAGTGCCTGAGAAGCAATCTTTACAACTCGAGTTGACCGCAGCGAGTTAGAGTTTGAGAAGCAAACTCTTACGAGCCAGAAGAACTCCCGAGGGAGTTCGAACCTCTAAAGATACAAAAAAAGCTTCCGAATTAAATCGAAAGCTTTATAAATTGGTGGGCGCTGAGAGATTCGAACTCCCGACCCTCTCGGTGTAAACGAGATGCTCTTCCAGCTGAGCTAAGCGCCCAAAGGTCAACGACCAAAGAAATATATACACGCATAAATAAAAATAATCAAGCAAAAAAAACACATTTTTTTAATTTTCTCAATAAATTGCTTATTTTCAATACGTTAGTCCACAAATTAAAAGGCTGTACTTTTTAATTTTTTTTGCTATAATGGTCGAGGTTTAAATTTCAAAGGATACAAACGATTGAAAAAAATCATCACGGCAAATATGGCAGGAAACCTTATTCCAAGCGGCGCATCAATCATGATAGGCGGATTCTTGAAATGCGGTACCCCGACCAAAGTAATTGATGAAATTTTAGCCCTTCCGACCAAAGACTTAACCTTAATTGCCAATGACACCTGTGTACCGGATAGTGACAGGGGCAAATTAATTGTCAATAAAAGGGTCAAAAAAGCAATTGTATCCCACATTGGCACCAATCCGGAAACGGGGCGCCAAATGCATGAAGGCACACTAGAAGTCGAGCTTGTTCCGATGGGAACCCTAGTTGAGAGGATTCGTGCCGGAGGATCAGGATTAGGGGGAGTTTTAACGCCGACCGGAGTGGGTACGGTTGTTGAACAAGGCAAAAAGATTGTGGAACTTGATGGCAAAAAATACTTGCTCGAACTTCCCTTAAAAGCAGATTTTGCCTTAATATACGGAACAAAGGCAGATAAATACGGCAACATATATTTAGACTGCGCCACCAAAAACTTCAATCCGGTTATGGCCACAGCCGCCAAAACAGTTATAGTTGAGGCAGACGAGCTTGTAGACACAGCGCTTAACCCCAATGAAGTCACCATCCCCGGAATTTTCATCGACTACATTGTCACAAAATAAAGGCAATAAAAAAATGATTAATTTATCGAAAGAAGAAATAAGAGAAATAATAGCCAAACGCGTTGCCAAAGAATTGCATGAAGGAGACTACGTCACTTTGGGAATTGGCCTACCGACAGAAGTTGCCAATTACATTTCTCCTGATATTCACGTTATGATTCAGTCAGAAAACGGGGTCATAGGCGTTGGACCCAAACCCTTGGAATCAGAAATCAACCCCAGAATAACCAATGCCGGAGGTCTTCCGGTAACAACCCAAGAAGGCGCAGCCTTTTTTGATTCACAAACATCATTTGCGATGATTCGCGGCGGCCACATTGACGCCACAGTTTTGGGTGCCTTACAAGTTGATGAAGAAGGCAACATTGCCAACTGGATGATACCCAATGTTATGGTTCCCGGAATGGGAGGCGCAATGGATTTGGTTGTCGGCGCAAAAAAAGTAATTGTTGCGATGGAGCATCTGGCCAAAGATAAAATAAAAATTCTCAAAAAATGCACTCTTCCCCTAACAGCCGCACATGAAGTTGACTTAATCGTAACGGAAAGATGTGTTTTGCGCGTAACGGACAACGGTTTGGTATTGGAAGAAATAAACCCGCAGTTTAGCTTAGAGGACATCACATCAACAGTTGAAGCAGATTTAATCATTCCGCCTCATCTGCAAAACGCAGCAGCTTAAACAAACGATTTTCGAACAACAAAAAACCTCTCACCAAGAGTGAGAGGTTTTAATTTTCAAAGAACTGAAAACAAAGCAAAAGGACTGACACAAAGTCAGTCCTTAAAGCATTAGTTTACAGAGTCCTGAAGAGCTTTACCAGCTTTGAACTTAGCTTGTTTGCGAGCTGGGATTTTGATGGTGTCGCCGGTGCGAGGATTGCGGCCGGTTGTAGCAGAACGTTTAGAAACGGCAAAAGTACCGAAACCAACCAAACGAACTTCATCACCAGACTTCAAAGCTTTAGTAATAGAAGAAACGAAAGCATCCAATGCTTTAGCAGAATCAGTTTTAGTTAAACCAGTTTCGTTAGAAATGCTGGCAATCAATTCATTTTTATTCACTGTGAGGACTCCCTCTAAAAAAAAGTTACAAACTAAATGTTAGTGCGGAAACCCCGCAACCACAAGAAAAGTTTAAGAGCTAAAAAAGGCCGCTGTCAAACAAAAATTTAAGCTTAAGCCCAGAATCTGTGCATTTTTTTTAATTTTATACACAAAAATAGCATTTTTTTCAACTTATTCACAAGAAAAGCTTGGAAAATAAGGTATTCCAAGCTTTTCAAAGGAAAAATTTTTTAGATTCGCCTTAAGAGTCGTTTTCAGATTCTCAAGACAAAGATTTAAGATATTGTTTCACTTTTCGGCTCATCAACTTGCTGATATGCCCATAAGCCGGAATAACCTCCAAGGTAGACAGAGGCAAAGCTTTGTGCAGCTGAAAAGCACCTTTAAGCGGACACAACAAATCCGCACGGTTGTGCAGAATATGAACCGGAATTTTTTTAAGTTTATCGGCATTATCTAATAGTTCATTATCAGATAAAAAATACTTATTTGCAGCATAATGAATATAAATTTTGGCAGAGGCAATATCTTCATCAGAAATTTCATCTTCCATTTTAGGAAGATTTAGATAGCTGAGATTATATTCATAATTAGCATAGAGCTTCACGGCTTTTTCCTGTTGCTTGCGATTATGGCTCATAACAAGCTTATAATAATAAGAGGGAATATCTTCCCCACTCGGAACTTCAGCCACAACTTTTTCCAACACATCAGGATACACAAAAGCAGAACCATTTTCTTCCCAAAACTTATTATCAGCATTAGCCAAAAAGATTTTAGACAAGACCAAACGTTCAACTTTTTCAGGGTGATGTTCCGCAAAATAAAGTGCAAGTGTAGACCCCCAAGAGCTCCCATAAACAATCACCTTGTTTTGAATATTCAAGAAGGAGAGCAAACGGCAAATATCTTCTGCCAAATCTTCCGTCGTGTTATTTTGCACCTCACCTGCTGGCAACGACTTTCCACACCCTCTTTGATCAAACAAAATAACACGGAATTTTTTTAAATTAAAATTCGCCGCAGTAGCCGCATGAGAGGAGCTACCTGGGCCACCATGCAAGCAAACAGCCGTTTTTCCGTTTGGGTTGCCAAACTGACGATAAAAAATTTTGTGTCCGTTTCCAACATCCAAAAGCCCTTCATCAAAGGCTTTGGGTTCAAACAATTTTTGCCAAAAAGACCCCATACAAATTTCTCCTCAAAAAAATAAATGTCGTTGCAAAATAAAAGCATAAAATCTAATATAAAAGAAGATAAAAGATTCGCAAGAAGGAATTAAGATGAGCTCAGAAATTTGTTTGCATAAAGCCACGATTCTCAATGGCTACACCGCCATGAAAAATTGCGCCATATTAATGAAAGATTATAAAATAATAGATGTTTTCAACGAGGCTCGCTTCAATCAAAAAAAATTCAAAGACGATGTCAAATTCATAGACGTAAACGGAGCTTACGTTGCCCCCGGCTTTATTGACACACATATACACGGTATAGGCGGATTCGGCACAGACGACCACAATTCTGAATCCATATTAAAGATGTCTGAAATACTTCCGCAATATGGAGTTACCTCCTTTATTCCAACTCTTTATTCCGAAAAAAAGGATGAATTAATAAAAGCCATTCGGGCTGTAGTTGAAGCAATGGGCAAAGAAAAAGGCGCGCGCATTTTAGGAATGCACCTAGAAGGTCCGTTTATCTCGCCCAATCGCTTAGGTGTCCAAAGTGCAGATTCGATATCCATGCCGAACATAAAATTGTTTGACGAACTATGGAATGCCGCTGAAGGACACATCATTAACATGACAGTTGCCCCTGAATTAAAAGGCATGAGAGAACTCGCCCTACACTGCATAGCCAAAGGCGTCGTTTTGCAAGCAGGCCATACCAACGCCACTTATGAACAAATGATAGAGGGAATGCAGGCCCGCATTATGCATGTCACCCACTTGTTCAACGCCATGAGCCGAATGCATCACCGCAACCCCGGCGTTGTCGGTGCGGTGTTTATCCATCCGGAATTATCATGCGAAATTATTGCCGATGGAATACATATCAATCCGGATATTGTCAAATTTTTGCTGCGCTGCAAACCAATAGATAAATTAGTACTGGTCACAGACGCCCTCAAACCCACCAAACAAAAAGCCAAAAAACTTTTTGCCAATGGCGAAGAAGTTTATCTTGACAAATGCTTTTATCGTAAATCCGACAATGTCATAGCCGGCTCCGCCCTAACCATGATTGAAGGCGTCAAAAACTTAACCGAGTTTGGCTTAACTTTAGAACAAGCCGTACAAATGGCCTCCATTAATCCGGCAAGGATCATGAAGCAAGAACATCTTGGTTGGCTAGCCCCCGGATATGATGCTGATTTAACGGTATTTGATAACAAATTTAACATTATGTACACCATCATCCAAGGAAAAATCTTAAAGAAAGGAACCAAAGAATGCGCGTTATCATAAAAGCTGACTATCAACAATGCTCCAAATGGGCGGCAGATTATGTCAGTTATAAAATCAACCGTTCACATCCCAATTCAACGCATCCTTTTGTGCTGGGTTTGCCAACCGGCTCAACACCTTTGGGCATGTATCAGGAATTAATAACCCAAAACAAGCAAGGTAAAGTTTCATTTGAACATGTTGCCACTTTTAATATGGATGAATATATCGGGCTGCCGCCGGAGCACCCGCAAAGTTATCATTATTTTATGAAAGAAAACTTCTTTAAACATATAAATATTCAGGCCAAAAACATTCACCTATTAAATGGCATGACCCGAGACTATGAAAAAGAATGCAATGACTATGAGGCTGCCATTCGCAAACTTGGAGGCGTCGACTTGTTTATCGGGGGTATCGGCACGGATGGGCACATAGCATTTAATGAACCCGGATCATCGCTCAGCTCCCGCACCAGAATAAAAACCTTAAGATACGACACCATAAAATCAAACGCGCGTTTTTTTAACGGTGACATAACAAAAGTTCCGCACACGACCCTAACGGTAGGCATCGGCACGATTATGGACGCAGCTGAAGTTATGATAATGGCGACCGGCCGGAATAAGGCTGAAGCCATAAAGCATGGCATAGAAGGCAGCATAAGCCACATGTGGCCGATATCGATTTTACAAATGCACCAACACGGAATTATAGTGTGTGATGAAGAAGCCGCATCAATGTTAGCCGCAGATACAATAAAATATTTCAAAGAAATAGAAAACCACGCGTCTTAACAACATAAGATAATGGATCTCAGCCCGTTTAAAATAGAGCTTGTCATTTGAAAACAAGCTTTATTTTTTTGCAAAAAAAGATTGCCCAAACCCTTGTCCATCCTTGAAAATTTCTATTTACAGACTTTTTATTTCGTGCTATAATGCGAGTCGTGGAGATAAGTTGAAAGGTGTTTTATCATGATGCGAAAACGGGCTTTTCTGTTTTCAGTTTGTGCCGGGGTATCTCTCTTTTGTTTGAGGGGGATGGCGCAGGCTGATGTTTCTGTTTTTGAATATTCAGACAATTTCTTTTTTTCCAACACACAACACACACAGTTTTTGTCTGATGCCTACGACTTATCTCCCGATAAGTTTATCAAAGTTGCGCAAGTTTGCTGGATTATGGACACCGGTGAATGTTTTGGCGTTAATTTTATTTCCGCTGACAGAGATTTGAATAATCCCTCTAACCCTGAAGATTATGTTCCCAAAGGGCCGGCTGATTGTATTGAAGAAGGTTATACCGTTACCAACTGTCCCAATGGCTATAAGGGCAACAAAGAATGTTTGTATGCCAAAGGGTATTATGCCGAATGTATTGAAGACTGCCCCAGTAATTATAAACAATGTGAAGAGCCTTATCATGGTGTGGGGCAAGAGTGTGGCGACGGTTATTACGAAAGTTGTCAATGTGATTACTGCGACGGATATTCCTACAAAAAAGAAGATATTCCCGATGGCTATGTGGCGGATGGCGAGCCTTGCGTATCCTGTAACGGGGAGATGTATAAAATCAAAGTCAACCCCTGTGAAGGATATCAAGACTGCGGCTCGATGGGCGGCAAGGTTGGGGCAACCTCGTGTTTGTCGGGCACGAATATGATGTATAGCGAATGCAAGCCCTGCCCAAGTTTAGGGGAATATGACACCTGTCCGCCGTGTTCGGTTTGTTCTTATGAAGAATGTTCCAACAAATATTATATAACGGGGTGCGCCGCGGGCTGCACCGATTACTGCGACTACTGCGCATTTGAACAGTAATCGGGGAAAGAGAGAAAGTTTAATTATTATCATGGGAGATGTGTTATGAGAAAGTTTTTATTATATTCATCGGCTTTGGTTGTTGGCGGTTTGTTGAGTGGTAGCGTGGCCGAGGCGGCCTGCATCCAAACGCCGACGTGTTCATCTTTGGGCTATACCTCAACTTCATCTTGCACCGGCGGAACCAAATGCCCGTTCGGTAATGCATGGAACTGCACCGCAAGCGATTTAAATGATAAAATTACCGAATTAGAAAAAACGATTGAAGAGCTCCAACAAAACAGCTCATCCGGAGGAACATCGTCAAGTAATTGTATCATTGGAGATATTTTGTATTCGGATATGACTTGTAATCCGAATGTCATCAGCGACAAAACGCCGATTGGCGTTGTGTTTGATAGAGCCAATAAGCTGGCAATAGGACTAGAGGAATCATCTTCAGTACTAGCATGGTCTGACTTTACTCGTGATGTTCCTGAGCTGAGTAATATTGAGTCATCATCAACGGTTGAAGCAGATTGGCAGGGTAAAAATAATACAAAAATCGTATTAGAATATTACAAAGCAAATGGAAAAAGTTGTCCAGCGTTTGAATATGTAAATAGTTATAAGACAGAGGGAACACAAGCCGGAGATTGGTATTTGCCTGCTGGGGGAGAATTACAGGCCATATACAGTAATAAAGATGTGTTAAATATAACTTTAGGAAAAATAGAGGGAACAAAATTTGGTTCAAAAGACTATTGGTCTTCTTCCGAGTATTCATATGACGATGCATGGTATTTGCAGTTCAGTAACGGTTACATGACCTACTACGATAAGTACGGCGATACCTACTACTGTTACGTTCGCCCAGTTATCAACTTTGGAGATTTAACGGATGAAGATTCATCGACAGCCTGCAATATTGGGGATATTTTCTATTCGGATAAAACTTGCTCTGCAGATGTTGTCAGTGGCAAAACACCAATCGGCGTTGTATTTGACACAACAAACAGGTTAATTATTGGACTGGAAGAAGCTTTACCGCTAAAATGGTCAACAACTTCTTTTGATATTTCGGGAGTAAGCAATATTGGGTCTTCATCAGCGGCAACAGCTGATTGGCAAGGAAAAAATAATACAAAAACAGTTTTAGAATATTGCAAAGCGAACGGATATAGCTGTCCGGCATTTGAATATGTGAATAGCTATAAAACAGCAGGAACATCTGCGGGAGATTGGTATTTGCCTGCTATGGGAGAGTTAACCGCTATATATATTAATAGGGCTGTGTTAGATGTTACCTTAGGAAAAATCGGTGGAACAACATCTGGTACAAAAATCTATTGGTCTTCTTCCGAGTTTTCTAAATACTATGCTTGGATGTTGGAATTCAATAATGGTAATGTGCTCAACTACGATAAGGAGTTCAATAACTATTACGTTCGTCCAGTCCTAGCTTTTTAGGTTCAATATTGCAACAAAAAAGGTGGAGCTTTTGCCCCACCTTTTTTATCTTTTTGCTTATGCTTTAACCAAAAGGCTCTGCTTCGGCGATAGCCTTAGCTTCATCATAAACATAATCTTCTGCGTGCCAAAATATATCCCATACAATCGGAATATATTGACAATAGGCGCGCAGCATTTTTAAGCCTCCGACACGCTGTTTAATCAAAAAGCGATTACGTAACATGGCATCAGCTTTTTTCAGTTCAGAAAATGGCTCAAACGGCTTTGTCAAGAACTTACCGTCATACACCTCAAAGCGACGTACAAGCGATGCATAGAGATGCAAGGCCACGCGCCCCTTCCCTGCTTTTTGAAAGTTGTACCAACGCAAAGTTTCTTCCACATCCTGATGGATAACATACATGTCATAATCCAATGGCTTGCACCCAAATTTATCCGGATGTAGGTTGCATTGAAATTCGGCACTCTGTTTGAAAACCATTGCCAATCGCTGGGTTGACACCACCAACATTTCAGCCGGCTTTCCATCCACATACGGCAAATTAGAAATCTCTTGCAGATTCTGCGTGGTGTTTTTGCCCTTATCCAAAAGGATAATATCTTTTTCGGGCACACCCAAGACCATCGCCACTCGTTTGAGACGTTGCCCTTCAGATTCTTTGTGCAAAGAAGCCGCTTTTTGACGGCCGAACCTCAAACGCAAAGCCAAACGCATAACCTTAAAGGCCGTGGCTAACAGCCCCTCACCGCCAACAGTCACCAACTTTGCCTGAGGGTTATTCTGTTTTACCTGCCCAAATACCCGCATAGACTTTAACACGGCGGTAATATCATCATCGTACACAACCATGTAGTCATATTTTTTGTGGCTATCATACGTTGAAGGCACATCGTATGCCTGATTGATAATATTGGCCGCAGCCAAAAATTTTGAATCCATAATAAAAAAATAAAAAAGTTACACATAAATATATTTTTTCAGAACGCAATTTATAGCACTGTTTTACCCCTCTGTCAAGCAGTATTTGACAAATTTTTTCCTTATTTGTCTTTTGAAACTAAAAAAATTTACACATTACTTTTATGAAATGGTGCGAGTTGAGATGGCTAAGTAAAAACAACCAAAGTAATGGTTGTTTTTATCTGCAACATCTTTGCCATCTTCTTGAGCTAAGACGCAACAGCGGGCTCTACATCAAAGTATGGGGCAAAAGCAGTACTCAAGATTATAAAAAGTATTATAATCAGTTCACCACAAACCTA
>CALXUE010000017.1 GCA_944391615.1 uncultured Alphaproteobacteria bacterium
AGAACCACAGGTTCGGAATCGAGGTCGCACGGCGATTTATCGGCCGAGCGGCTGAGATGAAAGGGGCCCGTTGGCTTTTAAGCCAATGGGAATAACCAATCCATGTGAAGCAACTTTGATGTTCCATAATAAGACTTGATTTTTGTTTTTATTTTTGTATAGCTTTTAGTTATTGCTTATGGGGAGAAAAGTTATGGAAGTCGGCGTTTGGAAGTGGAAAAATTTTGGCTTTGCGCTCAAAGCAGAGAATCAAAAGCTTGTGCGTTTGGATTTTGTTTCTGTTTCTCAATGTGTTTGCAATGCAAATATTTTAACGCCTTTTTTGCAAGATGTTTGTGCTCAGCTTGAGGCTTATTTTGAAAAAAAATTGTTCTCTTTTGATGTGCCTTATTCTCTTAGAGGAACAACCTTTCAGCAGGAAGTTTGGCAAGTGTTATCCGAAATTCCTTATGGACAATCTGTTTCTTATCAAGATATTGCTCAAAAAATTAATCGTCCTCAAGCGATGCGTGCCGTGGGGCAGGCCGTGCATTTTAATCCTTTACCGATTATTGTTCCATGCCATCGGGTGATGCTTAAAAACGGAGGTGTCGGCGGGTATGCCGGTGGTGTCGAGTTGAAAGAGTTTTTGCTCAAGCTTGAAGGAATTATTTAAAACCAAACAAGGCTCCGATTTTTTCAGAGCCTTGTTTGGTTATCATCTAAAATTAGAATTTACGGGCAGGAATACCTTCTTGCCAGTTCTTTTCTATTTGCTCCAAAGAGCGGCCTTTGGTTTCCGGTATAAAGTAATAAGTGAAGTATAAACTGAAAATACCTATAATACCGAAAATCCAGAAAGTATAGGCCTCGCCAATGGTTTCCAGCAAAGTTGGAAATGTTAGGGCAACAATGAAGTTGAAGCCAAAGTTGGACATGGTGGCAATGCTCATGGCCGTGCCTCTAATCTTTAAGGGCATAATTTCAGAAATTAAAATCCAAGCAATCGGCCCTAATGAAAAGGCAAAGCAGGCTATGAACAAAACTATGGAGCCGACTGATATCCATTTTAAGTCAAGACCGTAATGGGTTTTGAAATAAAATGTGGCGCCTAAGGCGAACAAGCCAATCGTCATACCGCTTAAACCAGCATAAAGCAGTGGTTTGCGGCCGACTTTGTCCGTGAAAAAGATGGCTACAAAGGTCATGCCGAAGTTAACCACACCAACGCCGATGGTGGCATATAATGCGCCAATCGTGTCGGTAAAGCCTGCGGCCTTAAAAATGGTGGCGGTATAATAGATGATGGTGTTGATACCTGTGCAGATTTGAATAAACATAATCACCACACCGACCATTATCGGCATAAGCATCCAACGTTCAAAGACTTTGCTGCTTTTTTGGGCAGCTTTTTCGGCGCGTTTTAAGGTTGTGCGAATCTCTTTGATGTGGTCATCAGGATTTGCTTCAGGTTCTATTTTGGCAAAAATTTTTCTGGCTTCATCATCTCTTTTTTTGCTAATCAGCCAACGTGGCGTGTCGCCTAAAAACGAAATGCCTATTAACAATATTAATGCAGGGATTAAGCCTGCGCCCAGCATCCAACGCCAGTTATATTCCGACAAGGCAAATATGCGGTTGATGAGATAGGAAAACAAAATGCCGGCCGTGATGGCTAATTGATAAAGTGAAACCAGCATTCCTCTGACTTTTTGCGGGGCCAATTCAGACAGATAAAGCGGAATGACAAAATTAACCATACCGATGGCTAAGCCCAATATCATGCGTCCGGCTATCAGCCATGAAACAGATGCTGCAAACCCGCATAAAATCGAGCCAATGGCAAAAATTGTGCCCGTGGCGATAATGACTTTTTTGCGCCCATAAACATCAGCTAAAACGCCGTTTGCTGCGGCACCGATAACTGCCCCGACCAAGGCTGATGATACAACCCAACCTTGCTCCAAGGTGGTTAAAGGCCATGTGTCATTGATGAATAGTAAAGCCCCTGAGATAACGCCTGTGTCAAAACCTGACAGCAAACCGCCCAGTGAGGCTACACCTGCTATCACATATAACCATAGGTGTTTTATCTTTTTACCTGTTATGGTGTTTTCCATGATAATCTTCCTTACACAAAAATTTATGTTATTTATACAGTATATAATATCTTGCCCGATTTTAACAACTAAAAAAGTTTTATTTTGCTCTAAAATTAACGCTTTTTAAAAAGAGTTTGGGTATACTTTCAGCATAATTTCAGGAGGTTTTATGTTGGGTAGAAAAGGGCTTTTGTTTGGTACGGCTCTGTTGCTCTTGGCAATAGGGGGAGACTTGGCGTCGGCCACTGATAGCAAAAAGCCTGATTCCGTTGAAAAAAATAAAGAAACTGCTGAAGAAATTGTTATTCCTGAAGCTTATACAACGTGGCTTGAAGAACTTAAGCAAGATATGATTAACAAAGGTATTAAGCCTGATACTGTTGAAACAGTGTTTGAGCCTAATTATTATCATCCCAAGCCTGAAGTGGTTAAAATAGACAGGCGTCAAATTGAATTTGTTTTGACATCAACCGACTATCTTAACAAAGTTATTAATAACCTTAAAGTCAAACAGGGACAGAAAAAATATAAAGAACTTTATCCTTTGTTCCATGATATGGAAAAAAATTATGGGGTGCCTTTTGAGTATATTGTGGCTTTTTGGGGAATGGAAACAAACTATGGACGAAACTTTGGTCATTTTAACATTATTGAAGCCTTGGTGCAGATGAGTTATGATAAAAGACGTCCGGCGTTTTTCAGAGCAGAGCTGTATGAGGCTCTGAAAATGATTGATAATTGGGGAATCGATTATACAAAAATGGAAGGCTCTTGGGCTGGAGCTATGGGACATTTCCAATTTATGCCCTCTACCATTAATGCTTATGCCGTTGACTATAATGTTGATGGCAAAATTGATATTTGGCACTCTTTTGAAGATGCTGCCGCGTCTGCTGCAAACTATTTATCCAAACTTGGATGGAAGTATGATATCCCGTGGGGAATGGAAGTTAGTTTGCCTTGGGATTTTGATTATGCTTTGACGGGCAGAAAGCATCTTAAAACCGTAAGCGAGTGGAAAAAATTCGGTGTTAAAACCGCTCAAAACCAAGTCTTGCCGCTCGATGATAACTTGAAAGTTTCTATTATCGTGCCGGAAGGGAAAAAAGGTAAAGCCTATTTGATTACGGAAAATTTCAGAAAAATTTTGGTGTGGAATCGTTCCGAAAATTATGCACTTGGGGTCGGTATTTTGGCTGATTTTATTAAAAGCGGTAAAACTTGGACCGCTTTTGAACAGCATCCTTCCGTGCGTATTAAAACCGATGATATTGTTCGAATCCAAGACTTTATTAATAAACTCGGATGGTTTAGCCTTAGTACCGATGGGCAGCTCGGCCCTCAGACGAGGGAAGCAATTAAAGAAGTGCAGAAAAAAGCAAAACTTGCTCCGGATGGGTATCCTGATTATCAGCTCTTGCAAAAAATTAACAGCTATAATCCCGATATCGGTTTTGCTATTCCCGTGCCGCTGCCTAAAGCTCAAAAAAATTCGGTTAAAAACTAAAATCGGTCTTTACGAATGTTGAAAAACAGGCTATCTTAAAACAAATTTTTTTGTAAATCTGTTTTTATGGGTGTTGCTAGACTATGCTTAATTTAAAAACTATCAGCTTGGGGGTGTTGCTCCTTTTGGCCGCATGTTCTTCTAATGAGGTGGATTTGAATTCTTCTCCTTATTCTCAGGCGGCCGCTATTAAAGATATGGGAGGGACTTATAAGGTCGGAAATCCTTATCAGATTATGGGGCAGACATATTATCCTGAAGAAGATTATGAATATTCGGAAGAAGGTATTGCTTCTTGGTATGGTGATGATTTTCATGCCAAAACAACGGCTAACGGTGAGGCCTATGATATGAATACTCTCACGGCCGCGCACAGAACTTTGCCTCTGCCGTCTATTGTGCGGGTGACAAACCTTGAAAACGGGCGCTCTCTTGTCTTACGTGTAAATGACCGCGGACCGTATGCCAAAAACAGAATTATTGATGTTTCAAAGCGTGCTGCCGAACTCTTGGGTTTTAAAACCAAAGGTACGGCTAAAGTCAGAGTTGAAATTTTGCCTAAAGAGAGTTTGGCCTTGAAACAGGCGTTGACAGAGCCAAACTTGAAAGCGGGTTATGCTTTGGCTAATGCCAGAGATGAAGATTTTGATGCTGAGGTGCCGCCTCCGTCTTCCATGAATCCATATGACCGCAACTATTTGGTTGGAGCACAAGCCGCAACCGTTTCAACAACGCAAAGCTCGGCAAATTTTGCTCAGAGGACAACAACGCAAAAGGTTGCTTCTGCAGATTCTTATCAGGCTGCCGGTGGAAAAAAGTTTTATGTGCAAGTCGGGGCTTTTTCCAAGCCGGAGTTGGCTCAAAAATTATCCAGACAGTTGACGCGCGTGGGTGAGGTCAGAACAACGGCTGTTGAGGTAAACGGAAACACTTTTTATCGGGTGCGCTTAGGGCCTTACAACGTTCAGGGTGACGCCGGCGATGCTGCTCAAAAACTCTATGATTATGGCATTAATGATGCGCGTATTGTAAAAGATTAAAAAAATTGTTAAAGGTGAAATGCTATGAACTTTAAGTCTTCTCTTTTGTGTGGTTTGTTTATGGTGGCCTTGAGTGTGTCAGCTTTTCAGGCCTTTGCTATTGAAACAAAGGCAAAAACCGCGGTGTTGATGGATTATGACACTGGTGAAATCCTTTTTGCTAAAGATCATAAAAAAATGGTTGCGCCTGCCTCTATGAGCAAGTTGATGACGATTTATATGGTGTTTGAAAAACTTAAGGATGGAACACTCTCTTTGGATGATACTTTTACCGTGAGCGAAAACGCTTGGCGCAAGGGTGGCGCTGCCAGCGGTGGTTCTACCATGTTTTTGAAAATCGGGCAAAAGGTCAGAGTGGAGGACTTGATTCGTGGTATTTTGGTGCAGTCAGGTAATGATGCTTGTATTGTGGCGGCAGAAAATATTGCCGGTTCGGAAGAGGATTTTGCTCAGCAAATGAATATTAAGGCACATCGTATGGGGTTGATGAATTCTTCTTTTGCAAATTCAACCGGTTTGCCTGATCCTAATCAGAAAATGTCTATGGAAGATTTGGCTTTACTTTCAAAAGCCATTATTTCAGAATTTCCAGAGTTCTTCCATATCTTTTCTGAAAAAGAGTTTACTTATAACGGTATTAAACAAGGAAACAGAAATCCGTTGCTTTATACTATGAAAAATGCTGATGGTATGAAAACAGGACATACCGAAGAGGCAGGTTATAGTTTGACGGCTACAGCTAAACGCGGTGACAGACGCTTGATTGAGGCTATGACAGGTATGAAAAGTAACAAAGAGCGCTCGGAAGAAGCTGAAAAGTTGATGAACTGGGGCTTTAGAGAGTTTGATAATTTCAAGGTCTTGGAAAAAGGTCAAAAAGTTGCCGATATGCCGGTGTGGATGGGCCAAGAAGACAGTGTGGCTTTGGTGGTGCAGGATGATGTTTTGAAAACTATTGCACGTAACAAGGTTTTGGATACAAAAATGACGGTGATTTATGACAAGCCGGCGATGGCTCCGATTAAGCAAGGTGAACAGCTCGGTGTGGTGAAAATTGAAATTCCGGATATGGAAACCGTGAATGTGCCGTTGGTTGCTGAAAAAAGTGTTGAAAAAGTCGGCTTGCTTGGCAAAATTAAACGTAACTTCAAGTATTTGATTTGGGGTGCGGAATAATGCCTTCACTTAAGGGTAAAGTTGCAACACCTCAAGGGGTTGATGGGGATTATGAAAATGAGTTTCAGTTAGAGCTCTTTCCCGAATGTTGTGAAACACAATCTAAGGGGCGTTTTATTACTTTTGAGGGTGGTGAAGGAACAGGGAAATCTACTCAAATAAAACTCTTGTCGGATTATTTGCATTCTATCCAGATTAATAATATTCAAACCAAAGAACCGGGAGGAACCGAAATTGGGCAAAGTTTGCGCAGTTTGCTCGTGACCGGTGATAAGGATAAGTTTGATGCAGTGGCGGAGGCTTTGCTCTATTATGCCGATAGACGAATCCATTTAACTAATAAAATTTGGCCGGCCCTGAACGAAGGTACTTGGGTGTTAAGCGATCGGTTTGCTGATTCAACCGTTGCTTATCAATATTATGGTTATGATAAAAAGGTTTCTAAACCGTTGTTAGATGATTTATATCAGATTGCGGTGGGTGATTTTAAGCCGGATTTGACGATATTGCTTGATTTGGATCCAAAGATTGGTTTGGAACGTTCATTCAAGAAATCGCTTGAAATGGATGTTAAAGAAACCAGACATGAAAGCAGAGGATTGGAATTTCATAATAATTTACGCAAAGGGTATTTGGAATTGGCGCAAAATGAGCCGGAACGTTTTGTGGTGTTAGATGCTAATAAAAATATTGAACAGCTGCATATTGATGTAGTGAAAGCGGTTAAGGAAAGGTTTAAGCTCTAAGAGATGTTTGTGAGTGGGGTGAAATATGGCAGAGAATGAGGATGCTTTGATTCTGCCTCAGGCGAATCCAATTCTTTTAGGGCATGAAAAAGCTGAGAAAATTTTGCTCGATGCTTGGAAAAATAATACACTGCATAATTCTTGGTTGATTGCCGGCGTGGAAGGAATCGGCAAGGCTACTTTGGCTTATAGGTTTGCCAGATTTTTACTCTCAGCTGATGAAAGCAGGCGTGAAGCATATAACTCTCTCAATGTCGATGTTAATTCATCGGTCTTTCGCTTGGTGGCGAGTGATTCTCATCCTGATTTGAAAGTTTTACAAAGAGATTATACTGAAACAGATAGAAAGAAAATCCTTAAGGCTATTAAAGATGGTGAAGCATTATCTACGGATGAAATGAGCGGCTTGAAAAAATCTACGTTTATTCGCGTGGATGATGTGCGCACGATTAATGAGTTTTTGAGCAAAAAATCTTCTAATGACGGATGGCGCGTGGTGATTGTGGATAGTATTGATGATATGAATTCTGCCAGCGCCAATGCTATTTTGAAAATTTTGGAAGAACCGCCGCACAAGGCCATGATGATTTTGATTTCTCATAACCCGAATCGCTTGTTGGCGACGATTAAGTCCAGATGTTCTAAGCTTAATCTGGAACCGCTTAAAGAGGATGTCTTGGCGTCTTTGCTCCGGCGTTATCGTCCAAGTTTGAGCGAAAATGAGGTGAAGTCTTTGGCCTCAATATCTTCCGGAAGTATTGGAAAAGCTATGGCTTATGCTGATTATCAGGCTCTTGATATTTATCGGAGGTTGAATGATTTGTTAAAAAACGGCGGGCAGTTTAAGCTTAGTGAGATGTTGGATTTTGCAACTTGTGCCGTGGAAAGCGAAGAATCTTTTGAATTGACGAAAGAACTTGTTTTGAAGTATATTACCGAACATGTTCTATTTGCTAAACATCCTGATATTATGCTTGATGTATGGGATAAAACGATTAAAATGTTTGATGATGTAACGCGTATTAATATGGATAAAAAGCAGACGCTCTTGTGCGTGTTGTATCAGTTGTGTAAATTAGGTTAAAGGAGTAATATGTTAGTCGACAGTCATTGCCATTTGGATTTTAATGATTTTGAAGATGATTTTGAAGAAATGTTGGCGCGTGCAAAAGATGCCGGTGTGACTGCTATGCTTAATGCCGGAAATAATATTAATGAATTGCCGCATCAACTTGAGATTTCTGACAAATATCCTTTTATATTTACTGCTGTCGGCGTGCATCCACACAATGCTCTTGAATATCCGGATGTTAAGGCTGAAGATTTTATTAAACAGGCTCAACATAAAAAGGTGGTTGCTATCGGTGAATGCGGGTTGGATTATTATTATGATTACAGCCCGAAAAAAGAGCAATTTAGGGTTTTAAAAGAACAGATTATTGCAGCTCAAGAAACGGGGTTGCCTTTAATTATTCATAATCGTGATAGCGATGATGATATGATGGCTATTCTTGCAGATGCTTTTAAGAAAAAAACTTTTAGCGGGGTTATTCATTGTTTTTCGTCTTCACAGAAATTTGCTGATTTTGCTTTGGAAATCGGGTTTTATATTTCGGCTTCCGGTATTATTACTTTTAATAAATCGGCCGATATTCGTGAAGTTTTTGCTAAAATTCCGCTCGATAAATTGTTGATTGAAACTGATGCGCCTTATTTGGCTCCAGTTCCCATGCGCGGAAGACGCAACGAATCGTCTTTTATTGTACATACTCTTGAAAAATTAGCTCAAATTAAAGATATCTCGGCTGATAAGCTGGCGGATATTACAACCGATAATTTTTATCGCTTGTTTCGGAAAGCCAGTGACAAGGGGAGGTACGAATATTAATGAGCGGAAAAGTTATTGTTCTTGGGGCAGGTGCCGCTCCAGGAGTGCCGTCATTGTGTATGGGATGGGGGCACTGTAATCCAGATAATCCTAAAAATATGAGACTCAGAACTTCTACTTATGTGGAAATTGAAGGTGTGCGCTTTTTGATTGATACTTGTCCTGATGTGCGGACACAACTGGTTAAACAAAATATTAGGGCATTGGACTGTGTGCTTTATACGCATGCGCATGCCGACCATGTGCATGGAATTGATGATTTGCGCGAAATTAACCGGATTATGGGCACTAATTTGGATATTTATGGCGGGGCAAAAACTATTCGCTATATTAAGCATAATTTTTCGTATTTGATTGCAAAGGCCAATCAGGTTAAAAATGTGGTGCGGACGCCTTCTTTGGTGCCTCATGTGGTTAAAGGTAATCATCCTTTTTATGTTAAAGGCGTAAAGGTGACGCCGATTAAACTTTTGCAGCATTGTCCGGAATGTTTGGGATTTGTGTTTAATGACGGTGAATATGTGCATGTGGCGGATTTTAAGCGCGTGGCTGAAAGTGCGTTTAAAATGGTGAACAAAAAGGTTAAGCTGTTGGTGGTGCCCTTGACTACGCCTTATGGGTCTATTCAGCATGCAAGCTTGGATGAGGTGCGCGATGTGATTGCTCGGTTTAATCCTGTTCAAACCGTGATTAATCATATGGCGTCTGAGTGTGATTATGATGAGATTAATGCCATAACCGAAAAAAATGTTTTTCCGGCTTATGATGGCTTAAAAGTTGTTTTTTAAATTTGTTTTTATTTGTTTGAGGTAGAGAAAAATGTTATGTATTTATCACGTTGCCGACCATGACGGAAAAGGGTCTGCCGCTATTGTTAAAAGAGTTTTTCCTGATGCGGAGCTTTGCGGGTTGAACCATGATATGGATATTCCTTATGATTTGATTGAAAGTCATGATAAAATTGTGGTTTGTGATATTTCTTTGCCTTTGGAATATATGTTTAAGCTTTCTGAAACAAAAGATTTTACGTGGATTGATCATCATATTTCGGTGATTGAGGAATATGAAAATGCCATGGCTAATGGTGAACATGACCCCATTAAAGGTTTGAGGCGTTCGGGGACAGCCGCTATTGAGTTGACTTGGGAATATTTTCATCCTAATGAGGCTTTGCCTGAAGGGGTTAAACTCTTGGCGATGAATGATGTTTATGATTTATCTGATGATAGGGTTTTTCCTTTTGAATATGCTTTTCAATCTTTTGGGGTGAATCGTCCGGATGATCCGATTTGGGATGAGGTCTTTAATTCCACTTTGGATATTAATCTAACGGTGCAAAAGGGTGAGGCGATTATGTCATGGATTAATATTCGCAACTATCGCCTTGTTAGAGGCATATCTTTTACCAGCTCTTATAAGGGGTTGAAGTGTATTTGTGCCAATATGCCGCAGGGAAAATCTATGTTTTTTGATTCTTTGCCGCATATCCGTACTTTTGATTTTATGGTGAATTTCTTTATGAACAAGAAAAACCAATGGAACTTGTCTTTTTATACTTATAAAGACAATGTTGATGTGTCTAAAATTGCGGCAGAGTTTGGCGGTGGTGGTCACCAAAAAGCGGCCGGTGCTTCATCTCTTAAAGAATTACCAAAGTTCTTACAAAATGGTCAATATAAAGACAAGTAGGTTTTAAAAAAACGTTGTGATGTTTGTAAGCGGCGTTAAAATCTAGGCTAAAATGTAAAATTTTACTTGAGAAATTGTGGCATTGTTATAATATGCAACATAATTGTTGCTTTAATTGCTTTAATATAGGAGTGTTTGTTTATGTCCAAAATTTTGATTACATCCGCTTTGCCGTATATTAACGGAGTGCCTCATTTGGGGCATATGGTCGGCTGTTTGCTGCCTTCTGATGTATATGCGCGCTTTATGCGTATGATGGGACATGAAGTTCTCTATATCGCCGGTACGGATGAACACGGAACAACTTCTGAGGTCGGCGCCCTTAAAGAGGGGTTGAGTGTTGAGGATTATTGCAACAAATATCACGCCGAACATAAGGCTACTTATGATGCCTTTGAACTTTCTTTCGATTGTTTCGGCCGTACGTCAAGTCCGCAAAATAAAGAAATTACTTATCACATTTTTTCTAAACTCGATGAAAACGGGTTTATTGATGAAAAAACGATTAAACAAGTTTATTCGGTTGATGATAAACAGTTTTTGGCTGATAGATATATTACCGGTACTTGTCCTTATTGTGGTTATGACAAAGCAAGAGGTGATCAATGTGAAAACTGTACCAAAGTGCTGGAACCTACAGAACTCATTAATCCAAAAAGCACAATTTCCGGTTCTACTAATTTGGAAGTTAGAGAGACTAAGCACTTGTTTCTTAATTTGCCCAAAATTGAAAAGCGTTTGGCTGAGTGGGTTAAATCCAAAGAACCTTACTGGCCGGATGTGGCTTATTCTATTGCTCAAAAATGGCTTAAAGAGGGGTTGCAGGAACGCTGCATTACGCGTGATTTGAAGTGGGGCTTTCCTGTGAATAAAGCAGGTTATGAAGATAAAGTGTTTTATGTGTGGTTTGATGCGCCTATCGGATATATCGGTATTACCAAACAATGGGCTGATGAAAAACCTCAAGAACGCGATTGGAAAAAATGGTGGCTTAATGCTGATGATGTTAAGTATGTGGAATTTATGGGTAAAGATAATGTGCCGTTCCACGCTATCTTTTTCCCCGCCATGTTGCTTGGTACCGGTGAAAAGTGGACGTTCGTTGATTATCTTAAAGGTATGAGCTATTTGACGTTTGAAGGCGGTAAGTTTTCAAAATCAGAGCATAGAGGTGTTTTTGCCGACAAAGCAGTTGAAGAATTTCCGGCAGATTATTGGCGTTATTGGTTGATGGCTAATGCTCCCGAATCTTCAGATTCAAGCTTTACTTTTGATGGGTTTGTTTCTACCATTAATAAAGACCTGAATGGCGTGTTGGGTAATTTTGTTTCCCGCGTGTTAAAAATGACGGCGTCTAAGTTTTCTCCCGAAGTGCCTGCTGGTGGTGCTTTCACCTCTCAAGAAAACGAACTTATTTCCGCTTTGCAAGAGAAAGTAAATAACTACTTCTCTTATCTCGAAAATATGGAATTTCGTAAGGCTCTGAATGAGTTGCGTGCTATTTGGGTGGATGGAAACAATTATATTTCCGTTGCAGAGCCTTGGTCGGTGATTAAGGAAAATCCGGAGCGTGCGGCGGCAATCTTGCGCGTATGTATCAATCTGATTCGTATTTATGCCATTCTTTCTTATCCGATTATGCCAAAAGTTGCTGAAAATATGTTGGCTAAATTGGGCTTGAGTGTTCAAGATATGCCCAGCCTTAAAAATTTTGATGTGAAAGAGCAAATTCAATTTTTGAAACCTGGCGCTAAATTTGAAGTCGGTGATGCATTGTTTGAACGTATTACACCGGAAAAATGCCAAGAGCTTAAAGAAAAATATGGAAGCCAAAAATAAATGAAATTCCTTAAAAAGCCCAAATATGTTAATGTTGCTTGGAGTTGGTTAAAAATTAAAACCAATTTTAAGCGCTATGCTTATTTGACGTGGCGAGGTGTGCTATATCCTTTTAAGCAGATTTGGTTTTGGGTGTTGCTCCTTATTGTGATGTTTTTGGCTCCAACCTTTAATGGTGTGCGGCCGGCTACCGTTCATATTTGGTATTGGAACCAAATTAAGTCTGCTTATCAGGCTGTGGTGGGAAAAGTTAGCTCCCAGGCTATGCAAATGGCTGAGAATACTGATTTGTCTTTTATTAGCAAAAATCCTTTCGGTGAAGACGAAGGTGTTGATAAATTGGTCAATGCTGCTGATATTGATACCCAAGCTTCTCAACGAAAAGTGTTTGCAAAAGCCAGTTCTGATGTGCCGCAAGGTGTGGATGCTGCATCTTTAGCAACCCCAGAAAGTTTGGCAGGGATGGTTCCGACTTTGGCTACTGAAAATGAAGCTGCTTCATTTACGGAGGTGTTGCAGAAAGCTCATGTTGATGTTAAAAAAACGCAGAATAATCAGTTAATAACCAAATCTGATGATGGATATCGCCGCGATTTGGATTATTTGGTGTATGCCGATGTGCCGCAAATAATTCAAGGAAAAGCGATGGTTTATAATGCTAATGCCTTGGATGTTAACGGACAGTATATATTCTTGTTTGGAATCTATTCTCCTTTGGGAAGTCAAAACGCTCAAAAAGCTGCACAAATTCTTATCGACTTGATAGAAAACAAAACGGTCAGTTGTAAAATTGTGGCTTTTAGCACACAGGGCGTACCGACGGGGATTTGCTATTTTGGTGATGTTAATTTAAATAAGCTTTTGGTCTTGCAAGGCGTGTCGAAAAATATCGCCCTTTAGTCATTTTTCTTTTTAAGTGGGAGAAAGTGTTATGTGGCAGCCGGTTTTGATGATTAATGGTTTTTTGATTGCCATTATTGGATTATCTATGTTGGTGCCGGCAGCTTATGATGTGGCTTTTTCGAATTTGAAATGGTCTCCCTTTTTGACGGCAGCTCTTATTGCGGTGTTTTCCGGATTGGCTTTGTTTCTGGGAAATCGTATGAAAATTAATAAGATTACGCTTAAGCAGGGCTTTTTGATTACGGTTGTCGGGTGGGTGAGTGTTTGCTGTTTTGCGACTATTCCTTTTATGTTGTATGGTGCTTGCGATTCTTTAGCTGATGCTTTTTTTGAAACTATTTCCGGTTTGACAACAACAGGTGGTACGATATTTGCAGATGTTGAAAAATTGCCTAAGTCAATTTTGTTATGGCGTTCTATTCTTAACGCTGTCGGAGGTTTGGGAATAGTCATTTTTGCTGTGGCGATGCTCCCGTTTCTCGGAATCGGCGGTATGCAGATCTTTCAGCGTGAAAATTCTGACGTGAATGAAAAGTTTATGCCTAAGTTTAGTTACATTGCAAAACGTATTGTTATTGTACAAGTTATTTTGATCTTTGTTTGCTTTTTGTGCCTTTGTTTGGCAGGTATGGGCAAATTTGATGCTCTTAATCACGCAATGGCAACTATTGCAACAGGCGGGTTATCAACAAAAAATGCATCTGTCGGATATTTTAATTCGGTCTCTATTGAGATGATTATTATGTTGTTTATGATTTTGGGGTCTTTGCCGATGACTTTTTATATTGTTTTGTGGCAGCGCAAAGACTGGAAAGAGTTTGGAACATCACAAATATGGGCTTTTTTGAAAATATTAGTAATTTATATTTTGGCAACATCCGTTTATTTGACTTATATCGGGGTATATGATTGGTGGCGGGCGGTCAGGTATTCTTCTTTTAATATTATTTCTGTCGTTACTACAACGGGATTTGTTTCTACGGATTATAATTTGTGGGGAAGCTGGGTGGTGATTCCGTTTATAATTTTTGCTATGACTGGCGGATGTACGGGGTCAACCTCCGGAAGTATTAAAATTTTGCGTTGGCAAGTCTTATTTGCTTACATTAAGCGTGCGTTTGTGGTTTCTACCGAGCCGAATCGTGTTGTTCCTCTCAAGGTTGGAAACACACCTACCGATATGTCGGTGGTGTCTTCTGTTTTTGTGTTATTTGCCGGATTTATTTTATCGATTGCGTTTATGTCGTGTTTGGTGACGTTGGATGGTTATGATTTGGAAATTGCCTTGTCGTCCGTTGTGGCATGTATTTCTAATTCTGGTCCGGGGGCGGGGAGCCTTATCGGTCCGGCCGGAAACTATGGGTCTTTGTCTGATTTTACCAAGTGGGTGTTAAGTATTACGATGTTACTTGGACGTTTGGAAGTGATTACGGTTGTGACTGTTTTGACAAAGTCTTTCTGGACGAAGAATTAATTGTTTTGTAATCTCATGTTTCTCAATAGACTTTTAATAAATTATGATGAGAAAAAGACATTATAAAAAAAAGATGATGCCTTATCAACATCATCTTTTTTTTGTTTATCAAAGCCTTATATCAGGTTTATCAGTCTTCTGTTACCGGTTCGTTGTCACCAATCATTTCAGTGGTTAAGTGACCCGCATCGGCTCTGATTTTTGCCTCAATTTCATTGGCTATATCAGGATGTTCTTTTAAGAAGATTTTGGCGTTTTCACGGCCTTGACCGATTTTGTCACCTTTGTAAGAGAACCATGCACCAGCTTTTTCAACAATGCCGGCTTTGACGCCAAGGTCAATCAGCTCACCCGTTTTGGAAATTCCTTCACCATACATGATGTCAAAGTCAACAACTTTGAACGGAGGAGCAACTTTGTTTTTGACAATTTTGACTCGGGTTTGGCTGCCGATAACATCATCTTTGTCTTTGATTGAGCCGGTGCGGCGAATGTCAATACGCACGGAGGCGTAGAACTTTAAGGCATTACCGCCGGTGGTGGTTTCAGGATTGCCAAACATAACACCGATTTTCATACGAATTTGGTTGATGAAAATGATTAAGGTGTTGGAGCGGGAAACCGTGGCGGTTAATTTGCGTAAGGCTTGGCTCATTAATCTGGCCTGTAAGCCCATGTGCGAATCGCCCATTTCGCCTTCTAATTCAGCCTTTGGAACCAAGGCGGCAACAGAGTCAACAACCAAAACGTCAATTGCTCCGGAGCGTACAAGTGTGTCAGCTATTTCCAAAGCCTGTTCTCCGGCGTCAGGTTGCGAAATCAGGAGATTATCTATATCTACACCGATTTTTTTTGCATAAGACGGGTCAAGTGCGTGCTCGGCGTCAATAAAGGCGCAGGTGCCGCCTTTCTTTTGGGCTTGTGCAATTACGCTTAGGGCCAAAGTCGTTTTACCGGAGCTTTCCGGACCAAAAATTTCTATAATGCGGCCCTTGGGCAAGCCGCCGATACCTAATGCAATATCTATTCCCAAAGAGCCGGTTGATATGGCTTCAATATCAATATTGGACTGTTGTCCGAGGCGCATAATCGAGCCTTTGCCAAATGCTCTTTCAATCTGGCTGAGCGCAGCGTCTAGTGCTTTATCCTTTTCCATGTTGTTACTTTCAAATAATTAAGGTTAGTTTTGTTAAAAACAGTTTTGGCACGTCTTGCAAAATTGTGCAATTGATGTTCAATACTTATCCTATGAAAAAGATAATGTACTATTTTTGTTCTTTTTGCAAGAGTTTTTTTCTGATATGTTCATTTTTCTTTAAGCCCCTGTTTTCCGGTGCATCTAATACTAATGTTTTTTTCAAAGTACGCTCGTCTAAGTTTTGGTAATCTTCAAGTGCAGCCGTTATAACCGCGCCAAAAATTACAACCGACCATGCCAGATACATCCAGATTAGAAATATTGGTATGATGGCTAAGGCACCGTATAATGTTTGATATGTGGCACTGGTTAAAACAGCCATGGCGAATATCTTTCTTAATACGGCAAATAAGATGACTGCGCATAAGGCTCCGATTGCGGCATTGATAAAACCAACCTTTTTGTTGGGGACAAGTGTGTAGACTATAATCAGCATAAGCATTGTTATGAGTGAGGGTAAAATTGAGCTGATGTAGACATTGTTTAAAATTTCACCATCCACACTTTTAGCTGCTATGGCAAAAACATAACTCCTTATTGAAAAGGCGGCTCCTAACAGTAATGGGCCAAGGGTTATGACCGTCCAATATAATGTGATTTTTGTGGTTATTCTTCTTGGGCGCGAGACTCTGAAAATAAAATTGAAACTGTTTTCAATTGTGGAGAGCATCATAATCGAGGTGACAACGATTGAAACAACGCCGATGGCCGTTAAGCCTGCCGAAGCCTGCAAAAATTCACTCAGGTAGGCGCTGACTTCATGGCCTAAGGCAGGTGCCATATTTTGAACTATAAAGTCTTGGACTTGTCCTCGGATATTATCAAATGCCGGAAAGGCCGAAAATATCGACAGCCCGATTGCAAATAAAGGCACAATCGCGATGAGCGATGTATAACTTAGGGCCGATGATACTCTGAAAATGGTGTCGTTTTTGGCACGACGCCCTAAAAATGATAAAAATTTTTGTGTCGTTTGGGCCTTATCTTTTAACAAAGTTTTCCAATACATTCGCTTTACCTCAAAAAAATGGTTTACATTATTTCTTTTATTATATATAGATTTATACAATCATTCTATACAAACATTTTTGTTTGTGTATTACTTTTTATTGTTAATTAATATAAAGGATAATGTTATGACTACCGTTGCTCCATTAATGGAAGGAAAAAAAGGCTTGATTATGGGCTTGGCCAATGACAAGTCTATCGCTTGGGGGATTGCTCAGGCTTTGAACGCTCAAGGTGCTCAAATCGCTATCTCTTATCAGGGCGATGCTTTGGAAAAAAGAGTTAAGCCTTTGGCTGAACAACTCGCTTTCCCGCCGATGTTGATTAAATGTGATGTTACTGATTCTGCAAGTTTGGAAGCTTGCTTTAAAGAGTTGGGTGAAAAATGGGGCAAAATTGACTTTGTGGTCCATGCGATTGCCTTTTCTGATAAAAATGAATTGAAAGGCCGCACAATTGATACTTCTTTGCAGAACTTTTTGAACACT
Source organism: uncultured Alphaproteobacteria bacterium (assembly GCA_944391615.1). Lineage (GTDB taxonomy): Bacteria > Pseudomonadota > Alphaproteobacteria > RF32 > CAG-239 > HGM16780. The sequence continues at coordinate 17,038 of CALXUE010000017.1, forward strand.
ATGCATATTTCTTGCTATTCATTCTTAGAGACCTGCAGATGTGCCGCTCCTTATATGAGTGAAGGTGGAGCGATGTTGACTCTGACTTATCTTGGTGGTGAAAGAACTTTGCCTAACTATAATATTATGGGGGTGGCTAAGGCTGCTTTGGATGCTGCCGTGCGTTATGCTGCGGTTGATATGGGTAGATTAGGCGTTCGTGTTAATGCTATTTCTGCCGGCCCGATTAAGACTTTGGCCGCTTCCGGTATTGGGGATTTCCGCAAAATTTTGCGTTGGAATGAACTCAATGCTCCGTTGAAACGCAATGTTACGCAGGAAGAGGTTGGCGGTGCTGCCGTGGCTTTGTTGTCATCTTTAGGCTCGGCTATTACCGGTGAAGTTTTGCACGTTGATGCCGGATACAATTCTATTGCTATGGTATCTTTGGACAATGCTCACGAATCGGGTGAAGTTTTGCTCGAATTTTAAATCTGAATAATTTGCTTTACGAAAACCGCTGTTTTTAATAATGGCGGTTTTTTTTTGTCGTTTGAAAAAATATTGACAAAATTTTTATCCGTTTGTAGTATGAGGGAAATTAACTATTATTATTAACTATAATTCTTTCATATTATGGAAAAAGAACAAAAATTGGAAAAAGGGTATCCTTTGAGTAAAGATGAAAATAATTTGCTTCTTTATGATTTAATCAAAGAGGGGAAGTTTGATATCTTTTGTCAACGTATCCAAGATGGTTATGGTTTAACCGCATTTGTGTTGACGGCAATGCTTAATTATGGCTATGAAGGCAAAATCGAAGAGGTCCTTTCATCCTGTAAATGCTGGACGAGTGATGTGTTTGATTTTCTGGTCATCTATTGGGGCAGAGAAAAGGCTGAAGATTATTGGATCCAGCATGCAGATAAAGAACGTGTTGCTGAAAAGTTGAGTAACGAAGGTCTTGTGCGGCATCAGCGTTGGAATGAATTGTTGGAACGAGAGGCGTATGAACTCCTTGCAGCCCATGCACCTTTGGCGTTTTTTCAAAGTCCGGATGCGTCATATTATACATCGCGCTTTTTTTCTGCTTTGGTTGCGCAAAAGCGATTTGAAGATGTGTTGGCTCTTGATGATAAGTGGACAAAGTCTGATTATTTTCACAGTACGGAAATGATGCGCTATTTGTTGGAGCATGATGTTGATAAGTTTTGCAAAATTTTGCCGTTTTTTAGCGTGACTGCAAAACAAAAGTTGGCTGTCCGCTTAGGGTTTGAAAAGCTGGATGACTTATATCAATATCTTTATGACAATGGTCAAATCGACTTTTTGATGAAAGAGACATCGTTCTTAAGTGATCATGGTATCTGGGAGCCTTATGTTGAAAAGGAAAAATGGTATACTTTAGCCAGTCACGGGAAGTACGATTTGATTGACTGGGAAGACTGGATGGCTAAAAGTAAAAAGGAGGCTTCAATACATGCTGCTATGATTCAAAAATGGGACTTACTCGTTAAGTACAAACAGCACTGGCTGTTGCTGAAACATTTTCGTTTATGGCGCTTTGTTAAAAGCTTTTTCTGATTTTTTTATTGGGTCGGCGTTGTCCGACCTTTTTTATTGTGAAAAAAATTTTGGCTTATCTTGTCTTTTTCGTTGCAAAATCTGAGAATTGTTTTATCTTATCTCAAGAGTTTATAAGGAGTATGTAATATGGCTGTGGATGCTGATACCGTTCGGAAAATCGCTTTCTTGTCCAGATTGAAAGTCGATGATGATAAAATTAATGATGCTGAAAACGAATTTAATAAAATTTTAGATTGGATTGAACAACTTAATGAGGTGAATACCGATAATGTTGAGCCTCTTGAATCGGTTAATGATGAACACCTTAAATTGCGCGATGATGTGGTGACTGAAGGTAATCAACGGGATGAAATTTTGGCTAATGCACCGTTGAGCGAATATGGTTATTTTGTGGTGCCTAAGGTGATTGAATAAGGAATTTTGGTTATGTCAGATTTGGTTAAATTAACACTCGCGCAAGCTAAAAAAGCTTTGAATGATAAAAAAATTAGCTCAGTTGAACTCACACAAGCTTATATTGCGGAAATGGAAAAGAACCGCAATCTTAATGCTTATGTTTTGGAAACACCTGATATCGCTTTGAAACAAGCCAAAATTTCAGATGAAAAATATGCTAAGAATACCGCAGGCGCTTTAGAAGGTATTCCGATGGGAATTAAGGATTTGTTCTGTACTAAAGGTATTCGTACAACCGCTTGTTCTCATATTTTGGATGGTTTTGTGCCTCCTTATGAATCAACTGTTACACAAAAATTGCTTGATGCCGGTATTAATATTCTTGGAAAGCTTAATATGGATGAATTTGCTATGGGCGGTAGTAACGAGACAAGTTATTATGGACCGGTGGTTAATCCTTGGAAAGCAAAAAATTCTGATGCTCCGTTGGTGGCAGGTGGGTCTTCCGGTGGGTCGGCTGCGGCTGTGGCTGCGCATATGTGTGTGGCGGCAACCGGCACGGATACCGGTGGGTCTATTCGTCAGCCGTCAGCCTTTTGCGGTGTGACGGGTATCAAGCCGACGTATGGACGTTGTTCTCGTTATGGAATTGTGGCGTTTGCATCTTCTCTCGACCAAGCTGGTCCCATTGCTCAAAATGTTGAGGATTGTGCTTTGCTCCTTAATGTGATGGCCGGATATGATGCTAAAGATTCTACTTCTTCTCAAAAAGAAGTGCCTGATTTTAGTGCGGTTTTGAGACAAGATATTAAGGGGTTAAAAGTCGGTGTGCCGGCAGAGTTTCGTCCCGATGGCTTAAATGCCGAAATTGCCGCTTGCTGGGATAAGGGATTGCAAATGCTTAAAGACAGAGGTGCGGAAATTATCAATATTTCTTTGCCGCACACAAAATATGCTTTGGCAACTTATTATATCATTGCTCCGGCTGAGGCTTCATCAAATTTGGCGCGCTATGACGGATTGCGCTATGGTTTGCGTGTCAATGGAGCTCATTTGGATGATATGTATACCAACAGTCGTACCGAAGGTTTCGGCCGCGAAGTTAAGCGTCGTATTATGATTGGTACTTATGTGTTGTCTGCCGGATATTATGATGCCTATTATCTCAAAGCTCAAAAGGTTCGTCGGCTGATTCGTAATGACTTTCTTGAAGCTTTCAAAAAGTGTGATGTTATTTTAACACCAACAGCTCCAACTGGTGCATTTCCTATCGGGGATAAATCTATGCTCGAAAACCCGATTAATATGTGGTTGAATGATGTGTTTACCGTTTCGGTCAGTTTGGCCGGATTGCCGGCTTTGAGCCTGCCTGCCGGATTGTCCGGAGAAGGTCTGCCCTTGGGATTGCAGATTATTGGGCGTGCTTTTGATGAAGAAACCGTGTTCAAAGCCGCAAGCGCGTTGGAAAATGATATTTGTTTTGTGAGGAAGTAAGATTATGGCTGAGTTTGTGATTGAAACACCTAAGGGTAAATGGGAAATTGTTTGCGGGTTGGAAATTCACTGCCAGATTATCTCAAAATCAAAAATTTATAGCGGGGCTTCTACCGAGTTCGGGGCTGATGCTAATGAACATGTGTCTTTTGTGGATGCCGGAATGCCCGGAATGTTGCCGACACTTAACAAATATTGTGTGCATCAAGCTGTCAAAACTGGTATCGGCCTTAAAGCCAAAATTAATAAATATTCTAATTTTGCTCGTAAAAACTATTTTTATGCCGACCTGCCTCAGGGATATCAGATTACGCAATTTAAATATCCTATCGTGGGAGAGGGAAAAGTTTTGATTGATTTGGCGGATGGTTCAACACGCGAAATCGGAATCGAACGTATGCACATTGAGCAAGATGCCGGTAAATCTATTCATGATATTGACCCGAAAAAAAGCTTTATTGACTTAAACAGAGCCGGTGTCGGATTGATGGAAATTGTTACTAAGCCTGATTTCAGAGCACCTGAAGAGGCCGGCGCTTTTCTTAAAAAACTGCGCTCGATTTTGCGCTATCTTGGAACTTGTGACGGAAATATGGATGAAGGTTCTATGCGTTGCGATGTTAATGTGTCGGTGCGTCCATATGGTTCTAACGAGCTGCGTACACGTTGCGAAATGAAAAACGTTAACAGTATCAAATTTGTGATGCTGGCGATTGAAAATGAAGCACGCCGCCATGTAGAGGTTTATGAAAACGGCGGTGATATTGTGCAGGAAACGCGTCAGTTTAATCCGGTAACCGGACAGACAAAAGCTATGCGCAAAAAAGAATTTGCTCATGATTATCGCTATTTTCCGGAGCCGGATTTGGCGCCGTTGGTGCTTTCGGATGAATATATTCAAAGCGTGCGTGATGAAATTCCGGAATTGCCGGATGAGAAAAAAGAGCGTTTTGTTAAAGAACTCGGTTTGACACCTTATGATGCCATAGTGATTTGTGAAAACAAAGAAACTGCCGACTTTTTTGAAAAAGCAGCTACCGGACATGATGCCAAAAAGGTGGCAAACTGGTTGATGGGTGACTTTTTTGCCATGCTCAATGAAAAGAAAATCGAACTTAAAGATTCTCCTGTTTCTGCTGAAAATTTAGGGCGTTTGGTTGAGCTGGTTTCATCCAATGTGATTAACGGCAAAACCGCAAAAGATGTTTTTGCGCTTATGGTCGAAACCGGCGAAAATCCTGAAAAAATCGTTGAAGAAAAAGGTTTGAAACAGGTAACAGATTCTTCTGAAATTGAAAAAATCGTTGATGAAGTTATTGCCTCTTCTCCAGCTAACGTGGCCGCTTATCAGGGTGGAAAACAAGGCTTGTTCGGATGGTTTGTCGGTCAGGTGATGAAAGCCAGCAGAGGAAAAGCCAACCCTGTGGTTGTTAATGAGTTGTTGAAGAAAAAACTGGGCTAATCTACATGTTGGTTGGCTTGGGAAATGCGCTGGTGGATTATGTTTTGCCGCTGAAGGCGGAGAATCCTTTTTATACACAAATCCAAGAAAATAAAGGCGGTTTTTTTCATACTTCTCAAGAAGAATTTTTGCAAATGGCAGCCTTGGCCAAGGGGGCTGAGTTTTCTTGCGGCGGTTCAGCGGCCAATACCCTGAAAGCTTATGCTCATTGTGGCGGGGAGGCTGCTTTTGTTGGAAAAATTGGTGCGGATGAACAAGGAGAGGCGTTTAAAAAGTCTTTGCAAGATAAAGGTGTGTGTCCCTGTTTGTCTGTTAGCGATAGCTTGCCGAGTGGACGTACAATTGTTTGGGTGGATGAAAATGGTGAAAAGACCATTGCAGCCAAGCGTTTGGCAACAGCCCGATTGCAAAATGAAGATATAGATTGGAACAAAATTATTTATACCGATATGTTGTTTGCCGAGGCTTATTGGTTAGATGGTAATACGCCGATGTTGCGCAAAATTTTGCGGTTGGCTTATGCTGACGGAATTAAAATCGCTTTGTCTTTGGCTGATAAAAACATTGTTGCTGAGCGGCAGAGAGGTTTGGCCATGATATTGCCTTGTGTGTCGATTTTGTTTGGTAACAAGAGCGAATTTGAAGCAATGGGCGGTTTTCTTAAAAACAAAAAAATGTTGCAAGTTATGACCAAAGGGGCTGATGGTGTTGATGTTGCTTATCAGGAAAAAGTTGTTCATTATCCGGCTTTGAAGGTGGAAAAGATTGTTTCAACCACCGGTGCCGGAGATGCTTTTGCAGGAGGATTTTTGTTTGGCTATATGAACACTTTTAACATTGCCAAAGCAGTCGACATTGGGCAAAAATGTGCGACTCAAGTGTTAACAAGTGTATCTAGTTGTTTGTAATAAGGATTAAAAAAATGTTTTCTGGGGTGTTTGTTGAGGCGTTGCTATCTTCTTGTCTGGCCGGAATGGTGACCGGTTTGGGCGGTTTTATGATTTTTTTGAAGAAAAAATATTCTCAAGAATATATTAATACGATGCTTTCTATTGCGGCAGGCGTGATGTTGAGTGCATCTTTTTTTGCTTTGTTGGCTCCGTCTATGTCGCAATTGGTTACGATGATTTCTGATATTCATATCGCGGGTTTTTGGTATGCAGGAGCCGTTTTTTGCGGTGTGGCTTTGATTTGGATTTTAAATGCTGTGCTACCGCATGAGCATGCTCATATGGGGCATCATGGATTGGGTATGAGTTCTCGTGCCGCTTGGCTCTTTATTATTGCCATTACAATTCACAAAATTCCGGAAGGTTTGGCAATGGGAATTGCTTATGGGGCTGAAAACTTGGTTAATCCGGAGAGTTTAACGGTGGGTATTGCCTTGCACAATATTCCCGAAGGTTTAACAATTGCCATTTCTTTGGTTGCGGCTCATTATTCCAGAATAAAAGCGGCATTATGTGCGTTAGCTATCGGTTTTGTGCAGCCGTTGGGGGCGTTAATCGGTGTGTTGTTGATTCATGCTGATGAAAAAGTTGTGCCGCTTGGTATGGCAATGGCCGGAGGTACATTGCTCTTTGTAGTGATTAATGAGATTTTGCCGGAGACTTATGATGTTAAAAAGTCGAATCGCTCTGCTTTTGCGGTGTTTTCCGGATTTATATTTATGACATATTTGTGTTTGGTTTTAGAATAAGATTTTTTTCTTATTTGTTTATTACAGGACGCTTAAGTTTTAAGAACTTAGGCGTTTTTTTGCAAAAAAAGATTGCCTAAACCCTTGTCAATCCTTGAAAATTTCTATTTACAGACTTTTTTCCTTGTGTTATAATACGAGTCGTGGAGATAAAGTAATTGAAAGGAAATTATCATGAGTAAGCGGAAGTTTATCTTGTTGGCTTCGTTGTCTGTATGCGCGTTTGTTGCGGAGACGGCGCAAGCCGATATTTCTTCTTCAATGAATTATATATTCAAAGATGTTACACTTTTCAACACACTTCACACACATTTATCTTTGAATGGAGCTTTATCTCCACAACAAGTTTCAAAAAATCAAAAATCTTTGGTTAAAGTAGCCCAAGTCTGCTGGATTATGGATACAGGAGATTGCGCCGGTTTGGACTTTGTAAACTCGGATATCGGTAATAACGGGGGAGCCGGTGGTTCGGGAGGTGGGGACGAATATGACAAGAAAGGTCCTGAAGATTGTATTAAAGAAGGTTATACCGTCACCAACTGTCCGGATGGGCAAAAAGGTGACGGAGAATGTATGTATGCCGATGGGTACTATGCCAAATGTGTGCCCGATTGTCCAAGTGATTATAAAACGTGTAAATCCCCATATAAAGGTGCGGGGCAAGTTTGCGGCAATGGTTTATACCCAGAATGTTGTATCGACACTTGCGGGGCTGATTACAAATACACCTTAGGCTCAATCCCCGACGGCTATGAGGCGGTTGGTGAGCCATGCATTCAATGCAATGGCAATTCTTATCAAGCAAAATATAAAGTGAAAGAGAAAGACTGTTCCGGATTTTTGGATTGCGGAACTTTAGGCTGTGAGGATGGGGCTTCAACCTGCCAAAGCGGAAATCAGGTCAAGTGTTCGGAATGCAAAAAATGCCCGAACCTAGGCACAGAATCAGAATGTCCGCCGTGCACAGTCTGCACGTTTGAGGAATGTTCAAATTTATACATCGTGACGGGATGCAAAGTTGGTTGTACTGATTATTGCAACTATTGCGCGTATTAGTAGGGCAGAGATAAACAAAATATTATTAACCAAGCAGAGGTCTGGGCTCAATACAAAATTGATGATGGTAGGCCTTGTTTACGGGAGAAAAAAAATGAGAAAATTTATATTATATTCATCGACTTTTATGGTGTTAAATGGAGTGGCCGAGGCGGCCTGTATCCAAACTCCAAGTTGTTCTTCATTGGGGTATGAAAGTACTTCCTCTTGTAGTGGTGGTATAAAATGTCCGTTTGGCAATGCGTGGAACTGTAATTTGATTAATAAGATAAATTCAATCAACACGCAGATAACGAATTTGACAAATAAAATAACCACGCTAGAAGAGAAAATTGTAACTATAGAGAATAGCGCATCGTCAAGTAATTGTATAATCGGAGATATATTGTATTCGGATAAGAGTTGTGATCCGAATGTAATAGCGTCCAAGAAACCGATTGGAGTTGTGTTTGATAGAGCGAATAAGTTGGCGATAGGGCTGGAGGAATCTAACCAATATTGGGCAACAGAATATTTTGATGTTCCGGGGCTGAGTAATATAACATCGTCATCAGCGGTTACAGCGGATTGGCAAGGTAAAAACAATACAAGGGTTGTGTTAGAATATTGTAAAACAAATGGGAAGAGTTGCCCAGCATTTGAATATGTGAATAGTTATAAGACAGAGGGAACTCAAGCCGGAGATTGGTATTTACCGGCATTGGGTGAATTAAATGCGATATATGGCAATAAAGATGTGTTAAATATAACATTAGGGAAAATAGGGGGAACAAAATTGGGTACAAATTACTATTGGTCTTCTTCCGAGTATTCTAATAACAATGCTTGGCTATTGGACTTCTATAATGGTGGTGTGACCAACTACAATAAGGATGTCAGCAATTACGTTCGCCCAGTCCTAGCTTTTTAGGCTCTTATCCCTTTAACCCTTTTTTACGCCCCGTTAGGGGCGTTATTTAAAATTATTATGCTATCGGGTTGTTTTCATTTTGAAAAAAATGAAAACAACCGTTTTGCTATTATTATCCTGTTTATATTAGCGTTCTTTAATAAAATAATTGTTGACGGAACTTCCTTTTTCTGTCACCCTTGCATTATGCTGAAAGTGAGTATGGTATTATGGTTTTATACAGCGAATTACCTGTCTATCGCGACAGTTATGAATTGCTCTTGAGTGTCTACCGTTTAACCAGCGGCTTTGCTCATGAATATAAATATAGTTTGGGACAAGATATGAAGCGGGATGCTTTGGCTTTGTTTCGGCATTTGTATCATGCCAATCGCGCAGCTGACAAATCTGCCCATTTGGACAGGTTTTTGGAAGATTTTGAACTCCTAAAACTCGAATTGCGGATTTGTATGGACTTGAAACTGTTGCCATTGAAAAAAATGGCGCAGCTGTCTGAACTTATGGATAGTATTGGTCGCCAAACAACCGCTTGGCGCAACAAATCTAAAAGATTATAATTATGCTGATTATGTTTGACTGAGATTATTGGCCGGAATTTGCGCGGTTATGGCCGCCAAAGTGTGCGTGTTTTTTTTATGAAAAAGGACTGTCGGCAGATTAATGTTTTTTAATCTGCTAAAATGTTTGAAACTGACAGTTAGCTCGTTTGTTGGTCTTCTTCCGAGAATTCTAATAACAATGCTTGGAAATTGAACTTCAATAATGGTAATGTGAACAACAACAATAAGAATAACAACAATTACGTTCGCCCAGTCCTAGCTTATTCGTAAAAAAAAAGTTTCTTTTGTCTCAGTTCTTTTATGCCGGAATTTGCGCGGTTATGGCCGCCAAAGCGTGCGTGTTTTTTTTATGAAAAAGGACTGTCGGCAGATTGATGTTTTTTAATCTGCTAAAATGTTTGAAACTGACAGTTAACTCGTTTGTTGGTCTTCTTCCGAGAATTCAAACAACAACGCGTGGAATTTGAGATTCAGTGACGGTAACGTGAACAACAACAATAAGAACAACAATAACAATTACGTTCGCCCAGTCCTAGCTTATTCATGAAAAAAATTTTTGTGGCAGAAATGTTTTTTTGTTTCTGCCGCTTTTTGTTTCTTTGGGTGAAATATGCAAGATATTCAATTAGAGCTTTTTGATGTTGATGATAATAAAGTAACTCTTGAAGAGCTGTTTCAGGCTTATATTGATTGCCGAAAACACAAACGTAAAACAACTAATGCTCTTGATTTTGAAGCTGATTTCGAACAGAATTTGATTGAACTTTATCATGAAATTAATGATGGTTCTTATTGTCCCGGAAAATCTATCGCCTTTATTGTGGATAAACCTGTTAAGCGTGAAGTTTTTGCTGCCGATTTTAGAGATAGGGTGGTGCACCATTTGATTATTAATAAAATACTTCCTCTTTTGGAAAAAGAGTTTATTCATGACAGCTATTCTTGTCGGGAAGGTAAGGGTGTGCAATATGGTGTTAAGCGTGTGGCAGATTTTGTGCGACTATGCTCTGAAAACTATTCTGAGGATTGTTATATCCTTAAAATGGATATTCAATCTTTTTTTATGAGCATTGATAAAAAACTTTTGTTTGCTAAGCTTAAAAAATTTATTAACCAAAAATATCAGGCTGCAGATAAAAAACTGTTAATTGATTTGGTGCAAAAAGTGGTTTGTGCTTGTCCCGAAAAAAATTGTTGCATAAAGGGAAGTCGGACTAATTGGAATGGGCTGCCTCCTTCTAAAAGTTTGTTTACCGTTGCCGCTCAGAAGGGGTTGCCTATCGGAAATTTGACTTCTCAGGTGTTTGCTAATTTTTATTTGACAGCTTTTGATAAGTTTGTGAAAAATGTGTGTGGGGTTGAGTTTTATGGGCGGTATGTGGATGATTTTGTTATTGTACACAAAAGTAAGGAGTTTTTGTTGCGCCTTATCCCTCGCTTGAAAGCTTTTATTCGGCAGGAGTTGCTCCTTAATTTGCATCCTAAGAAAATTTATTTGCAGCACTATTCTAAAGGGGTTAAGTTTATTGGGGCGGTCATTAAACCAGGGCGGCAATATATTGGAAATCGTACAAAAGGTAATTTTTTTGATAAACTTCGATTCTTTAATAATGAAGCTTTGCATAATGAAAATTTTGTTTGTGAAAATGCTGAGCATTTTGCTGCTTGTGTGAACTCATATCTTGGGTTCATGGTGCATTACAGCAGCTTTAAAATCAGACGGCGGATGTTGTGTGAAAATATTGCTCCTGCTTGGTTTAAGGTTATTAACATCTCTAAAGATTTTAAAAAAATTGTGGTTAAGCCTGAATATAAATTACGTTCTATGGTGATGACTAAACTTAAAAAACGCGCAAAAAATTGTCGCAGGCAACGCCGAAAATTGGATAAAAAGGCTTTGGCTATGGGGATTTCAATTAAGACTTTGTAATCTATTACTGAATAAAAAAACGGCAGCGTGTTTTTGAGTGCACGGTGTCGTTTTTTTGTTGTGGTGTTTGAAAAAAAATCTTAAAAGCCATAGGCTCTTAAAATTTCTTCATTCGGCGACAGGGTAGTGGGGTGGCTGCCGTCATGATTAATTTTTTGTTCCTGCTTAAACCAGCTTTCACTTACGCTGTGGGCCGGTATGCCATATAGCAATTGATACGGGTTTTTGGCGTAGTAAAAAGCGGTTTCTGACACATAACATGAGCTTAGCCCCATGCTCATTGTTATAATCATTAAAGAGAATAATATTTTTTTCATAATTATAAATTTTTATGTTCTTACTATATATGTTTTGTTTAATTTTGTCAAATATAAAAAATTGTTTGTATTGTTTATTTTTTGTATTGACGCAAGCTTAATCTTAATATAAATATATTGCGTGCGCTTGGAGAGTTGGCAGAGCGGTAATGCAGCGGATTGCTAATCCGTCATCCCGAATAGGGATGCACTGGTTCGAGTCCAGTACTCTCCGCCATTGTAAGAGATAGGCCTTTGTGCTTGTCTCTTTTTTTGTAAAAATTAGGGGTGTTCTTGGAGTTGTGCATATTATGCTTTGGGTGAAAAAAGTTTTTCCTTATGTTTGTTTGGTGGTGGCCTTGGGCGCTGTGGCTCTTGATGCTTATTTTAATTATGTTGATTGGCAAACGGCTGATCGCTCCAGCTCTCATCAAGCACCGCTCCCTGATGAAGAAAAAGAGGCTGTGGTTCAGCTTTATGCCGCGCGTACCTATAATTGGCGTAAGTATTTTGCCGTACACTCTTGGATTGCCTTCAAAGAAAAAAACGCCAAGCAATATACGGTTGTTCAGGTGTTGGGCTTCAAACAATGGCGCACCGGTAATGCTATTGATGTAAAAGAAGATATTCCTGATCGCAAGTGGTATGGCGCTATGCCGGAACTCCTGCAAACACTCAAAGGTGAAGCGGCTGAAAAGGCTATTCCTCAAATTAAAGAAGCTGTTAATAGTTACCCCTATGCGCATATGTATTATGCTTATCCGGGGCCAAACAGCAACACCTTTATTTCTCATATTATTCGTCATGTTCCGGCGTTGACGGTTGAACTGCCCCCCATTGCAATCGGAAAAGACTTTTTGGGGTTTACCAAGTTTTGGGATGAATCCGAATCCGGTACAGGTTTTCAAACTTCTGTGTTGGGGCTGCTTGGCCTTACTCTTGGTAAAAAAGAAGGAATTGAAGTTAATCTTTTGGGGTTGGTGTTTGGGGTGGATGTGTTGCGTCCGGCTTTGAAACTCCCGTTCTTTGGTAGAATCGGAATGAGAGACGCTTAAACTCATGCTGCAATCAGGTATTCTAAATATTGCAAAACTTAAAGCTTTTGTTCAGCAAAGGCAGATGATGCTCTATCCGTTGTTGCTTTTTGCTTGTTTGCAACTTGTGAACAAAAATCAGAATCGATTTCATCTTTGCTATGAATTTGAGGAAAAGCAAAAAAAACTGTTTTATGTGCCTTATCAAGATGATTTTGAGGCTTTTTACCAGCGCTATGTGCATAATTTTTTGCATGAGGTTCTTTCTGCCAAAGTGCCGGAAAATGTTTTGAGGGTTTATTTGTCGGCTGAAAGTATTCAAGAAAATGATGCCACCCCTCAAATTGAAATTGTGAAATTTTCTGAGGATGAAATCAGGCTTTGCGCTCATCAGTTGCCGGAAAAGTTTGTGGATAATCTTCAAACGATTTGTGATGATTTTGAAGTTTTTTTGAGCAACTCTCATAATCTTTAATTCAAAAAAAGGCTCGGGATTGATACCGAGCCGATTGTTCTTTTAAGTTTATACATTACATAATTTTGATATTTAAGATGCGCTCAATCAAATGAGTCATATTAGTGGTGAACAATTTGACTGAGATGGCCAGCAAAATTATGCCGAAAAACTTTTTCATAAAATAAATGCCACCGGCACCTAAAAGTTTTTCCAAGAATTTGGTTATCTTCAAGGTGATGTAGATGCAGACGCAGTTGAGCATTATGGCCGACAGAATGTTAATCGAAGCATACTGTGAACTCAAGGACAAAATGGTGGTTAAAGCTCCGGCTCCGGCCAATAGCGGAAAAACAACCGGAAAAAAGCTGCTGTCCTTGGGGGCATCGGCATTGCTTTTGAATATTTCTATATCCAAAATCATTTCAATCGCCATTACAAAAATAATCAGTGAACCGGCTATTGCGAATGAGGCAATATCAACGCCGAATAATGACAAAAACGCATCGCCTACGTAGAAAAACACAAAGAACATCACCAGAGCAAGAATTGCGGTTTTGGTTGAGTTAACGGTTTTGCCTTTTTTTCTTAGGTTTAACACAATTGGAATGGAGCCCGGCAAGTCTATGATAGCGAACAAAACAAAAAAGCAACTGAAAAAATCTTGAAAATTAAATGCATTAAACATTTTTTGTACCTTCTTTTATTTTTTATGATTTTATTTTTTCCCATTCTGAGGGCTTGAAGCCAATCAAAACGATGTTTTCGCCAACGAGAATCGGACGCTTGATGAGCATACCATTACTGGCTAAAAGGTTAAGCTTTTCTTTATCGTTAAGCTCAGAAATTTTATCCTTTAACTTTAGCTCCTTATAAACCAAACCGCTGGTGTTGAAAAATTTTTTTAGCGGCAGGCCGCTTTGTTTTTGCCATTTGTTTAATTCTTTGGCGGTGGGCGGTGTGTCTACAATGTGGCGATATACAAAGTCTATGCTGTTGTCCTCAAGCCATTTGCGTGCTTTGACGCAGGTTTCGCACTTGGGATAACCGATGAATAAGTACTGAGTCATGTGATATTTTTTCCTTAAGGGTTGCGTAAGTTTTATTTACTAACTATATTACTATAGTGGTAAATTTTTTTTTACTTGAGGTAATTTTTTTATGAATAATGGTTTTAATGGTTTGCTGTCATGGCTTATTTGGGCTGTGGTCAGTGTGTCGGGGTTGTTGCTGGCGTTGTATGTTTTTGCTTTTCTCTTGCCGTTTGTGCTAATTCTTATTGGCGTGTTGTTCTTGTTTAACCTTGGGCGGTACTGGTATTTTAAGTATAAACTTATGCAGACGGCTGACGATATTTTGGGAAATGTGCGTTCTAAACGTGCTTCTGCTCATAAGCCACAGCGTGAAATTATTGATGTGGATTATGAGGTTGTCGACAACGGTAAGTAAAATTTGTTTGATTTGTGTATTTTGTTGTTGACAAACGCGTCGATACATATTATTAAATATCTCGTTCGATGGCGGGGTAGCTCAGTTGGTTAGAGCAGAGGAATCATAATCCTTGTGTCGAGGGTTCGAATCCCCCCCTCGCTACCAGATATTTAGGCAGTGCTAAAAAGCACTGCTTTTTTTTTGTTTTTTTGATTTAAATTTTTTTATTTGGGATTATCTTTTTATTTCAGGTATAAACATTTTTTAGGGAGCTTGAGAAGTGGTAAAACATTCTTCTTTGGTGATGCGAGATATTAAACATTTTAAGATTTTGCTGCAAGCTCTGTTGGTGGGGATTTTTTCCGGCCTTTTGGTGGTGGCGTTTAAATGGTCCGCCGAATCGGTGTTTGGATATTTTCAAAATTCTGATATTTGGAATTCGGCTCATAAATGGTGGGCTGTGCCGTTAATTACAACATTAGGTGGTTTGTTGTCCGGAATATTGGTGTTTAAATTTGCACCGGAAACTTCCGGAAGCGGTATTCCGTTTATTAAAATGGTGTTGGTGCGTGTTGGGGCTAAGGTGCGCCTGCGCTCCATTTGGGTTAAGTTTTTGGCTGGAATTTGCGCCCTTGGTTCCGGTATGCCCTTGGGACGTGAAGGGCCAAGTGTGCAGCTCGGAGCGGGGGCCGGTATGCTTGTGGCTAAAATGTTTGGAGTGAGCGGGGCGCATGCGGATAAATTTGTGGCTGCCGGTTCGGCTTCAGCGCTCGGGGCGGTGTTTAACGCACCTATTGCCGGTACTATTTTTGTTTTTGAGGAACTTTTACGTAAGTTTTCAACGCATTTGTTGTTTCCTGTCTTGGTGGCAACGGTGATTGCGGCTTCTTTGGCTCGTCTTTTCTTTGGGGATTATCCATCTTTTTTGATGCCGGTTATTACAAATTACACGGTCGATGGCGAAAGTTTGCTTTGTTGTTTGCTGCTTGGTATCGTAGCGGGGGGAGCAGGCGGGGCTTTTTCTTGGCTCGTTTTGAAATTTAGGGCTTGGTTTGCGGCTTTTACTATTGTGCCCAATTTTGCACGGCCTGCTTTGGCCGGATTGCTTGTGGGCGTTTTGGCCTTGTGGGAGCCTAAAATTTTGGGCGCGGGTAACCAACTTATCGAATCTTTGCTCTTTAATCAACTTGAGGTCAAGCTTATTGTTATTTTGCTGGTGGTTCGTTTTGTTTTGACGCCTTTATGTTTTGGGTCTGGATTTGCCGGTGGTATCTTTTTGCCGATGTTGATGATTGGGGCTTTTTTGGGGTATCTTTGCTCAATGTTGGCCGCCCTTATGGGTGTTGAAGTTAATGCCGTTGTTTTGGCCTTGGTCGGAATGGCCGCTTTTATGGCCGCTGTGGCGCAAACGCCAATTACCGCCGTGGTGATGGTGTTTGAAATGTCTAATGGTTATCATTATATTTTACCGATTATGCTGGCTGCTGCCGTGGCTGATTTAATTGCTTCGCGACTCGGACATCAGCCTATTTATACGCTTTTACAATTTAATGCTATGCATAATTCTCTTGAAGCTCAAAAATTGGCTCAGATTTCTGTTGGGCAGTGTATGCAAAAGTCTGTTTTATCCGTGCCTCAACAAATGCCTATTTTAGAGGCTTTACGCCTTTTACAGCGTAAAAATTTGTTTTTATGCCCCGTCGTCGATGCTTGCAATAAGCTGAAAGGTGTTGTTTCTATAAAAGATATTCAAGACGCTTTGATTGAAAACAATTCCTCTCATGTCTTGGTGGATGATATTTTGAACCCTTCTCCTATAAAGGTTTTGCCTTCAAGTGATTTGTTTTCGGTATATTTCAGGCTGCATGATGAAGGCGAATCGTTTGCACTCGTTGTGGATGAGGCTAAAAATGTTAAAGGAATCGTTTCAAACCAAGATATTTATGCTTATTTGGAGCATAAAAAATAGAGCCATTGTCTTATGGCTCTATTTTTTTATTTTATGTTGATTGTTTAGTGCATCAGAGCTTCAAGACTCCGTACATTTCTTACGGGAACTTTATATTCTCTAGCAACATCGTCATTTTCAAGTTCAACCATTAAAACCTCATTGACGGACTTTAAGGGTTGACGTGCACCTTCGGCAATGCCGTCTAACATAACAGCACTCTCACGGCTGCGATACAATAAGGCTTGTGCGCCGCCGTCATATACCAATCTTGGATTTTCAGGACCACCGTTACGGTATTGGATGATTATCAATATTTCACCGGCAGCATTTTGCAATATGTCATATTGTCCTTCTGCTTGTTTTGTATTGCTTTCTGTAACCATTATTGCACCTTTTCTTATCTTTTATGATTAAAACTGTTTTGAATACTAGCACATATTTATTAATAAATAAATTACAAAAATTATTTTTTTTCACAAAAAAGTATTTTTTTGTTGACTAACGCTTTTTTATCATCTATAAGCATATTCGTCTTGTTGATGACAAGCTTGGGTTCGTAGCTCAGTCGGTAGAGCATTTGACTTTTAATCAAAGGGTCGCGGGTTCGAATCCCGCCGAGCTCACCAGTTAAGAAAGGTGCTTTCGTTTTAGAAAGTGCCTTTTTTTGTGTTCAAATTAGAGAGGGCGGGATTCAAACCCGCGGTTCATCGTCAAAGTATGGGGCAGAGAGTAAAAATTAAAAAAAAATATCATAATCAAAACACCAAAGTAGAAATAA
>CALXUE010000018.1 GCA_944391615.1 uncultured Alphaproteobacteria bacterium
CGACCCCGGTCGCGAGCTACACGCGCGCTAAACTGACCTTTGTCTGTTTGGCGGAAGGGAGAATCTTTTTTTCTTTCTTGATTTTATTTTTGTTTTCGATATATTTGTTTTTGGTATGGATGATTACTTTACCATACTGGGGTGTGGAAACCTCTTTACAGGTGTCTTAGTGTAAAAGACATTAAAATATTTACACGCTTTCTGGTCTCTCGACTGGAAGGCGGTAAAATAAGCCTTGCGGTCAATATACTGCACTATTCCTGTAAATAGTTTCCAACTTCCAGTCGCTTTCATCAAGCGGCTTTTTTGTTATGGGGAAACACAACAATAACATTCTTCTTTCCCCACCTCCGCCCTGCTCTTACCTCCTGAGGGCGGAGGAGTTTTTTTTCTTTACACACTCTATTTTAATCCGAATTTTCTCTTTACAAATCATTTTCACAGATTATCTTAAGTGTATATTGTGCTTAACTTTTGTGAGATTTGTTTTGAGTGATTATCGCTATACGGCCGTTATTTCAACTGTTGCCAACACGTTTTGTGACTCGCTCTTGGATTATTCCGTTAATCGGTTCAACTATCACAAAGTTTTGTTTTTTACTTCCTTAACCGCCGCCATCATTCAATTGGGTGTTGGTATTTTTTTCGGATTGGCTTTTCCCGTCGAATCGCTCCCTTATATTGTTTTACATTCTGTTCTTATCTTGGTCGGGTATATCTTTTTTGTGCTGTCCTTACAATATATTCCCATCGCACTTATCGGTTTGATTGAGGCCAGTTGTTTGTTTTTGACTTTTATGATTGATGCCGCTTTAGGATTCATCAACCTCTCGGTTTATTTTGTGTTTATGCTCGCTCTCTTTATTTTTTCGGTTTTTCTTTTCACGCAGAGCAGTCTTAAAAAAGGCAAAGAAAATGTCAAAAAGATTAAAAGAATCGGTTTTGTTTATATCGGATTATCTATTTTGCTCTATCTTTTTGGACCCTATCTTGTTAAAATCGCCGCGCTAAAAGGGTCAAACGAAATTAGCATTAACCTTGGTTATTATGCTTTGGCGGTGCCTTATTTTGCTTATCAAGCCATCAAATTCGGAAAAAATAATGCCCCCCTCCTCATCAAAAAGTCAAACATCCCCTTAAACATTTATTCTCTTTGTTTTTTTATCGGGTGTTTCGAAGCTATTTATTATGTTTTTGAAACAATCAGTTTTAACAATGATGCGCCAACCATTGTTTTGGTCATTGCTCAAACCCGCGCATTCTTACTCTTTATCTTATCTCTTTTACTTAAAACCGATAGATTTTCTTTGCAAAAGCTTATTGCCGTTATTCTTGGCTGCGCCTCTGTTACCGGTATTTATTTCAGCTAAAAAAAGGACCTGAGTTTTATCTCAGGTTCTTTTTTTGTGTGTTTTCGGTATTTTATCTTTGCACACATAACTTTTGAAACCTCAGCATACCGCTTATCTCTTGATACTCTTGCCACATCGGTAAGTTTTCTGTTTTTTGCAAGAATAGCAATGTTTCTTTTTTCAAGCGGTGTGTTTGCCAATACCATACAAGAAATTCATCCGGTTCGGAAGATGTTTTCTGTTGCTTTCGTATTTTTATCAAACTTATTTCGTCTGATGAATACAACGGAAAATACGTTTCATATAATAGAAACAAATCTCCTCGACCCTTTCGATATATTTCTTCCTTAAAAGTGGAAAAGAAAGTTTTATATCCGTATGCCGGCATTTTTTGATGTAAGCTGGCTTGTATCCATTGCAGATATTTTTCTATTAATGATACATTACTGTCTACCAAATTTTTTATATTCGCCTCTGTCCACAGATTATATGTAAACATTAGGGGAAGTTTAGCACAACAGTCTTTTCCCTTTAGCAAATACTGAGAATACTTTTTTCTGTCTTCATAACATAGAATCTGTAATGTTTTTGTTGCTGTTGAAAACACATCTTCCAAATTTTTAATAATTTCTCGTTCCTTCATAATAATTATAATTTAAGTGATATAATAATAAAATTTCAGGGTGGAAGTGTAAACTTCCACCCTGTGCTTGTCAATCCTTTTATCTCTGGTTTATTTTTCAAAGCGTTTGGCAAAGTTGAACTTATTTTCGCCGTTTATGCTGGTGATGTTGGTGTTTTCCAACATGGACGGAAGTTCTTGCTTTCTGAATACGCCCCTTGGATCAGCGCCTTTTACAAAGGCTGTCACGTCTCCGGTAGCCGCCTCTATAAACCGTTTGGACGCTATGGCCCAAATGTCGGCTATTTCCTCGTGGCTCAAGCCGCAATCACTACTTGATAATCCCAACTCAACCAATTTGGCGCCGCAGTCGGTGTGTTCTATCATCATCTTTCCGGGATGACGCTTGACATATTCTACGGCATTATCACGGTTTTCTTTGCTTGGCAGATAGCTTACGCTGTATAAAACCGCGCTGTCTTTGGGTGTGCTGACATCATAGTCCTGCGCTATGCGAAACGCTTTTTGAAATAACTCAGAATGCATGGTTAGTCTTTCCTCTTTCCTTTCACAATATCCAGCTGTCCGTCTTTGCCTACGATGATTTCAGCCGTGTCTTCATCGTTTATTTCGCCGGAGAGAATCTTCATCGCCAATTTATTTTCTATTTGCGTTTTCAATAATCTCTTCAGCGGGCGCGCGCCGTATACCGGATCATAGCCGTTGTTGACTATCCAGATGAATGCGGCGTCGTTGACTTTAAGCTTTATTTTGTGTTCTGACAACCGTTTTTCAATGTTGTTTATCATAATTTGAGCTATCTCTTTGATATTGCTCTTATCTAATTTGTGGAACATTATGATTTCGTCTATACGGTTGATGAACTCAGGTCGGAACGAGGCTTTGACAATTTCCATTATCTGACTTTTTATCTTTCTCGGGTCATCTGCGCCAGTGGCATTTGACAATATTTCCGAGCCTAGATTTGAGGTCATGATGATAATGGTGTTTTTGAAGTCTACCGTACGTCCCTTACCATCGGTTAAGCGTCCGTCATCCAATACTTGCAGTAATATGTTGAAAATATCCGGATGCGCTTTTTCAACTTCATCAAACAATATCACCTGATAAGGACGACGACGCACGGCTTCCGTCAGCAATCCGCCTTCTTCATATCCGACATACCCCGGAGGTGAACCTATCAAACGTGCCACGGCGTGCTTTTCCATATACTCAGACATATCTATTCTCAAGATTGCTTTGTCATCATTAAACAGAAATTCGGCCAAAGCTTTTGACAACTCTGTTTTACCGACACCCGTTGGCCCTAAGAATAAGAACGAACCTATCGGCTGATTGATATCGGATATGCCGGCTCTTGAACGTCTGACCGCATTGGCAACTGCCGTTATGGCATCTTTTTGGCCGACGACTCTCTTGCTTAAAATTTCTTCCATATGAAGAAGTTTTTCTTTTTCGCCTTCCAACATTTTATCTACCGGAACACCCGTCCACTTTGACACGATTGATGCGATATCTTCATCAGTGACGGTTTCGCTGGCGTGGTTCTTGCCTTTTTGTGCGGTTTCTTCCTCCTCTTTTAATTTCTTTTCCAGATTTGGAATAATGCTATATTGCAGTTCTCCCGCACGTTCATAGCGGCCTTCTCGTTTAGCAATATCAACCTCTATCCTTGCCTTGTCCAGCTGGTTTTTCAAATCAGTTATCTCTACCAAGCCTTGTTTGTCTTTTTTCCATTTGTCTTCCAAGGTTTTGGCTTTAGCCTCAAGGCCGTTTATCTCATAGCCTATCAGCTCCATTCGAGATTTGGACTGCTCATCGGTTTCTTTTTTAAGAGCTTCACGCTCTATTTTTAACTGCAGAATTCTTCTGTCAAGCTCATCTAATTCTTCCGGTTTGGAATCTATGGCCATTCTCACAGAACTTGCAGCCTCGTCCATCAAGTCTATGGCTTTATCCGGCAAAAATCTGTCTGTAATATATCTGTTCGACAAGGTAGCTGCCGCTATCAATGCGCTGTCGGCTATTCTGACGCCGTGGTGAAGTTCGAACTTGTCCTTGATTCCTCTCAAGATGGAGATGGTTTCTTCTACGCTTGGTTCCCCGACATATACCGGTTGGAATCGGCGCGCTAATGCAGCATCTTTTTCAACATACTTTTTATATTCATTCAAAGTTGTTGCGCCCAAACAATGCAGCTCGCCTCTTGCTAAGGCCGGTTTCAATAAGTTTGAAGCATCCATTGAGCCTTCGGAAGCACCGGCGCCTACTATTGTGTGCATTTCATCAATGAACAAAATGATGGTGCCGTCTGATTCTTCAACCTCTTTCAAAACAGCTTTTAGGCGCTCTTCAAATTCGCCTCTATATTTGGCTCCGGCAATCAATGCACCCATATCCAGCGCAAGCAATCTTTTGTGTTGCAAGCTCTCCGGAACGTCATTGTTGACTATTCTCATTGCCAAACCCTCGACAATGGCTGTTTTACCAACACCTGGTTCACCTATCAGCACCGGATTGTTCTTGGTGCGGCGTGACAAAACTTGTATTGTACGACGAATCTCGTGTTCCCTTCCTATCACTGGGTCTAATTTGCCCTCTTGGGCTTTGGCCGTGATATCTATCGCGTATTTTTTTAAGGCTTCAAAATTATCTTCCGCATTTTCGGAATCGGCAACCCTGCCGCCTCTCATATCATTAACGGCCTGATTTAATGCCACCGGATTTAGGCCGTTTGCTTTTAATAAATCATAAGCTTTATTACCGGCTGATTGTGCCAGGGCTTGCAATATGCGTTCCAATGTCACATAACTGTCGCCAGACTGTGTCGCTAGTTTTTCCGCCTCCATCATAACCCGCGTGAAATCTTGGTTCATGACAGACTGAACCCCTTCTCCGCTCACAGACGGAAGCTTTTTGACAGCTTCTTCCGCTTGTTGTTGCAAAGAAGTTATGTCTGCTATACCTGATTTTTCAAGCAAGCTCTTGACCGGAGAATCCTTTTGCTTCAACATCTCGAGCAATAAGTGCTCCGGTGTGATGTATTGATGGTGTTCTTTGGCAGCCAAATTTACGACATCTTGAAATAACTCTTTTGATTTTGTTGTCAGTTTTTCAAAATCCATGGTAAATCACTTCTCCTTTTCTTATTTTCTTCTCTTTATATATAAGAACGGAGGCGCCCCAAAATCAACAATTTATCTAAAATTTTCTTATGATTCTTTTTTAGGTAGTAAATATATCACGGTTAATTCTGATGGGGCCAACAGCCGCATACTCGGCCCCCATGTGCCATAACCGTTTGATATATATCTTGTTATGCCTTTTATTGTTTCAAGCCCTGACAAGCCGTGGTTGAACCATTTTACAAGATGATGAAACGGGTAGATTTGCCCGCCGTGCGTATGGCCGGATAAAACCAAATCAACATATGCATTCGGCAATGTTTCTATAAACCGCGGGCTGTGGCTTAACATTATTTTATAACGCTCTTTATCTGTTTTCTTTTCTGTTTTTTGGATTTCTGCGATATTGGCGCGCAAAAACAGCGGGGCATATTTGGTGCTCTCATAATCAGGTACGCCTGATATACGAAGGTTTAATTCCGGAATGTCAAACGCATTGTTATATAAAACTTGGTAACCCATTTGCGGAAACAGCTTGAGCCAATCTTGCAATCCGGCATAAAACTCATGATTGCCTAAAACCATATAGGTGCCGTAACGCGAAGAGAAATTCTTCAGCGCGCTGATTTGCGGTATCATATTTAAGGGGCGGTCATCGACGATGTCTCCGCCTAACAACACAACATCCGGCCTTATCCCCGTAAGTTGTGCTTGGAGCCTCTTGAGACGTTTCAGCGATGTTGCCTGATTGGCATGGATATCCGATACATAAGCTATGGTTGCAGGTTGTTCGATTTTGGGGCTATATAACCTGATTTCTCTTATTTCCGGTGTTTTTATGCCTTCATAGAGCGCATAACCGCTCAAAGCAACAGCGACCATAAATGTTGCCGCATTGCAGATATTCAATAAATGCCCGTTCATGGGATTCAAAAAACTACTCGGCTTGCCGAACAGCATGGTTAATCTGTGGAGCAAAAACCAACCAAAGTCTCTCACCATTATTAAGCAAAATAAAATAAAGGCAAAACCAAACAGTGTGTATAGTGTTGTTTGCGCAATACCATATGCTTCCCCTCGCAAAAGGTGTAAATGGCGTATCAATCCATTTAAAACTGGAGAAAACCACCCTAATATAACTATCAGTGAAAAAAGATATTTTAAAATCGGAGAATATGTACTGTATGCACAAAAAACACGAATCGTGATGAGGGAGGCAGACAGCGCAATTATAAATGACCCTATTATAAAAAACATATATCTGCTCTCCTTTATGTAAAAAATTATTCTCCCTGTGCGAGGCTGTTATCTTCTGCCTTGATGGGGGCTGCCGAAGATGGTTCGGTCGTTGGCACATTTTTGCTTAAAGCTGTGTTTTTACGGCGATAGACTCTTTTTTTAGCTACTTTCGGGGCGGCTACCGTCTGTTCCTCATGGTCTGAAATTTCTATAACCGTAAAGGCCTTCTTTTTGACTTCCGGTTCTTGGGAAACCGGCGTTTCTTCAACGGATTGTGCCGGCTGATTTTGCTGTGTTTGATTGTCATTTTCAGCCGCAACTTCAGTTGTAGTGCTTTCTGCTTCTTTGGCAAAATCAGGATTTACATTCTCATTTTCTCTTGGTTGTTGAATGCGCTGTTGGGCCTTTTTCTCGTTGATATCGGTGACGATTTTTCTGTAATGCTCCGCATATTGGCGATAGACCTCTGCCATAACGTAATCGCTGTTGCTCATGGCTTCTTTGGCCAGCTCATTATATTTCTTAATTAAATCCAAGGCTGTGCCACTTAGCTTTCCCGCTGGAGAGGATGAATCAAATTTGTAATTCAGAGAATATATTTGGTTATTGTAATTATTGTTATTACGATATTTGTTATTTATTTTTTTCATTGTAAATCCACATTCTTCAGGCATGACTTCAATTATCAAATAAATCAGCCCTTTTTCTTTTTCAATTTTCGGAAATCTAGTTTTTAAGTGCAAGACGTCAAATAAAAAAAGATGCACTCTGTTTTTCCCTTATGACATATTATTTTTTTATTTGCAATCTATTTTTTCATTATTATGCAACGATTTATGCCTGATAAATCTGCTATTGTCTTTTGATGCTTGAAACCACATTGTTCAAATATTTTAACTATCTCCTTATCTTGGTTTTGTCCTCCTTCCAGTAAAATATAGCCATTTTCCTTAAGTAAACTCGGGGCTACCGTGGCTATTTGGCGATAATGATCATAGCCGTCTGCTCCGCCGTCTAGGGCCATTAACGGGTCATGTGCTTTAACCTCGGTTGATAATTGGGGTATTTCTTCGCTGGCTATATAGGGCGGATTTGAGGTAATGAGGTCAAAATTTTGCCCCGCTTTATTTATCAAATCCGTGTCAAACCAGCTTTTTTCATAAAGTTTCAGGCGATTGTTAACGCCCAACCTTGCTGCGTTTTCTTGCGCGACTTTTAAGGCTTTTGCCGATGCATCTATGCCAACCCCTTCAAGAAACGGAAAATCGGCCAACAAAGACAATATTATGCAACCGCTGCCTACCCCCATATCCATTATTTTTTTACAATTTTCACGAAAAATTATTTCTGCGGCTGCCTCTACCAAAATCTCGGTATCTGGTCTGGGGGATAAAACATCTTCCGTTACCTTAAAACTGTATTTGTAAAAATCTTTTTGTCCTATCAGCTTGTCAAGCGGATATCCTGACAATCTTTTCTGTATTGTTGTTTGTATATATTCATATTCGGTTGTTGATACATCCTGCGGAAGAGATGAAACTTCATCCGAATCCATCTTTAGGGCATGGCCTAATATCTCCCTGGCCTCTAACCGTGGCGAATCCACGTGTCCTTTCAATAAATCTATAATTTCTTTAAGCTCTATCTTCATTAGCGTATGGTATATATTGTTTTATCTTGCATACTACTTAAAAGCTTTTGAATATAACGGCCTTGATATAGGTTTATCCCCAATGAATTTCCGACCTCGACTGCGGCCGGATCATCCACACGGCACAATATCATCTTGGCTCTTTCGGCTCGATTTACGTAGTCGGTGAAATGTTTGTCCGCATTTATTATATCCATAAAGCTCGGGTGCCAGATTATTTTTAATAAATCTGCCCCTAAATTGGTTCGGTTTATGTATTTTAGTTTATCAACCGTGATACCGTCTATACATATTTTATAACCACGATATTGTGCAAAGGTCTTGGCCAGCATATAAGCCTTAATATCATTAAATATATCCACCAACTGAACTTCCAATACGATGGAATTTCTCATGGAGGTATTGATGTTGTCGTCAAAGGACATAAACTCATCGGATAATATTGATGAAACATTTAAGTTTAGGCTAAAATTATTAACCAAGGCTCCATCATCGTGCTGAGCAACGTGGGCTAAAACTCTTTTATCCAATGTTCCGGCCAAGTCCCAAAACAGCCACGGATTTGCCGTTAAGTCTACATCCGGCAAAAGCATATCCCTTAAATCAGCTATGGATACATATACTTCATCAAACAAAACCTGCGGCATTGATTTGCCTATCACAACACACACGGACTGTCTTCTTATAAGGCTGGAAAAATCGGTCATGGACAATGCTTTTTGAACTCGGCCCAATAAGGATGGCGTCAGCTGTCTTCTTAATTTTTTGACGGTTGGCTCTATCACCTTCCACTCGTTAAATCGCCCTTTGGATGTTTGGGCTATTGATGATTGGATGTTTTGCGCCATCGCTGTTTTGATTGCTTGCTGAATAGCTTCTTGCAATTCGTTATTTAATTCATAATATTTGGCAAAGCCTATTTGCTCCAAATCTACTACATTCTTAAACAACGGATCATCGTGGAACATATAGCGGATTTTGATTAAGCATGCCATTATTTCTTCTTCGGCTGTTTTATCATATATGACTATCATATCCTCATTTGGTAAGCCAAATATTTCTCCCTTATATTTTTGAAATACATTTTCAAACGTTTCTATTAATCGTTGGCGTGATAGCGTTCTTTGGTTAGCCTCGCTTAATTTGCTGGTATTCAGATACAGGGCTTTGTATGCTGCTTTGTTGTCTCCGAGATTCTTGATATATTCATTTATCAAAATATCTTTTTTATATTCTTTATAATTTGACATGAGCTCCTGTGGCTGAAGCTTATTTTCTTTTGATTTGGTATTTTTGCTAAAGAAAAACATCTACGCCTCACAGTATTTTTTCTAGCTTGGTTAAATCAAAGCAATCATTCCTTTGAGAGCCTTGCAACAAACGATGTCTTTTTATGCAATTTTGTACGCTGCAATTTTCTTTATAGGCACATTCTTTGCGGAGCAACCCGATTTCTATTTCATCCATAAACGGGCCTTGATAGGATTTTATGCCATATGACAAGCCCCATTTTAAGGCTGCTTCCGTGTCACATTTAGCTAATATGACATTTTCCGCACTCAGCAACTTTATGGCTGACTTTACGTTTTCATCATCTTTATTATACTCCAGCAACGGCTCCCAGAAAATTTTTATCATATCCGGAGCAAGCGTTTCCAAATTCAGCATTGATAAGGATGTTGGGTTCAGAGAATCCAGCAAAACCTTATAGCCCTTTTCATGAAGTTGCTCTTTTGACTCATTATATAAATTTAGATTATTCAAGACCTCCATCATCTGAACTTCAACGATTACTTCCTGATCCGGCTTTATAAAATTATTGGAAAAATCTTGAAATTCTTTGCTGTTTAGTGATGATAAGTTCAAGTTGACGCTTATGCCCTGAGGCCAATTTTTTATTTCCGCACTTTTGAACGCCGACAAAGTTTTTTTATCCAAAACTTGGGTCAAATATTGGAAAAGCCACCTATCGGCTGTGAAATCTATATCCGAGGGATAAAACTGTTCCAAATCTTTGACTGCGACAAAAAATTCTTGCATCTTGGTATAAAATTTTCCTTGAGAATCCAAAGATAAAACGCTTTGTCTTTTGACTATCTCTCCGATGTCTATTTCATCCATTCTATCAATTACGGTTTCTATTTCTCCGGCTCTTAGAGCGCGCTTGGTCTTTTGCGCCAATTGCTGTGGGACGCCTGCCTGAAGCATATGTTCTATTTTTTCATAAAAAGAAACATAATCTTTAGGGAACATATAAACCTTGGCAAAATTTTGGCTTTCTTGCGCTAATATCGGGTCGGCCTGCAAGCCTATGCGCAATTTTTTGACGGCCTCATCAACTATGTTTTCCGGTGTATTTTTGCTTAAAATAGCAATATCTCCGTTACTTAACACAAACATTACGCCCTTGGTGGTGCCGACGACGCTATCAAACAGTTTGGTTATTACCTTTACAAAGCGAGGATGTCTGTTTTTGGGCTTTAACTTAGATATATTGACATACAAAACCGTATAGCCCATTGGATTTTTGGCTACTCTATCCAAGGCGTCCAATAAAATTTTTTCTGATAATACGTTTTTATTTTTGTTCGCTATTGCCATTTATGACCATCTATTTTATTTTTCTTTTTATATTATCTTATATTTTCTAATTTTTTGCTAACATTTTTTATTTTTTACAGGCAAAATTTTATGCTTTCTTAAAAAAGCGATTGATTTTTAATTATCTACCGATATAATCCTCTCAGATTTTGGATTAATTTTTTTGTTTTAAGGGATTAGGTTTCATGCTTCCTCAGAAAAATAATGTTGCCCCTATTCGCAACCAGATTATTGTTAAAGTGGCAGAAAGTTTTATTAAAGACAGATTTAAAAATGCTGATAACATTCCTCTTGAGATTATGCCGGATGGCGCTATGTTTTATCATAAAGACATTCAAACCGACAGAGAAATTGTTAAAAACATTGCTCTTGCCGTTATGGGATTTTCTCCTGCCGATGAAGAAGGCAAAAATAAGTCTCTTAATGAATATGGGCAAGAAGCTTTGAAACGCGAAAAGCTTTTGCCGAGCAAACTTTCTGTGATTAATTTGGCTTGTCAAGCTTGTATGAAACAACAGCATGTTGTCACTAATTTTTGCCGTGGCTGCATTGCAAGACCCTGCCAGATGAATTGCCCTAAAAACGCTATCTCTTTCACGGAACAAAACAGAGCTCATATTAATCCTGATTTGTGCGTTAACTGCGGTATGTGCTTTAATAGCTGCCCTTATAATGCCATTATTAAGGTACCGGTACCTTGCGAAGATTCTTGTCCGGTCGGGGCTATTACCAAAGATGAATTTGGCAAAGAGCATATCGATGCCGCAAAGTGTATTTCTTGCGGAAAATGCTTACGCTCCTGCCCGTTTGGCGCCATCGTCGAACCTTATCAGATGATTGATGTCTTAAAAGCTATCAAAGATGAAGGCAAAAAGGTGGCCGCTTTGTTAGCGCCTTCTGTTGTCGGGCAATTTGCCGGCACCATCAACAACCTTATCGGCGCCTTGAAAAAACTTGGATTTGTTGATGTTTTTGAAGTGGCTATCGGTGCTGATATTACCACAAAAAAAGAAGCTGCAGAATTTATTGAACGCATGGAAAAAGGCGAAAAGTTTATGACAACTTCTTGTTGTTCGGCTTATTTCAGAGCTGCTGAAACAGCTATTCCGGAAATTGCGCATTATGTTTCTGACACGCATACGCCAATGTATTATGCCGCTGAACTCGTCAAGAAAGAACACCCTGATTATGTTACGGTTTTTGTCGGACCTTGCTATGCAAAACGGGTTGAAGCCGAAAATGATCCGTTTGTGGATTATGTTTTGACTTATGAAGAAGTCGATGCCATGTTTAAGGCTGATGAAATTGACGTGGCCGCCGCAGAACCTTTGCAATTTGCTGAAATTTCTTGCGCTCAGGGCAGACAATTTCCGGTTACAGGCGGTGTGGCCGGTGCTGTTAAGTCTTTGGTTGAAGGTAAAGTAGAAATCCGAACTGAAGCTATTGACGGTCTCAACAAAGAAAATCTCAAACTTTTGAAACGTTATGCCCTTAAGGGATGTGACAATAACATGATTGAAGTTATGTGCTGCGAAGGCGGCTGTGTGGCTGGTCCGGGGTGTGTTGCTTTGCCCAGAAAAGCTGCTGTTGCGGTTGGTAACTATGTTAAAACTGCTCCGGACTTGCGTCAAAAGTTGGATGAAGAATCAAAATAATTTGATTTTTATTATCCTAAAAAAAATAAAGTGCCGATTTTTGATTTCGGCACTTTTTTTTGTTTTATACCTATTTCTAGTATTTTAAGGCAATACCGGTTATGACGGCATAGCCTTTGTTATTGCCGTTGCTGTCTCTTGTGGCACCCTTAGAATTCAGGTATGCATTTATCCAGAATAATTCTATATATTTATTCAACTCATAGCGGTTGGTTTGAACAAATAAGTCATCACGATGGCGTGTATTTTTAGCTTCGGTATGCAAATAAGCTATATTGGTTTTGAATTTGCCAAAGTCATAACCCATACTGAAGTCCCAAGCTTCTCCTTCTCGATAATTGTCAAAATAATCTTTTAGGTGCGGGTTTGAGCTTTTGCTCGTGATGGGGTTTTTGTCGCCATCCACATACGCATTTTTATAACTCATATTAACATTAAATTTATCTATGACCCAACGTGCGCCAATGGCCCATTCATTATCCGTTCGGTTAAACAATCCATAAGCGGCTGATGTATAAAACTTGCCAATTCCTGGTTCCCATTCATTTAACATACCCACGGTATAGCCGTCTTGTTTTTTTTCATACTTGGTATATCGACTGACCATCCCTCGACGGCTGTCATTATCCGGTGTATAGCTGAAACCCAAGGTGGTGTTTTTTAGTTTTGGCGTAAAATAACTGAATTTCGGTGCGCGGCCATCATCCATCATTTTGGTTGATTTGGGTGTTGAAAAACCTACGGATGACAAGCCGTTAACCCAGTTGGCACTACTCAGATAATAAGGCAAATTGCTATCTTGAATTCCTAACCAACTTATTTCTTGGGCGCCTTGGTGCAACAAAAAGGCGGCATTATATGTATAACCGTATGTAAATTTACCATAATGCGCGTCTTCTATTGAAAGGTATGGATAAAAACGCCAGTCTCCTTCGCTGTAATCTTTATCGTGTTGGCGAAAAACAATGGTATAATCTGCTTTTAAGGCAACCTTGGTCGAATCGCTCAAGCCATAGGCTGCTTCAAAATTGCCGTCTTGTCTGTAAACCATACGATTGGCCATATTGTCAACATTATGCAAATCTCTGGTTTCCATTATGCCGTAATAGCCGCCTAACATTCCTGACTGCTTAAACTCAAAACCTTCGGCTTGGGCTAAAGCGGGCAACATTACGCCGGTGCATAATGCCGTTGTGAATAGTTTTCTCATAAGTCCTCCCTTGGCGTTTTTATTAAATTTACTTGTTTAGTATAATTTGTATGTTTTAATTTTTTCTTTCTTCTTGCAATATTTTTAAAACATAACTAAACTTTTGTATGTATCGGAGGTTCTCAATATGGTTAAATTTGGTGTGGTTTTATTATTAGCTTTAAGCGTCGTTTCTCATTCTGTTTGGGCGGGGAAAATTGAGTATGGCTACAATGCGCAAGGGGATTATGTCCCTATTCGGATAGATGGGCAAAATGTTCAATATGGTTATAACGCTCAAGGAAATTATGTGCCTATTAAAGTCGGCAATAAAGACATTGATTATGGTTATAATGCTCAGGGGGATTATGTGCCTATTAAAGTCGGCGATGATAATATTAATTACGGCTATAATGCTAAAGGGAATTATGTACCGATTCAAATCGGTCAGAAAAATATTGAATATGGATATAATGCTCAAGGGAATTATGTGCCTCATAAAATCGGCAATGACAATGTCAATTTCGGGTATAATGCTCAAGGAAATTTTGTTCCTATTCGAATCGGACGTTAAGCTTTCAGTCATAAATAAAATTGCTTGCATTCTTGCGGCTTTCGGATTAGGCTGTTTTTGTTGTCGTGGTTTACGGCTTTTTATAAAGGATTTTGACTTATGAATAAGATTTTGAATTATATTAAAAATGGCAAGGGAATCGGTGGTTGGTTTATCTTAGCTCTCAGTGTGCTCTATATTCTTATCGGTGCTTTCAAATTTGATGTTAACAAGCCTAAGTTGGTTTCTGTTATTCAGGCAGCTGCCGATCAGGTGTTGCCTATTAAAATTCAAAACGGCGTTTTGACACAGCCAGCGCAATCTCGCAGACAGGCTATTTTGGAATTTTCGGATGATGCGCAGAATTATAATATTCGCTCTAATGACAATAATGACAATTCTGATGCTAATACCCAAAACAATCAAAACAGTATGGTCTTTGTGGTTGACCCGACTATTTCTTCTTTGGAAAATGAAGAGGTTATCTTCCCCGGTATTTATCTGACCAAAAATGCCGCTTTCTTAGTGAACAATGATGAAATTCGCATTAAACCTTATTCTCAGGATGTCGAAATTCAAAAAGCTGATTATTCTAACGAAATTTCCGCTTTCTTGACTGCCTTGCAATGGTTTATTATCGGCTTTGGAATCATATTCTTGTTCTTATATTATCTTATCGGTGTTTTGTTCTTCTCGTTCTGCACGTCTATTTTAACGGCATTAACACGCAGAAATATGTCTTTCGACAGCAAGATGCGCCTTAACACCATTTGTATGATTGTGATTTCTTTGGTGTCTTATATTTTGATGCAGGTTGTTGGGATTAGCTTGCATTACAGCATCTTTTTTGCTTTGATGATTTTGGCGGAACTGACTTATTTGGTGAAACTTCCTAAGCCAGAGCCAGCCTCTGAATCCCAAAGCGAAGATAAAAAATAACTCTGGTTATTTTATCAAAATCGAGCAGCTTTCTTTTGAAGGCTGCTTTTTTTATTGATATTTTCTTGGTTTTTATTATAATCCTTTTTGTTTTTTTATTATTTTGTTTTATTAAAATTTTTATATTATGGATGTTAGAATTTATTTTAAGTTTTTTGGGGTTTACAGCCAATTCTCACCTGAAGAGAAAAAATCTTTTTTCCCTGAAGTGGTTAATTTAATTTCAGTAGAATTATGTGAACCTAAATGTCCGTTTTGCGGAAGGCGTCTAAACCATGCTTCTTGTCACTGTGCTCAGTTTCAAAAAAAGCTTAAATCTCTTTGTCAGACGTTTCATCTCAACGGAGCTATGCTTGAAGTTGCCGGTATAAATTCGCAATTTGGAATCGAGTTAAAAAAGCTCGAATCTAAAATTGAAACAAAGGCTTATCACGCGGAGGATTTGCCTGCCACCCTATTTGATTTCGGGACTAAGTTTTCTCCCGTCTTTGAAAATGGAGCATGCTATTTGGTTTCTTTGGGAAAAATTGACCACAACGGCTTATCTTTTTATGTGAGGCAAGAAGGTGATGATGCCATTTATAAACACATTATTCGAGAAATTCCGTTTAAGCCTTGTTTACCGCAAATTTGTTTTTATAAACTTGAAACAAAATTTCTGCCCAATCGTTTTTCTTCCAAACATAAACTCGGCGGATATCAGATTGAGCATCAAAAGGTTTTGAAAAAACGATTTGCTTATGAAGAATTTTTGGATAGCCTGATTAAAGCTTAATTAAAAAAGGTCTTTATGTTATCTGCATAAAGGCCTTTTTTTGTTGTTTGATTTATTTTTTTATTTTGCTAGTCGGCTTAAGCTTTGGGATATTTCTTGTGCCAAGCCCGCAATCAAGGCACTTTCGGCCTCGACCAGTGCAACGAAATTTTCCTCTCCCAGCGGCGTGGTTAAATAAGTGCGCGATGATGTTAGCTGATTACCGTTTTTATCGGTGATTTGCCACCAGCTTTCTAACGTGGCGGTGTCATTCCATGTACCATCCAATCTTGAAATATTTATTTCTACATTATAATTTTCAGGAACATAAACTTCGCCTGCCATTTTGACATTTGCCTTAGGGAGCATTGCCGAAATATCTGCCGCCAAAGTTCTTTGGATGATATCGCCCAACGGGGCTCCCCAACGATTAAATTCATTCTTTTTTATCTCTACTTTGTTTTTATTCAAGGTGACGATTTGCGGCTGAGACAAATAATCCGGAATACTCACATCCTGAATTTGGACGGACATTTTCTTTTGAGATACGGGAATTATTTCAACTCTATCATCCGCGCTTAAGGTATAAAAATTCGCATTCGGGCTAAAACCGCCGAAACATCCGCTTAAAACTAGGCTACCAAGCAATATGGCTGCAGCTGTTTGGGTTATTTTGCGCATTTTATTTCTCCTTTCCTCTGACGATTGCTTCAGGATGACGTTCCAAATAGTCGGTTAAATTTCTTAATGATGCGGCAGCTTTGCTCACGTTTATTGCCGCATTATTTATGTTATTTAAAGCCGAATTGGTGACATTTTCGTTTTTCTTTATGGTATTATTGGCATTTTTGAATGTTGCTGTGATCTCTGGCAACATTTTGGGTAAATCTTTTCCCAAAACCACTAAAACTTCATCCAAATGCTGCAACATACTCCTTAACGGCAGCTTTGACATATCCTGAGAAAATTCTTTTATCGGTGATAATATCGTGGGTATCTCAAGTATTTCGGTATCATCTCCTTGGTAACGCAGGTTGATTGGGGTATCGGGAGCCATGACCAACTCTATTATCAATTGGCCGGTGATGTAATTTTGTATTCCGAGTCTTGCTCTCAAACCTTTTTCTATTAATTTTGAGAGTAATTCTTTGCGACTACGAAAGCTCTTGTCCAACAAAGCCGTATCATAATCCCCTCTACTTAACGTAACATAAACCGGTATACGGAAACTCATGTTATTGCTATTGGCTATGAGCTCTATTTTTTCAACCTTGCCTATTTGAACTCCGTTAAAAACAACCGACGAGCCGGCATTTAAGCCTCTTATCGACTCCTCAAAATACATTACCAGCATATCCCTTTTATTGGTGATATAATTATTGGTAATATAGCCTAGGATAATGCCGATAAATATGGCTAAGCCGCTCAACATAAACAGACCTATCATCTTGGTATTTGGTTGTTTGCGCATATTATTTTTCTCCACGGGTTAAAAACTGACGGACTTTTTCCGAGGGCGGATTTTTTAATAATTCTTTCGGATTGCCCTGTGCGATAATATTTTTTGTTTCTCCATCCAGATATATGGAATTGCTCCCTATGGTAAATATGGACGGTAATTCGTGCGATACTATGACAAAGGTGGTACCTAAACTCTCATTCAAATCTAAAAACAAATTATCCAGATTTCGTGAACTTATCGGGTCTAAGCCGGCTGATGGTTCATCACAATAAACAATCTTCGGGTCTAGAGCCAAAGCACGCGCCAGTCCCGCTCTTTTACACATACCACCGCTGATTTCTGATGGATAAAAGTCTTCAAAACCTGCAAGCCCTACTAATGCCAATTTTAAGGACACCAACTCGCTTATTAATTTATCTGAATAATCGGTATACTGCTGGAGCGGCATGGCGATATTTTCAAACAATGTCATCGAGCTAAACAACGCTCCGCTTTGATACAATATGCCGCAGCTATGCATTAATTTTTCCGGTATTTTGCCGGCTTGTTCCGCTTTTAAGGGGGTGCCGTCTACTTTGATGTCTCCCTTTGCGGCGGCTTTCAGGCCGGTCAGGATATGCAGTAATGTCGATTTGCCACAGCCAGATCCTCCCATGATAATGAAGATATCATGCTCATTCACATTGAATGAAATGTCTTTCATCAACATAAAATCGCCATAGCCAAAGCTCAAGTTGTTTGCACTAATTATCGGAGATTTTTTTTCTGCTGTCATAGGCCAAACTCCACAAATATAACTGTCAGAACTCCGGTTATGACAATCATCCAAACGATGGATGAAACAACCGCCGATGTTGTGGCCAAACCGACACTATTGGCGTTGCGGCCGCAAAATATGCCGTAATAACAACCGCACATGGCTATGATATATCCATAGACGAATCCGTGGAACATTCCGATTAAAAAGTTTTTCATACTCAGTGCTTTATAGGTGTATTCCCAATATTCGGCCGGTGAAAAGCCTAATACAAACATGCCCACCATTGCTCCGCCCAACATGCCCATAAAATCAGACAACATCACAAGCAGAGGCATTGTCATCATTAAAGCTATAATACGCGGCAAAACCAAAAAATCTGTTACAGGAACACCCATCGTTTTGAGGGCATCTATTTCTTCATTAACCTGCATTGTGCCCAATGTGGCTGCGTAAGAGGCTCCTGTACGGCCGCTCATCACAATTCCGGCCATAATGGCTCCCATAATGCGCGTCATACTTATGGCGACCAAGCTTGATACATATATCTCTACGCCAAACATTTGCATTTGAACCGCACCGACAAAGGCTAATATCAATCCGACCATAAAGCTTATCAATGATACAATGCCAAACGCTTTATAACTGCAATCTTCCAGCACGAATAAAAAATCAACCTTGCGCATAATGGCTGTTCCTTTTATGCAACGCATAAATGAAAGCCAATTTTCTTTCATGAAATTAAGGCCTTTTTTGAAACTTTGCCATTTTTCGTATGTTGATTGGCCGACACTCTCAATAAACGGCAGCTTTTGGGGCGTTTCCTGTGTGGGTTTGCGGTCTACACTTAAGGCTAAATTGATGAGTGCCGCCAGATGTTTGGGCACTCTTATATATTCTATTTCTGTTTTGCCTTGGGTTTGTTTGATTAATTTATAAATTAGGGCAACCAAAGTTGAATCCCATGTCTTTAGTGCCTCTGCTTCTATGCAAATCTTGGTTAATTTTTGTTTTTGGGCATCGGCATATATTGCTGCTCTTTGGTTCTCATTGTCTTCATCCTTTAAGTTGCCTGACAATTTGAGGGTCAGCGTGCTCTTTTCTATTTGGTATTCTAACACAAAAAATGCCCTTTCTTTATATTATCATCTATTGGTGATTAATATAATATATCCTTTAGATTATTCAACTTTTTTTAAGACTGCTTTACAAATCGGTATGTATATAGCTTAATCTCTGCCGCCGCGACCGTGCTTTTTGAGCTCTTCTGCCGCCATATAGCTCATGCTGTCTGAATTGCCCCTTATGTTCGGGTTTTCAATACTGGCTTGATTATTTATGAAAACGCGGCAATCCCTGCTATGCTCATTGTCCAAAACATCAAGTTTTTCTGCGACAATTATATTCCCCTTTCGGCTGTTTAAATCTTTGTCTGAACTGCTCAAAGATATCAACCATGGGTCATTTTTGAATTGTTTATCAAGATTTATCATCAACAAATCTTTATTATCCCCCATGTGTTCTCGTTGATGATTGCGCCCTACCGAGGCTCCTTGGGCTATGCTGTCATCTTCTATCAACACCAAATTTGAGGCATCATTGGAACCCCCGAAGGTGACATTGTCTTTATGGTGAACGCTGATATAGCTCGGCACATAGCCTTTATATTTTTTATTGGCAAATCTTGGATTTTTATGAATGTCGGGTTCGCCTTCTTTCATACTCTCAACCCAATCGTGTAAATATTCATCTGAGCTGCCGGCCTCTTTTTTTGCATGTAATATTTGTTCCAAAGTTTTTTTATCCGCAACTAGTTTTTGGCAAAATTCTTTACGCGGCGTGTTGGTATTTCTTATATATTCTGAAAATTCTATAACCCTTTCCGGTTTGTAGGCCGCAGCCAATATATCGGCAAAATCATAGCTATTCATTTGATTGGCCGTTTCCAGACTAATGCCCTTTTGCGCTAATGTCTCTTGCAATACGCCAACCATTTGACGCATATTGAGACTGTCGGCAAATGTTTTTATCAAAGGATTGTCTTCTAATAGGTTATATTCTGATGCGCTGTGTCTTCTATCTATTTGTGTTGCATGCGGGCCGTTATTTTGGCGGTGCATTTCACTTCTTTCTTCAAGATAAGCCGATGTATAGCAATTTATGGCAAGTTTATTATCCTCATCTTGCGGCAGGTAGAATTTTGCGTCCATCACACAACGCGCCATTTGGTTTTCTTCCGGTGTTAATTTTATTTTATCCTTGCCGGTCACCCCAACTATGCGGCGGCTGATTTTGCGCCCAAAATGCTTTAGGGCTCGGTTGGCTGACACAAAGGCTTGGTCCGTGTAGCCATTGTTATGATAATCTTCTATGATTTTGCTGATGATAATGTCTTTTTCCTGCGCATTAAACAGGCTTAAGTGTGACGTTATATCTTCCGCACTTTTGCTTTGGTCCTGAAAATATTTTACTTCTTCCTCAAAGCGCATATTTTCACTTAAACCAAGAGCCATTGCTTTGTCGGCTTTGGCGGATTGTGCTTGTGTTTCTAGCAACGAATCCTTAAATAAACCATATATTTTGTTGGCTTGGTATTTTTCTTCCTCCGGCAAAATTTGCTCTAACTGCTTGGTGTATGGTTTTAACATATCTAAGTTTGTGGATTTATCTAGAATTAAATCCCTTATTCTTTTCAAGAGTTTGACTTTTTGCTCATCATACTTAACAGCTCTAATCCGCAATCTTATTGACGGCGCATTTAATTGTTGTTCGATGGTTTGTTTTGTTTTTTCGTCCATTGATTTTTCCTTTTATTATTCTTTTAGTTTTATTCTACTCTTTATTGGTTAATTTTTAAATAATTATTTTTTGTCAAATTAAGTTTTATTGCTTGACTTATGGACAAAAATATGCTATGTCGTCCTTATTCGCTTATTAAATAGATACAATTATGAAAACAATTGCTTTTTGCTCCTTGGAGTTCTTCGCTAAGCATTTCAATGTGCCGGAAAAAGATCTTCAGTGGGGCTTTATAAAAAACATCCTCCAGACAGAGGAGGAACCTAGAATCGGAATTCTCGTAAAAAACACAAATCTTGCCATTGATGTTCTCAAGGGTGAGTTTGTCAGCGAAATTCCAAATGAAGTTGTTTTTATCAAAGCGCGCGCCGTCTATACCGGCTCTGTGCTGCTCTTGAAGGCCCTTTCCGCTGAAGAGCTGGAAGGTGAAATTTCTGAAAAAACTCTGTCCGTTGTTTATCGAAACCGCTGGTATACGCCGGAGCTCAACGGACAGATTATTCTGTAATACTTTTTTTCTCTCGAAAAATAAAGCCTATCGTGATGATAGGCTTTATTTGTTTTATTGTTCTTGGTTCTTTTCTGCTGTGCCGCGGTTGAACTGTATGCTGGCTAAAAAACCTAGCAGTCCCACACTGCCCCATAAAACCATCAACATATCTACATCCGCAACAAATAATGACACGCCTGCCGTAATAAAACTTGCTAAGGCCATATTCAAAAATATCATCTTATATGTTATGATTTCTAAAAATATCAGCACAAAGCCACTCACTATTAAAAACTGCCAATTGCTTAAATCATCCAGCATTTTATTTTTTTATCTCCTTAAAATGCGCTACTAACCCTTCAAGTATCGGTTTGTCCGCCGGTGCAAAGTCATATTCTTCTATTGTGAGCGGATCTATCCACCGAATTTGCTCATGCGAATCCATATAATCTATCTTATTTGTTTTGGCAAGACACCAAAATGCATTGAGCGAAATGCTAAAATCCGGATATTCATAACGGCTTTCCATAAAAAAGTCACCGACCTTAACATCCAAATGCAGCTCTTCCAATAATTCGCGGTGCAAACATTCTTCTAAGCTCTCGCCTGCTTCTCTTTTGCCTCCGGGAAACTCCCACTTGTATTCCAAAGACTTTCCTCTTTTGCGCTGGGCTATCAAGAGCTTATCTTCATACATCACCAAACCGGCCGAAACTTCTTTCATCTTATTTGCTCCAGCAATTTTTTTACGACCACAAAAGATTGTTCTCCGGCTGTTTGCCAAAAGTTATCATATTGTGCTTGGTGATTTTCAATCCCTACTTCATCACTAATAATCCTAACGCTCAAGAACGGAACTTGATACATATAGCAAACCTGCGCCAAGGCGGCACTTTCCATATCTACCGCCTCCGCCTGATGATGTATGCGCAAAATGTTTTCTGCCTCTGCTTGTTTGGTAACGAATCTGTCTCCGCTGGCTATAAAACCTTTTTTTAAGCCAATTTTTTGCGCATAGGACAACAAAGTCTTATCTCCATCATAATACAGAGGAAAGCCTTGAACCCGGCCTTCTTCTTCCCCGCAATAAACATCATAATATGCGCTTCTTTCACACACAATAGCGTCCATTACTTTGAACTTTGGGCTTATGCTGCCCGCAGCTCCCGTATTGATAATGTAATCAGGTGAAAAATTTTTGATTAATTCAACACCTGCACAGGCGGCACACACCTTGCCTATGCCGGATTCAACGATTATCAGCTCTTTGTTATCTAGCTTGCCGACATAAAATTTTGCCGCTCCGCTTTGTTTTTGCTCAAAGCCGCTCATCAGCCCTTTTAAGAGTTCTATCTCTTTGCTCATTGCGGCTATCAGGCCAAGTCTTTTCATCTATACTTACCGTTAATTCCAATAAAATGGTTCAAAGCCTATACGCACACCAACCAATACCTCTTGTATCTTGTCTATTCCCGGAATATCAACAAATACATAGCGGTACATGGCTCTGAATGAAATATAATCATCAAAGTTTATTTGGAAACCGGCTCCTAATCTCGGGGCAAAACAATCTTCTTTATCCGTGTATTTTTTGACCGGTGTTCCTCCATTCATATATTTGAATTTTGTTTCAAACTCATATTGGCCAACACCTGCCGACAACAACCAATCAACTTTGTCTGTACTCTTGATATAGGCAATAAAATCTAGTCCGTATGACTGATAATTTGTCTCTGACTTTAGTTCTGCATTTGTGCTATATACACCATACATATTGTGCTTTTTGGTGGATGACATTTGATAATATGCTTCCACGCCCAGACGTTCACTAAAATTGTAGCCGGCGTTTATCACGGCTGACGGCAAGTTGTCCGGATATTCTATCTCCTGCGAAATAACGGGGTTATCATTGACAAATGTTGGGCCTCCGTTCACGCCGTTGAAATCATAAACAGCATCCGTTCCGATATAAAACGTGTTTTTGACAGCCAGAGCTTCCGTTGCATAACTCATTGAAACCGCTGCCAATATCCCGGCAAAAACTTTTTTCATCTCTTATCCTTTAGTTCTTTGGTTTATTTCTTTTTAGCTTATTTTATCTTTGCTCGCAACTGTTCTTGTTAGTTTATCCTCTTTTTTATTTTGTCTTAAATGCTGTTTGGGGCTGGGTTTTATTGAAAATTTGTTTTATACTCTCGTTACGAATCGGAGGATGTTATGAAACAAAATTATTCCAGTATAGTTATTTTAACCGGCGCAGGTATTTCTGCTGAATCCGGTTTATCTACTTTTCGTAGTGAAAATGGTTTGTGGAACCATCACCGCGTGGAAGATGTTGCTACTATTGAAGCTTTTCAACGTAATCCTGAATATGTTCATGAATTTTATAATGAATTAAAACCTGAACTGCTTAAAGCAAAACCTAATCCGGCGCATTTGGCAATTACCAAACTGCAAAATGAATATCCGGCCTGTGTTTCCATCATTACGCAAAATGTTGATACCCTCCACGAAAAAGCAAAAAGCCACAATATCTATCATATTCACGGGCAAATCAACCAGGCAGTATGTCTTAACTGTGGGCAGATTTTGGAAACTTGGGGCGATGTTTCAACCGAAACGGTGTGTCCTCATTGTGCCGTTGCCGGTATGATGAAACCTAATATTGTTTTTTTTGGAGAAAATCTGTTGTTTATGGACAAGGTGGAAAAGCTCTTGTCTACGTGTGATTTGTTTTTATCTGTCGGAACATCGGGTGTGGTGTTTCCCGCGGCCGCTTTTGTTCAAACTGCAAAACTTTACGGCGCCGAAACTTTTGAATTTAACCTTGAAAAAACTTCTAACAACTTTTATTTCGACCACCATATTTTTGGAAAAGCCGGAGAAACACTCCCGAAGTTTGTTGATGATTTATTGGCTACCAAGTCAGGTCAACTTTAGGCTTTGGTTTTTGGCAGACATCATTTTCTTTCAAAACATAAGCCTCTGAATATTCTCCGATGATTTGATTTTGTCTTTTATCTAAGCGACGAATTTGCCCTTCTTCCATTTGGAAATATGTCAACTCACTTTGTTTAGAATTTAGGCTCAATACATCATCTTTTATCTGATATGTACCTTCATCAACATAAACTTCCGCACCCTGACCGATATAGGTCGTACCCATGGTATATGTTCCATCCGGATTAAGTGTTAATTCCGTGCTGACACCTTGGCCTCCTTCTGTTGGCAATATGCCCATATAGGTCACGCACAAGTCGTTTTTGGCACAGCTGGCCAAAATTCCTAAAACTAAAGGTAAAAATAAAAACTTTTTCATCTGATTTCTCCTTTTTATTCTTTCCTTATTTAAATGGGCGTTATGCGTTAAAATTCAAGCCCCATTCACTATAACGCGCCGGATCTTCGCCCCAATTTTCACGCACTTTTACAAACAAAAACAGATGCACCCGCTCTTCTAATTGCTCTTCAATCTCTTTTCTTGCTGACTGACCTATTTTCTTGATCATACTTCCACCCTTGCCCAAGATAATTTGCTTGTGACTCTCTCTTGGAACATAAATGGTCATTTCCGCTCGAATCGAGTTATCTTCTCTTCTTTGCCATAGTTCCGGCTCAACCGTTAGTTCATA
Source organism: uncultured Alphaproteobacteria bacterium (assembly GCA_944391615.1). GTDB lineage: Bacteria > Pseudomonadota > Alphaproteobacteria > RF32 > CAG-239 > HGM16780. Next base: position 24,842 of record CALXUE010000018.1, read on the forward strand.
CGGAACTTCTTGCTGCAAATACATAAATAATTTTTCTCTTACGATTTCTGCGGCAAGTAATTTTAGCGGCATATCCGACATTTGTTCTTCCGGATAATACCACGGGCTTTCCGGCAGATGGCTGGCTAGGTAGGCGTAAAATTCATCCAAATTTTCTCGGCTTTTAGCTGAAACCATAAATGTTTCTTCAAACGGGTAGGCTTGGTTTAAGGCTGCACTTAATTCCAAAAGCTTTTCTTTTTTTACCAAATCAACTTTATTTAAGAGTAAAATCATGGCCGGTTTGGTTTCTTTTAACTTATCTATTATGGCTTTGACTTGCTCGGTTATGCCGCTATGGGCATCAACCACCAGCACACTGATATCCGCATCGCCCAATCCGGTCCAGGCGTTTGCTACCATGGCTCTGTCCAGCCGGCGTTTGGGTTTGAATATCCCCGGTGTGTCTAAAAATATGATTTGGGTATTCTTATATATTCCTATGCCCTTTATTGTGGTGCGGGTGGTTTGCTCTTTTGGCGTCACTATTGATACTTTTGCCCCGACAAAATCATTCGTGATAGTTGATTTTCCGGCATTGGGTGCTCCCAAAAGGGCTACAAATCCGCATCTTGTAGTCGAAAAGTCAGCTGATGTTTGTGTTTTATTTTCCATGATTGGGGAAGTTCCTTATTTTCATTAGCATTTTATGTGCGGCATCTTGTTCGGCCAACTTTTTGTTGCGTCCCTGCCCGACTTCCGGTGTAGTGCCTTCTAAATTAACCGCTATATGGAATATCGGTTCATGCTCAGAGCCCTCTCTCTTAACAACTTCGTATGTCGGCATTCCAAGGCCTTTAATATGCGACATTTCTTGGAGTTCTGTTTTGCTGTCTTTGGGCGGATTGTGGCTTTTGTGCAATAAATCTTTCCATTTGGCTCTAACATATTCTAAGGCTCTTTCACTTCCTCCATCAACATATATCGCGCCGATTACCGCCTCTCCGACGTCGCACAATACATTATCATTTTCTCTTATATCTTCACTGGCGATATGTACATATTGGTCTATGGTTAAGGCTCTTGATAACTCTGCCACGGTTTCCTTGCAAACTAATGACGTGTGCCTTTGCGACAAGCTGCCCTCCGGCTCTTTGGGAAATGTGTCATACAGCATTTCCGCCACCGCCAGTCCTAAAACCCTGTCTCCCAAAAATTCTAGTCTTTCGTAATTTTCGGTGACATCTCCGGTGCAGCTCCCGTGCGTTAGGGCTTGGATTAAGAGTTTTTTATTATTAAACGTATAGCCAAGCGTCTTTTCAAGCTTTTCTATATCTCTATTCATTTATCTTTCCTACTTGATTTTGCTAAACAAACGTGACCAGCGGATTTGACGCGGTAAGTTCCATATTTCATACCATGCACCATCATCACTTTCATAAGAGAAGAACAATGCTCTTGCCTTGCCTACCAAATTTTCAAACGGTACAAAACCCACATTTACTCGGCTATCATCCGAGCGGTCGCGGTTGTCGCCCATCATAAAATAATTACCGGCCGGTATGGTGATTTCCGGTATGTTATCATATAATTCTTCATCTGAAATTTCCAAGATTTTGTGGTCTACGCCATTGGGCAAATGTTCTATGTATTGGCGATAGCGTTCTACATTGCCATATTTATCTCTTAAGACAAAGTCTTCTATCTGTTCTCTTTCTACCTGCACGCCATTGATATACAGGCGACCGTCTTCAAGTTTTATTCTGTCTCCGGGGAGGCCTATCACACGTTTGATATAGTCTTTTTTATTGTCTGCCGGATATTTGAACACAACGACATCGCCTCTTTGTGGTTCGTCAGCCCATATTCTGCCTTCCCATAAGGGCATGCTAAACGGCAAGGAATGTTTGGAATAACCATAGGTATATTTTGATACAAACAAAAAATCACCCACATATAATGTCGGATACATTGACCCTGATGGAATTTTGAATGGTTCGAAAAAAAACGTACGGATAAAAACTGCAATTAATATCGCATAGACTATGGTTTTTACGGTATCCCAAAAACTTTCTTCTTTTTCCATATCTTCCTCAACTTTACGTTTTGTGTTTTGTCTTGAGCTTATTTTTCCTCTATAATAACAACAGCTTGCGCCCATGGATAATCGTCGCTTATACTCAAATGCAGGCTTATGTCTTTGTCTGACATTTTTTCAAGCTGCTTGAGCGCTCCTCCCGAAAGTTTGAGCTCCGGACGCCCTTTGGCATTATGGACGGTTTGAATGTCTCTCAGATATATGCCGTTTCTAAAACCTGTTCCCAACGCTTTTGAACATGCCTCTTTGGCGGCAAATCTCTTGGCAACCGAGGCTGCATATTCTTGTTTTGATATAAACTCTTTAGCATTGAGCTCTTGCATTTCATCGGTGCCTAATGCTCTGTCTATTAACCGATGGCCATAAGCATCAATTGAGCGTTCAAATCTTGATATGTTGGTGATATCCGAACCTATTCCCAATATCATGTTTTCCCCCTTTACTGCGCCGAACGCGCCACATAACTCACAACTTTGCTTGCCTTTAAGGCGGCTATTATATCATTTAGGTGTTTTACATCCTTAACTTCAACATCTACCAATAATTCAAAATAGCTTACCGTACGATAAACAATATTTAAGTTGGAAATGTTGCCGTTGTTTCTTGCCACCAGATTGGATAAATCGGCCAAAGCTCCAGGCTCGTTGGCCAGCATAATTTTAAGACGGCCGACATGGACGTCGCTGTCAGCATCGTCTCCCCATGCGATATCAAGCCATCTTTCCGGTTCATCGGCGAATTTTTCCAAAACTTTACAATCTATTGTATGAACAGCCACACCCTTGCCCGTGGTCACGATACCGACTATTCTGTCTCCCGGAAGCGGATGGCAGCAACCGGCAAAATGAACCGCCATTCCGGGGACAAGGCCTTTTATTTTTAAGGGTTCGCCTTTGCTCTTCTTTTTCAAGACATTTTTTAGGCTCGGCACCTTGATGGCGTGAACAACTTTTTCGAGTTTGGACTGCTTATAGGCCGGATACACCGCTCTTAAAACATCCCAACCGGTTATCAAACCCTCACCGACTTTGGCGTATATATCATCTATAGAATCGGCCTCAAAATTAGGCATCACATTAACCAAAGATTTTTCAGAAAACTCCAGATTTTCAGACTTAAACTGACGCTCCAAAATATCTTGTCCCAAGGCTATAAACTGGTCTCTTTTATGGGCTCTGACATATCTTCTGATGGCGGCTTTGGCCTTGCCGGTGACAACAAAGCGTTCCCATTCGGTTGAAGGGTGCTGTGCTTTGGATGTCAAGACCTCAACCTGATCACCGTTTTGCAAGACCGTTCTCAGAGGCTTGATTTCTCCGTTAATTTTTGCACCCACACAGGTGTCTCCTACCGATGAGTGGACAGCATAAGCAAAGTCAACCGGTGTTGAGTTTATCGGCAGGCTAATCAAATCTCCTTTCGGCGTAAAGCAAAAAACTTGATCATTATACATTTCAAGTTTTGTGTTTTCCAAAAATTCTTCCGGATTTTGAGCCTGATCTAATATTTCAAGTAATTCTCTAATCCAACGGAAATTTCGGCCCTCCACTTTTTGTCCTTGCTTATAGGCCCAATGCGCGGCAACGCCTTTTTCGGCAACCTCGTGCATTTCATAGGTACGAATTTGAATTTCGATACGAGTATTTTCGGGACCGATTACGCCGGTATGAATTGACTTATAACCATTGGGTTTCGGGGTGGAGATATAATCCTTAAAGCGGCGCGGAATCATATGATATTTGCTATGTATCACACCCAATGCCTGATAACAGGTTCCGATATCATCCACACAAATGCGAAAAGCCATGATATCAGAGAGTTGTTCAAACGAGGCATTTTTTTGTTGCATTTTACGCCAAATGGAATACGGCGTTTTTTCTCGGCCGGTCACTGTTGCCTTAATGCCGTTTTCTTCCATATCTTTTTGCAGCTGTTCTATAATTTTCGGAACAATATTACTGCCTTGTTCACGCAAAAAGTTTAGACGTGCGACTATCGAATCATGGGCTTCTTTATGCAATTCGGCAAAGGCTATTTCTTCCAACTCACTCTTGACTTCCTGCATACCGATACGTTCTGCTAATGGCGCATAAATATCCAATGTTTCTTTTGCAATACGGGCGCGCTTTTCCGGTTTGCAAAAATGCAAGGTGCGCATATTGTGCAAACGGTCAGCCAATTTAATGAGCAACACCCTGATATCATCTGACATGGCGAGCAGAAGTTTACGGAAATTTTCAGCTTGTTTGCTGTTGACAGACTTTTGCTCAATCATGGCTAATTTGGTTAAGCCATCAACCAATGAAGCTACTTGGTCACCAAACAAGGATCTTATCTCATCAATGGTGGTATCCGTGTCTTCAACCGTATCATGCAACAAGCCGGCAATAATGGAGGCGCAATCAAGCTTAAACTTGGTTAAAATACCAGCCACTTCAATCGGGTGAGAATAATATGGGTCGCCTGATTCTCTTAACTGGGCCCCGTGTTTTTTCATTGCAAAGACATAGGCGCGGTTGAGCGCATCTTCATCGGCGTCAGGGTCATATGATTTTACTAATTCTACAAGCTCATACTGTCTTAACATTCTCTTCTCAATTCATTTAACAAAACCGCTTGTCTTTGCGACAAAAAATCCGGCTTATGACTGTTGCGATTCGCAAAAAATTATACTTGCAACAATTATAAACCGGAGAAAATTAAAAAATACTGAATCGATGTTTATTCTTCGATATTATTCTTCGTCGTCAAAATCACCATCAACATCATCGCCCAAATCATCACCTAATTCATCATCAAGAGAGATATCGGCATCCGAATCATCTGAATCCAAATCTATGTCATCATCCGAATCGTGAATTTGCATTGAATCATTCATATCAGCTGCATCAAGCTCAACACCGGAAAACTGGTCATCAAGCTCTGACAATTCTTTTTCTGCAGCCATAATCTCGAGCTCTTCATCTTCAGGTTCTTCAACCTCAACATATTTTTGCAAGCCCAAAACCAATGATTTTTGCAGTTCTTCAATATTAACTTTGCCTTCTGCAATTTCACGCAAGGCGATAACCGGATTTTTATCATTATCTCTTGAAACCATAATCGGGGCGCCGGCGCTGATGTCTTTGGCTCTTTGGGCGGCAACCATTAATAATTCATAGCGATTAGGGATTTTTTCAATACAATCTTCGACTGTTACGCGTGCCATTTTCTTATAACCTTATAAAAAAAAATTACAAATCTTTTGGAATGTTATACTAACTTTATTATAAATTGCAAGTGTTTTGTGTCATATTTTTTTATTTTTGTAAAAAAAAAACAAGCCCCGTGACAAATGCCGAGGCTTGATGTTTTTTGTGCGCGCTTTAAAAGTATGACCTAAAAAGCTAGGACTGGACGAACGTAACCGTGATTGAAGTCCTTATAGTAGTTGTCCACGCCACCGTCACTGAACCTCAAAAACCACGCGCGTTCGTCTGAATCCTCGGAAGAAGACCAATGATAACTATCTGTCGGAATATCCTTTTTACCCACCAACGACAATGCATAGTTCATATAGTCCTTATTACTAGATACTGTATTCAACTCACCCAAAGCCGGTAAATACCACTCTCCGACATTTGTGCCGGTAGTTGTATAATTATATGCATATTTTGCCGCTGGATAATTCGACAAACTACTATTATACGCTTTTATTGCCGCTGTATTCGCCTTACCGTTAAAATCTTGTTGGGCTTGCGGTTTATCCATATTCGTTATCCCTGGAATATCCCTATTCCACCCCCATTCCATTCTTGAAGGCGAACTTTCCAAGGCTATCGCCGTACGCCGACTTGCATCAAACACAATTCCTATCGGCGTCTTCCCACTTGGCGCGCT
>CALXUE010000019.1 GCA_944391615.1 uncultured Alphaproteobacteria bacterium
GTATCTCAGTCGCCGTTATTCAATATATTACCGGCACTCCGCCTTTTCAGGTGGAGGATTTATTGATACAAGGTGTTGTTTAGGCACCGCCGGCTACCTCTAACCGGCAACTTCAATATAAACACAAAAAAAAGAGATTGCAAGACACAATCTCTTTTTCTTTCTTGATTAAACTTTTATGTTTCTTAAAAGTTTATTCTTCTTCGGTTTCAACCGCAGGCTCGGTGACCTCATCCGAAAGATTGTCTTCCGAATCGGCAACACTCTCGCCCAAAACCTCAGAGCCGGTCTCATCTTCCAGCTCCTCGTTGTCGCCTTCATCGGCTTCCAACTTGGTGACAGAAACTACTTTTTCGTTATCTGCCGTTCTGAACAAGATAACACCTTGCGTCTTGCGGCCAGCTATACGGATGTCTTCAACCGGCATACGAATCAACTTGCCGCCGTCGGTTACCATCATAATCTGCTGGTTCTCTTCAATCGGGAATGAGCTGGCAACCTCTTTGTTGCGCGCTGACATTTCCATATTGGCAATACCTTGGCCGCCGCGGCCGGTGATGCGGTATTCATAAGATGAACTGCGTTTGCCGTAGCCTGTTGTGGTTACTGTTAAGATAAACTGCTCTTTTTCCTTCATTTCTTGATATTTTTCTGCAGTCAAAGCCTGTAATTCAACGCCGGTTTCTTCCAACTTGACTTCACTGTCATCGCCGCGCTCAGACTGAATCCTCTTAATGGCTGAGCTGATGCGTGAATACTCATCTCTTTCTTCGGAAGTCGCATCAACATGGTCTAATATCGACATTGAAATAACCTCATCGCCGTCAGCAAGCTTGATGCCCCTAACACCGGTTGAATTTCTGCCGACAAACATTCTGACATCATCAACCGGGAAGCGTATGCATTTGCCGCTCTTGGCTGCCAACATCACGTCTTCTTTTTCTGTGCAGATTCTGACATTTACAAGCTTGTCGCCTTCATCCAGCTTCATGGCTATCTTGCCGTTTGACTGAACATTTACAAAGTCCATCAAAGAATTGCGGCGGACGTTGCCTTGCGCTGTGGCAAACATGATGGACATATTCTCGCACTCAGCCTCGTTCTCCGGCAATTTCATAATTGTGGTGATATTCTCGCCATCGCTCAACGGTAACAAGTTAATGAACGGCTTGCCCTTTGAGGTCGGTGAACCCAACGGCAATTTATAAACTTTCATCTTATAAACCTGTCCCTTGGATGAGAAGAACAGCACCGGCGTGTGGGTCGAGGCCACAAACAGACGGGTAACAAAGTCTTCATCCTTCGTGGTCATGCCCGATTTGCCCTTGCCGCCTCTCTTTTGCGCCTTATATGCATTCAACGGAACTCTCTTGATATAGCCTGCCTCAGTCACGGTTACGACCATTTCTTCACGTTGAATTAATGACTCTATATCCGTATCATACTCGATATCTTCTATCTTGGTGCGGCGCGGTGTTGCGTATTCATCCTTGATGGCAATGAATTCATCACGCATTATTGCAAACATTTTTTCGCGGCTGGCCAAAATTTCAAGGCAACGTTTAATTTCGTCACCCAAGTCCATCAATTCTTGATGAATTTTGTCTCTTTCCAATCCGGTTAAACGTTGTAATTTTAAGTCCAAAATGGCTCTGGCTTGGTCTTCGGACAAGTGATAATAGCCGTTTTCAACTTTTCTGTCCGGCTCGTCAATCAAGCGAACAAGCGCTTCAACCTCTCCGGCAGGCCATGCTCTGTTAACCAAAGCATCTTTTGCCTCCTGCGGGTTGGGTGCCGTGCGAATCAACTCAATCACAGGGTCCAAATTTTCAACCGCAATTGCCAAACCAACCAAAATATGTGCTCTGTCTCTTGCCTTGTTCAACTCAAATATCGTGCGACGGCGGACAACTTCCTCCCTGAAATTGACAAAGGCTGAAATGATGTCTTTTAAGTTCATCATCATCGGGCGGCCGGCATTAATCGCCAACATATTCATACCAAAGCTCGTTTGCAGAGGTGTGAACTTATACAACTGATTTAACACGACATCCGGCTGATAATCTCTTTTAATCTCTATCACCACACGGACACCCTGACGGTCGGACTCATCCCTAATTTCAGAAATACCCTCTATCTTTTTGTCCTTAACCAGCTCGGCAATGCGTGATATCATTGCAGCTTTGTTGACCTGATAAGGAATTTCGTGCACGATGATGGCCTCTTTATCTTTGTGCAGCTCTTCAATTGTGCACTTAGCACGCATCATCACCGAGCCTCTGCCGGTGTAATAAGCCGATTTTGCACCGCCATAACCCAAAATCAAGCCTCCGGTCGGAAAGTCCGGTCCCGGAATGATTTTAATTAAGTCATCAATGGAAATATCGGGATTGTCAATATAAGCACAGCAGGCATCCAAAACCTCTCCCAGGTTATGCGGCGGAATGTTGGTGGCCATACCTACGGCGATACCGTTTGCGCCGTTAACCAGCAAGTTTGGATATCTGGCCGGCAAAACCGACGGTTCTTGCAAGGTTTCATCATAGTTTGGAACAAAATCAACCGTGTCTTTGTCAATATCTTCAATCAACGCATGGGCAACTTTTTCCAAGCGAGCCTCGGTATAACGCATAGCGGCGGCACTATCTCCATCCATTGAACCAAAGTTACCCTGCCCATCTACCAATGTTAAACGCATTGAAAACGGTTGGGCCATACGCACCATTGACTCATAAATAGCAGCATCACCGTGCGGGTGATATTTACCCATGACATCTCCGACAATACGCGCCGATTTTCTGTATGGTTTGTTATAATCATAGCCGTTTTCATACATTCCATAAATAATGCGGCGGTGAACCGGCTTCAAACCGTCTCGAACATCAGGCAAAGCACGCGCGACAATAACGCTCATCGCATAATCCAGATATGAACGGCGCATTTCATCCGAAATTTCTACCGGCATAATGCCTTCCGCATTACTGGGTGCCAAACCCTCATTTTGATTTATTTCTTCAGTCATTTTATTCCTTTAACAACATAATTTTAACTACAATGGAGAATAGCAAATTTTTGTTTTTCGCTCCAGCGTTTTTGCCGACTTATAAACAGCACTTTGCTCTCTATGGGCAAAAAAAGCGCCTTAAAATTGATTTTGAAATTTTTACTCCAGCAAAAAGTTAACGCAATATCTAAAATTACCCTATTAAAACGCTTTTTTTCATACTAAATTTGCATATTAAAAAAGAGAGAAAGTTTCCCTTCTCTCTTTTGCTTTATAACTTATTTCCTTAAAACGGAATGTCGTCATCCAAGTCTGCGGACGGAGCCGATGATGAGGCATCCCAACCAGCTCCTGAAGGAGCTCCAGAAAACACATCGTTGCCACCGGCCGGAACACCATCGCCCTTGCCATCCAATAATGTCAAATTGCCTGAGAAATTTTGCAGTACAATTTCTGTCGTGTATCTCTCAGCACCCGTGTTGTCTGACCATTTGCGGGTTTGCAACTGCCCTTCAATATAAACCTTGGAGCCTTTGTGCAAATATTTTTCTGCAATCTCGGCTAACTGCGGGTTAAAAATTACCACTCTATGCCATTCTGTTCTGTCTTTGCGCTCACCAGAGGCTTTATCTCTCCATGTGTCGGTTGTTGCAACGCTCAAATTAACAATTTTGGCACCACTTTGGGTGTTGCCAACTTTTGGATCCGCACCTAAGTTACCGACCAAAATTACTTTATTTATGCTTCCTGCCATTTCTTTTTACCTTAAGATATTAATTAAAAACTCTCTTAACTATATACGCTTTATTTTTTTTATAAAGCAAAATTTTATCCTTGCTCTTCTCTGTTAATAAACCTGTGTATATTGATCTTTGTGCCTTATATATATGCCGTAATGAAACAAATGCTCCGGTACGCCGTCCTTGAAATTGGTTGTTCCCCATGGGAAATTTATGCCGCCTTCTTGGATGACTTTTGCTATTTTGCCGTATTCAAAGGAATCGGCCTTATTCACGAACGCTTCCCAAAACCTTACGGCAAGGTAGCCATACATGCCGAGCCCTTCCGGTTCAACCCCTTTAAGCCGCAAGTCAACGATTGTTTCTGTCATTTCGGGGACATCATCCATTGAATGTAACCCTAAATAAAATATGGTGTCCGCATATTTGCCCATTATTTCATCATAATCTTCTTGTGCTTTATATTTATTGGTGAAAATCGGGAAACGCTCTTTTTCTTCCTTGATTAAACTTGCAACTTCAGCTATTTGCTGCGGGGTGCCCATAATATAGGCTACCTCGTTTTTATCCTCCAAAACCTTGTCTGTCAAATCGCCATAATCATTGTTAAAAGTTGCATAATTGTAGCCTTTGACATATTCTATCTCATTATTTTTCTTAAATTCTTGCTGAATTGCATAAGCCAAATCGACCATATCGCGACTCATACTGTCATAGATGATAGCAACCTGCTTGCCGCCAAACAACTTTTTGTAAAACTGATAAAAGGCCTCGCTCTGGCGTTCCTTATAGCCGCCAAGTTTTATTAAGCCTGCCGGCGATTGCTCCCCTGCCTGCGGTTTGGGAATTGCTACCGGAATAATCTGGATAATGCCTGAATGAGCATAGATATTATTTATCTCACCCAATTTATTGGTGCAATAAGGGCCGATGACCATTGAAATTTTGTCTTTGTCCGAAGCGTTGTCCGCCAGCATTTTTGCTACAACAACGGATGCTCCATCTTCGCAAGGATCATTCACCTTTATTAAATTTATTTCTTCTCCATGCAGACCACCGTCTTCATTAATCAAATCAACCGCGGTTTGCGCCCCGTTGATGATTTGTTCTCCGAAAACTTTATACTCTCCCTCTTGCGGCATAACTACGGCCACGTTCACCTTTGCCTCCGCAAAAGTTGGCATTATACTCGCAACGGCAATTGCAAGGATTTTTAATCCAATTTTCAAAATACTTAACCTACTCATAATATTTTTTGTCTTTTTATTTGTTTTAACCTCTTTTTTTGAAAATTGCAACAATTTATCATTGCGCATTTCTCTTTACTTTTTTGTTGCATTTTTGTTCTGTTGTGCTTATATTCCCTTGAGGAGTGAATTTGACTATGGCAAACGATTTTATTGAAATTAAGGGTGCACGTGAACATAACCTTAAAAATATTGATATCAATATTCCTAAAAACAAATTAACCGTGATTACGGGATTATCCGGCTCGGGTAAATCTTCTTTGGCTTTCGACACTATTTATGCTGAAGGACAGCGCCGATATGTGGAAAGTTTGTCCGCTTATGCCAGACAGTTTTTGGAGTTGATGAAAAAGCCTGATGTCGACTCTATTGAAGGATTGTCTCCTGCTATCTCAATTGAACAAAAAACGACTTCTCACAACCCGCGTTCTACCGTTGGTACTGTTACCGAAATTTATGATTATATGCGCTTATTGTGGGCGCGCGCCGGAACACCTTATTCTCCGGCTACGGGGCTGCCTATCGAATCTCAGACAGTGTCACAAATGGTGGATAAAATCGCAGCCATGCCTCAAGGCACAAAACTCCTGCTCCTTGCCCCTATTGCAAGAGGGAAAAAAGGCGAGTTCAAAAAAGAAATCGAATCCTTGCAAAAACAAGGTTTTCAACGCTTAAAAGTTGACGGTGAACTCTATGATATTGATTCTGTTCCCGCTTTGGCTAAAACAATTAAGCATGATATTGAGGTTGTGGTCGACCGCATTGTTGTCAAACCCGATATGCAAGAAAGATTGGCGCAATCTATCGAAACTGCCCTTAAGCTCAGCGACGGCTTGCTTTATGCTGAAAATTACGAAACAAAAGAACGGAGCATTTTTTCTTCAAAATTCGCCTGCCCTGTTTCCGGCTTTACGATTGAGGAAATCGAGCCTCGTTTGTTTTCTTTTAATAATCCGTTCGGTGCTTGTCCGCATTGTGACGGTATTGGTGCCAAACTCTATATGGATCCTAATCTGGTCATTCCCAACGAAAATCTCTCCTTATCGCAAGGCGCAATTGCTCCTTGGAATACGGGGAAATCGGCCTTTTATACACAAACTGTCAATTCCTTGGCTGACTTTTTGCAAATATCAACTTCCACACCCTGGAAAGATCTGCCCGAAAAAGCCAAAAACATTATTCTTTACGGGTCGGGCAATGTTTGCGTGCCGATGTATTTTTCACGCTTTATGACTGACAAGCCCTTTGAAGGTGTTATTCCTAATATGGAGCGCAGATTTTTGGAAACAGATTCTGCTTGGATACGTGATGAATTCTCAAAATATCAATCTGCGGCGCCTTGTGAATTTTGTCACGGAAAGCGCCTTAAACCTGAGGCTCTGGCTGTGAAAATCAACGGTTTTGACATTATGGATGCTTCCGAGCTCTCTATCAAAAACGCTTTGGAGTGGTTCTCTCATGTAGAGGAAAAATTACCGCCTAAAAAAGCTGAGATTGCACACAAAATTCTTAAAGAAATTATCGATAGATTAACTTTTTTGAACAATGTCGGTCTCAACTATTTATCTCTTTCCAGACAATCTGGAACTTTGTCCGGCGGCGAATCGCAACGTATCCGCTTGGCTTCACAAATCGGGTCGGGATTAACGGGCGTGATGTATGTTTTGGATGAACCTTCTATCGGCCTGCACCAACGCGATAATGATCGATTATTGGCCACCCTCACCCGCTTGCGCGACATCGGCAACACCGTGATTGTGGTGGAGCATGATGAAGATGCCATTCGCTCGGCCGACTACCTTGTGGATATGGGCCCCGGTGCCGGTGACTTGGGCGGAAATGTTATGGCCAAAGGAACTGTCGCTGAGGTTTTGAAAAATCCTAACAGCTTGACAGCGCAATACCTCAACGGTGTCAAAAAAATTGAAGTTCCTAAAAAACGCCGCAAAGGCAACGGAAAATTTATTGAACTTAAAGGTGCCAAAACAAACAACCTTAAAAATGTTAATGTCAAAATTCCACTCGGAACTTTTACTTGTGTAACCGGTGTGTCCGGCGGTGGAAAATCTTCTTTAATTCTTGAAACGCTCTTTAAGGCCCTTGATAAAGAAGTTAACGGAAGTCGTGTGCCTGCCGGCCGTTATGATTCAATTTCCGGCGTGGAAAATATTGATAAAATTATTGATATCGACCAATCGCCTATCGGACGTACGCCGCGCTCAAACCCCGCAACTTATACAGGCTTATTTACTAATATTCGCGACTGGTTTGCCGGTTTGCCTGAAGCCAAGGCCAGAAGTTATACCGCTGGCAGATTTTCTTTCAATGTTGCAGGTGGGCGGTGCGAAGCTTGTAAAGGTGACGGTGTTACAAAAATTGAAATGCACTTTTTGCCCGATGTTTATGTGGAATGTGATGAATGTCACGGCAAACGCTTTAATCGGGAAACACTGGAAGTCAAATATCGGGATAAATCTATTTCTGATGTTTTGGATATGACTGTGGATGAGGCTTATAAATTTTTTGAAGCCATTCCATCCATTAAAAATCGTTTGTCTTTATTGCAGCAAGTAGGATTGGGCTATATCCACCTCGGGCAACAAGCGACAACTTTGTCCGGCGGAGAAGCTCAGCGCATCAAACTATCCAAAGAACTTTCCAAACGTGCAACGGGGCGCACACTTTATATTTTAGATGAGCCGACAACCGGATTGCATTTTGAAGATATTAATAAACTTTTGCAAGTTTTGCATACTTTGGTTGATCAAGGAAACACCGTGGTGGTAATTGAACATAACTTAGATGTTATCAAAACTGCTGATTATATTATTGACCTTGGTCCCGAGGGTGGTGACGGCGGCGGGAAAATCATCGCCAAAGGAACACCGGAAGAAGTGGCAAAAGTTGAAAGCAGTTATACGGCTAAATATCTCAAAAAATATTTGTAAGATAATTTTTGCTTTTTATTTTTTAAGAGTGCGAGATATTCGCACTCTATTTTTTTGCAAAAAAAAATCGTGTAAACCCTTGTCAATCCTTGAAAATTTCTATTTACAGACTTTTTTCCTTGTGGTATAATACGAGTCGTGGAGATAAGTTGAAAGGTGTTTCGAAAATGAAAAAACAAACTTTTTTGTTTTCAACATGCAATGCTTTATTATGGCTTTTTAGTTATAATAATGTATATGCTGATGTTCTAAATTTCAAGACGACAGACAATTTCTTTTTGACCAACACACAACACACACAGTTTTTGTCTGATGCCTCTGACTTATCTCCCGATAAGTTTATCAAAGTTGCGCAAGTTTGCTGGATTATGGATACCGGTGATTGTTCTGGTATGCAATTTGTTGATTCTGATTTGAATGGTTCGGGCGGTAATCCTGATGATTATGTTCCCAAAGGGCCGGCTGATTGTATTGAAGAAGGTTATACCGTGACCAACTGTCCCAATGGCTATAAGGGCAACAAAGAATGTTTGTATGCCAAAGGGTATTATGCCGAATGTGTTGAAGACTGCCCCAGTAATTATAAGCAATGTGAAGAACCTTATCACGGTGTGGGGCAAGAGTGCGGTGACGGTTATTATGCCAGTTGTCAATGCGACTACTGCGAAGGTTATTCCTATAAAAAAGAAGATATTCCCGATGGCTATGTGGCGGATGGTGAGCCTTGTGTATCCTGCAACGGGGAGATGTATAAAATCAAAGTCAACCCTTGTGAGGGTTATCAAGACTGCGGCTCGATGGGCGGTAAGGTCGGCGCGACTTCGTGTTTGTCGGGCACAAATATGATGTATAGCGAATGCAAGCCTTGCCCGAGTTTAGGGGAATATGACACCTGCCCGCCGTGTTCGGTCTGTTCTTATGAAGAATGTTCCAACAAATATTATGTGACGGGGTGCGCCGCGGGCTGCACCGATTACTGCGATTACTGCGCGTTTGAACAGTAATTCAGGGAAAGAGAGAAAAAGTTTAATTATTATCATGGGAGAAAGATTATGAGAAAGTTTTTATTATATTCATCGGCTTTGGCGGTGTTTGGCTTGAGTGGTGGGGTGGTTGAGGCGGCCTGCATCCAAACCCCGACTTGTTCATCTTTGGGCTACACATCAACGTCATCTTGCACCGGTGGAACAAAATGCCCGTTCGGAAATTATTGGAACTGCGATTCTGTCAATAAAATTACCGAACTTACCAACAAAATCACCGAGCTGGAAAAAATTATTGAAGAGATTAAGCAAAATAGCTCTTCTAATTCTGATATTTTATCCAACTGCACAATCGGCGATATTTTGTATTCAGATATGAGTTGTGATCCGAATGTCGTCAGCGGCAAAACCCCGATTGGTGTTATCTTTGATGTAACAAATAAGCTGGCAATAGGGCTGGGGGAATCTTCCTCCTCACTACATTGGTCTGACGATCATTTTTCTGTTCCTGGGTTGAGTGATATATCATCGTCATCTGTGGCAAAAACGGATTGGCAAGGTAAAAACAATACAAGGGTTGTGTTAGAATATTGTAAGGCGAAAGGGGAGAGTTGTCCGGCATTTGAATATGTGAATAGTTATATGACAGAGGGAACTCAAGCCGGAGATTGGTACTTACCGGCTATGGGTGAATTAAATGCGATACGTGATAATCGAGATATGTTAGATATAACTTTAGGGAAAATCGGCGGAACAAAATTGAGTCCAAATGACTATTGGTCTTCTTCCCAGTTTTATACTAAAGAAGCTTGGAAATTGGGGTTCTATTCAGGTAATGCGACCTACGAATATAAGGATTACGCCTATGACGTTCGTCCAGTTATAGATTATGGAGATTGGGCGAATAGCAGTGCCGGTGATGAGGAAGATTCATCGCAAACCTGCGATGTCGGGGACATTTTCTATTCGGACAAAACTTGCTCTGCAGATGTTGTCAGCGGCAAAACGCCAATCGGCGTTGTTTTTGATACAACAAACAGGTTAATTGTTGGACTGGAGCAATCTCACCAATATTGGTCATATCCAGATTCTTTTAATGTTCCGGGGGTTGATAATATAAAAGACAGTACATTAGCGAGAGCAGACTTGGATGGAAAAAAGAATACAAGTACAATATTAGCCTATTGTAAAACAAAAGGGAAGAGTTGCCCAGCGTTTGAGTATGTGAATAGTTATAAGACAGAAGGAACAAAAGCGGGAGATTGGTACTTACCATCTATGGGAGAATTATATGCGATATATGGTAATAAGGGTGTGTTAAATGTTGCGTTAGGGAAAATAGTGGCAACAAAATTTAGTGCAGATTACTATTGGTCTTCTTCCGAGTATTCTGATAGCTATGCTTGGGTATTGGTCTTCAGTAATGGTAATGTGGACAACTACGTCCATAAGGACGGCAATACCTTTTACGTTCGTCCTGTTATGCAATATTAAATTCTTAACTCTCTATAAGATAAGTTCCCTGAAAAATGTATTTTTCAGGGAACTGTTTCTTTAAACTTATTCTGTTTACATATAATTTAACAGCGATATGTTCATAACCTGTTGCAGGCAGGCATATGATGCATTCAGATTATTCATCGCCATCAAAGCCATTATCGCCGCCTCGTTCTGGTCTACGTTCTTTATGGAATAAATACTGTTTTCCAGATTGGCCTCAACGGTTGTTTGCATTTCTGTCACGTTATTTAAAACCAAAGTGTTTGAGTTTACTTTGGCCAAAACCGTGTATATGTCCGGATTGGTTACATCTTGCGATGTTACCCCCGAACTATATATCGAGCTTGAAACCCAGTCCATTGCCGTGTTCAGGCGGTTCAATGTGGTGTTGATATCTCCTGTTTCGCCCTGCGTTGCATCAAAGCTATCTACAATATTGCCTTGCGCTATGGTACCCAACGCCTCAAACATCTTTTGGAATACGGCATCGCCTCCCGTGATGTCAAAGGTGATGCTCTGGTTGTCGGAGATTACTTTCTCACTCACCAAACTGCCACCTTCATAATAAGTTTCGGCATCCATGCTGATATCTTTTGACGGTTGGTAAGTCGTATTCGGAATTTGCGACGGGTCCGCCGTGAACATCAAGGTGGATCCATCCGCACTCACCCCCGTGATTTGAATATGCGATGCCAAATTATTGTCATTAAAACCATTCATATTCAAAATTGTGCCAACCGGCAATGAGGTTTGGAAGTTAACCGTTTGCGCTGTGTCCGTGTTATCCGGCGTTATGGTTAAGTCAGCCTCTATCGGCGTTGAGTCATCAACCGTAATGGTTTTGCCATCCGCTGAAATGCTCTTTACCGTATAAACTTTGGCATTGGCCCCTGCTCCATCGCCGCTAATAACCAAGCTATCCCCTTCCGATATCGTGTTAAACGCCCCGTACTGGGTGGCCGTAATTGTGTTATTAAATGTTGAAAAGGTTAACTCTCCCGTGGTTTGCGCGTTGCCGTTAACCGCCTCATTTAAAAATGCTCCGGCATTGGCTGCTGTCAATGTTCCCGTATTGCCGCCCGTTGAGGCTATCGTGATGGCTCCGGTATCATTGGTTGTATAATCCTTGTTACACATCAATGCTGACGGATTGCTCGGAAACAAAATGTTTTCGCCGTCATAATAATCTTGAAATTCTTCCAAGTTGCCAAACGGAAAACTTATCGGCGCGGTGTTGGTTTCGCCGCCACCAAAAATGTATTTGCCGTTAACCTGCGTATTCAATGCATCCACTAACATTTTCATTGTGGAAAAAGCTGTGTTTTGCAATGTGGTCAACTGGTTGTACTGGTCGTCACTCATAACGTGCGGATCACCCGTTGTAACGCCCGTTACCTCCAAAACCGATGACGTTCCATCTATCGTATATAACGGAAACGTAAATGTGTCTCCCTCAAAGCTAAACTCCGGATTGGCGGGCAATTTGTTTTGCAAAGCCTGCATAACCTCTGTTCCGTTTTGCGCTCCCGAAATGTCGATGTTGTTGCCGGTATTATTATTGCTAAACGTATATTGTACCCCGTTTATTGTTAATGTTGTATTCATATAATCTGCAACATTATTGCTGCCAAAAGTCAGCGATCCGCCGGTCGAATCCGGTGAAGCACTCTCCAAGTCCATACCTATTGCCGAAACCAATGTGCTCTTAAAATCAGTCATGGAACTTTGTATGCTCTCTAGGGCCGTGGTCAACGCATTGTTTTCTATCGTGATAATTTTATTACTATCTATATAGTTGCTTGTAACACCCAGCATACTCTCCAAATTGACAATTGTATGCGCTTGCATCCCATAACCGGAATACTCCTGATAGCGGATACCGGTTGTCATTTGATAGCTGTATAAATCTACCTTGGTTTTCAAATTCATGGTTTGATCAACCAAATTCATATATGTGTTATATGTCGGTACGCGTGTTATCATCTTTTACCTCCTTACTGCATCATTCCTAGCAGTATGTCTATCATTTCTTTGGCGGCCGTAAAGGTTTGGGCACTCGCCGCATAGCTCTTTTGATATATTATTAACTGGGCCAACTCCTCGTCTATATCTACCCCGCTTATCTCTGCCTCTTTGCTGGCTATCGACTGCGTTAATTCTGACTGGTAGTTCAGCGTGTTTTCGGCATCACTCACCCCTGATGCTATCGTGCCGACAAAAGATGAGGCATAGGTGGCTAAAGTTGATGATGTGTTTGATATGCTTCCTGATTGTTTGAAGGTATGCGTTTCTGAAAAAACTTTTACCATCTCATTGGCAACATCGTTTGATGCGGCATTCAAATTATAAACTCCGGCGCTCTTATCATATTCCGGAACACCTCCGGCTATCAAACTCGGGCTTACCTGTATATCTTCCCTCACGCTGATACTTGCTGACAAGCCGACATTTGATGGCTCCAGACCTATTCTTTCTATAAAACCGCTTGTTTGGTTGGCTGCATTCGGAACCTCGTTTATTTCCATTTGGGTACCGGTCATATTGTTTATTCTCAAAACGTAACCATTACCATTGGGAACCAGCGAAGCTCTTATGCTCTCATTCAAATTCGGATTTGAATTTATCTTGTTCACAATATCTTGCATATTGTCTGTCGGATAAATGTTTATCTGTCCCATGTCAACATTGCCGGCTATGGAAAAATTAAGCGTTATTTTTTCCGTTACGCCCAAATTGACATTGTTTCCTAAAATCTTTGAATCATATATACATTCATTTTTGTTGGTTGAGAAAAAGTTGTTTAGCCCCAAAAAGTTTGAAAAGCCTTTGAAACTTCTGTCATAATGAACTTGTCCATTGGCTTCCGGACCTGAAACATTAAAGTTTACAACAACATCTTGCTGCCCAGAACCAACGGCTGATGAGGCCTCATCCATAATCGACACACTATAATTGCTGCTGCCTGTATATATGTAGACCTGACCATTTTCATCAATGCTTGCTTCCGCCTGCGGCAAATTGGCTCCTGTTGCCGAAGTTAGCCATGTGTTGATGGCTGCAACCATATTTTCTACCGTGTCGCCATTGGTCGAAAAGCCCATATCTCCCATCAAGGATGCGGTGGCAACTTGTTTGCCGCTATCATCAAATATGGTAAAGCGAACATCGCCGTTTTGTATTTGTATATATTGATTGGCCGGATCTATAAAATCTCTGGTTCCGGTTAATTCACTCGGCGTATTCGGATAAGCCGTGCCTCTATTGTGGGCTTCATTGATTTTTTCTGCCAATACTCCTGCTAACTCATCTAACTGCGACTGCAGGGATGTTAAGCTGTTATCTCTGACATCTATTAACCCTTTTATTTCTCCGCTTACGATACTGTTGGTGATATCTTCGCCGTCTACAAATATTCCGGTTATGGCGCCATCTGCATAACCTGACACCGGCGAGGCTTGGGTGACGGCCGAGTGAGAGAGATAATGCGGGTCTTTGTCCAACAACATTACGCCTTCTTTGGTCTGAATGACCATCTCCCCTGATTCTCTTTCAAAATAAGTAATATCTATCAGTCCGCTCAAATCTCTTAAGCACTGGTCTCTCTTGTCTTCCAAATCTGCAACACCATCTTGGCCCAAAACTTTGTATTTGACTATTTGGTCGTTCAAATCATCCAGTCTATCCAGTGTTTCATTTATGGTATCAACATCCGCTGATATTTGCAAATCAGCATCTCCTCTGAGTTTTTGGATGTCCGTTGATAGTGAATTTAATCTGTCTGTCAAGGCTTGGGCATTTGTCAACAATGTGTAGCGCCCTGAAGCCGATGTTACATCAAGGGCAAAACTGTTGAACGCTGCTTGCAAATCGCTCACATTGGTCGCGATGGAATTTTGGCTTTCCGGTGTGCCTAAATCCATTTGTATTTGACTTAAATATTCACTTTGCGCCGATGCTGTTCCGGCAATCGCATTGGATGATAAATAGCTTTTCAGCAGACCTTGATTTACCGTTCTTTGGGTGGTGCCGATTGTCACGCCTGAAGCATATCCTGCCAAAACCACGCTGTTTTGGCTCGCGGTTTTGCGTGTGTAGCCTTCGGTGTCGACATTGGCGATATTATGACTCACAATCTCTAACTGTGATTGTGCCGTCTTCATGCCCGTTATGGCATTATTTAATCCTGTTAGCATTGCCATGACACTATCTCCTATAATGTTTGGTTTATGGCCATTGCGCTACGGGTGTTATCCACTTTGGAATATTTTCCGCCCGAACTGTATGATGTCGAGCTCGCATCCGTGGCTTTCTTGGCTATGTTGACAAATGTATCCATGACGGTTTTGCTTGTTTGCATTTTGGTGTTCAGCAAAACGTCATTTTCTTTCATTAAAGCTTCCAGCTTTTGAGATAATTCCTTCATCTCCTGCTGTCTTTGCTCATTTAGCGTTTTTATTTCTGCTTGATTCTTGATAAAATATCCGACTATTGAACGATAGGCTCCAACTATATGCGCCTTGTCATCCAGCATACTGCCGACTTTTTTGATGTCATAGGCTCGAAGTGCCTCATTCTCTTCTGTCAGAAATGCGGAAAAACGTGAGACAATATCACAATAGTCTTGTGACTTGCTTTCTATTTCTTTTTGTAACTGTTCCATCTTACGCCTCCCCTTGTTGTGTTTGCGCTTCTTGCAACTGCAATATTGAGTCCATAACAAAATCTGCGACACCGACCGTTCCACTTTTGGCCATAATCTTGCCGTATTCATTTAACAGCATGGAGCGGTATATTTTTTCTGCATGACCGCCGCCAAAAATGCCGTCCGTTGATACGCCTTCAAACATACTTTCGCACATACGGGACAAGAAAAAAGCTTCAAAATCCTGTGCGGCCGCTTTAGCTTCATCATAATTTTTTATTTGTTTATACTTATCCTGTGAAAGTTCAGCACTGCTGCCGATATTATTCATCGGGATATATGTTTGAGCCAAAATGTTCATCTTATATCACCTCTATATCTGCTTGTAAGGCACCGCTGGCCTTTACTGCCTGCAATATACTGATTAAATCTCTCGGGCTTACACCTAATGAATTTAGACCATTGACCAATTCTTGCAGATTTACCCCCGTGTCTAATATGTTGAGCTTGCTCTCGGTGTCTTCCGAAACATTAATGTCGGTTACGGTATCTACAATTGTTTCTCCGTTGCCAAACGGCATGGGCTGGGAAACAAACGGGGTTTCCGATATTTTAATGGTTAAACTTCCTTGTGCGATGGCCAACTTGTTTATTTTGACGTCTTTACCGATAACAACAATACCTGAGTTTTCATCAATCACAACTTTGGCTGCTTGATCCGGCTGAACTTGAAGTTGCTCGATTTTGGTCATCAGTGATGCGATATCGTTTTTATATGCTTCCGGAATTCCGACCGTTACCGTTGACGGGTCTATGGATTTGGCAATATCTTCACCTAATAAGGCATTGATGGCCGCTGCCACTCTTTTGGAGGTGGTAAAATCCGGATTCCTTAACGCTAAGCGAATATTTTTCATCTCGTTAAGGGAAAAATTTACCTCATTTTCGATAATTGCCCCATTAGCTATTCTGCCTGAGGTTGGAACGCCTTTTACAACACTTTGGTTGTTACCTGCGGCTGAGTATCCGCCAACAGCAACTTGTCCTTGCGCAACAGCATAAACCTCTCCATCCGCACCCACCAATGATGTGGCCACCAATGTTCCTCCTTGCAGGCTTTTGGCGTCCCCCAAAGCGCTCACAATAACGTCTATGCGGCTGCCCTGACGACCAAAAGCCGGCAAATTTGCCGTTACCATAACTGCGGCTATGTTTTTTGATTTAAGCTGGCCGTCACGCGAGTTTATGCCTACATGGTCCAACAAGCTAATCAAGCTTTCTTTGGCAAAGTTTATTGACTTTATGTTATCCCCTGTTCCGTTTAACCCCACAACCAAGCCATAGCCGACGAGCTGGTTATCTCTGATTCCCTCAAAGTCTGCAATATCTTTAATTCGTGAGGCTGCAGCTGCTTCTTGCGACATTAATGCACTGCTCAGCACTATCACGATTGTTGCTATTGTTTTTATGACATTCCCCTTGTTCATGACAACAATATCCTATTTTTTTGCAATTATACCTGTCTATTTATATGCAAAAAGTGTGCCAAATTTTTATGTTGTCTTTTTGGTGAAAATTTGCAATCATAGGGGCAGTTTTTTTATTGTTAATCTAATTAGGGAGTTTATTGATGAAAAAAACTGTTTTGAGTTTGGTGGCCGTTTCTTTTTTGGCGGCTTGTGCCACGGATCCTTATACCGGACAATCTAAAGTTTCTAACACTGCTTGGGGCACGGGAATCGGTGCAGCGGCCGGTGCCGGAATTGGGGCTCTCGTCGGTGGCAAAAAAGGTGCTTTAATCGGGGCCGGAATCGGTGCTGTCGGTGGTGCCGCTACCGGTGGATATATGGATATTCAAGCCAGCAAATTACGCCAAGAACTGTTAAATACCGGCGTTCAAGTTCAAGTTGTTGATAATCAAATTTATCTCATTATGCCGGGAAATATCACTTTTGATTCTAACGAATCTATCGTTAAATCTTCCTTTAAGCCGGTTCTTGATTCCATTGCAAAAGTCTTGAATGAATATGACAAGACTTATGTTAATGTGGCCGGATATACTGATAACACAGGCTCTGCTTCTTTGAACAAAAAACTTTCTAACGAAAGAGCTGATGCCGTGGCCAACTACCTTATTATGAAGGGGGTTGCTTCTACCAGAATTAATTCCGCCGGTTATGGTTCTTCTAACCCGATTGCCAGCAACTCTACCGCTGCCGGAAGAGAACAAAACAGACGTGTGGAAATTAAGTTGATTAGTATGCAATAATTTTATTAATACTCGTAATTTAAAGCAAGCCCGTTCCAAAAGAGCGGGCATTTTTTTGCAAAAAAAAATCGTGTAAACCCTTGTCAATCCTTGAAAATTTCTATTTACAGCTTTTTATTTCTGTGGTATAATACGAGTCGTGGAGATAAGTTGAAAGGTGTTTCGAAAATGAAAAATAGAACTTTTTTGTTTTCAGCATGCAATGCTTTATTATGGCTTTTTAGTTATAATAATGTATATGCTGATGTTTCAAATTTCAAGACAACAGACAAGGATTTTTTGACCAACACACAACACACACAGTTTTTGTCTGATGCCTCCGGCTTATCTCCCGATAAGTTTATCAAAGTTGCGCAAGTTTGCTGGATTATGGATACCGGTGATTGTTTTGGTGTTAACTTTATTTCCGCTGACAGAGATTTGAATAATCCATCTAACCCTGAAGATTATGTTCCCAAAGGGCCGGCAGATTGTCTTGAAGAAGGTTATACGGTCACCAACTGTCCCAATGGTTATAAGGGCAACAAAGAATGTTTGTATGCCGACGGTTATTTTGCCGAATGTATTGAAGACTGTCCAAGTTATTACAAGCAATGCGAAGAGCCTTATCATGGTGTGGGGCAAGAGTGCGGCGATGGATATTATGCTAGTTGCCAATGTGATTATTGCGAAGGTTATTCCTACAAAAAAGAAGATATTCCCGACGGTTATGTGGCGGACGGGGCGCCTTGCGTATCCTGCAACGGCGAGGTGTATAAAATTAAGCCTAACCCTTGTGAGGGGTATCAAGACTGCGGCTCGATGGGTGGCAAAGTCGGGGCGACTTCGTGCTTGTCGGGAACGAATATGATGTATAGCGCATGCAAGCCTTGTCCGAACCTCGGAACGGATGACACCTGCCCGCCGTGTTCGGTTTGTAGTTATGAAGAATGTTCCAACAAATATTATGTGACGGGTTGCGCCACAGGTTGTGCCGATTATTGCGACTACTGCGCGTTTGAAAATTAATTATTATTGAGGAGAAAGAAAATGAAAAAGTTTTTATTATATTCATCGGCTTTGGCTGTGTTGGGTTTGAGTGGCGTGGCGGAGGCGGCGTGTATCCAAACCCCGACGTGTTCTTCTTTAGGCTACACCTCAAGTTCGTCTTGCACCGGCGGGATCAAATGCCCGTTCGGTAACGCTTGGAACTGCACCGCAAGCGAAAATAAAACCGAGTTGACAAACAAAATTACCGAATTGGAAAAACAACTTACTGAAATTAAGAGGCATATCAATTCTTCAAGCTGTCAAGTCGGAAATATTTTATATTCTGATTTTACTTGTAATTCTTATGTTGTAGCAAATAAAACTCCGATTGGGGTTGTGTTTGACATTGTCAACAACCTAGCTGTTGCTTTGGAACAAAAAGAAAAAGTCGCTTGGTCAACGACAAATTTTGATATTCCTGCGCTTATGCCTTATGTTGATTACAAATCTGATTATGAAGGTAAAAAAAATACCAAAGCAATTTATGACTACTGCAAAGCCAACAACAAATCTTGTCCAGCAGTGGAATATGCTTATACTTATAAAACAGAGGGTACAAGTGAAGGCGACTGGTATTTGCCGGCCTATCTTGAGCTAGAATCATTGATGAATAATGAAGATGCTATCAATAAATCATTAGGACTACTTCACTC
Organism: uncultured Alphaproteobacteria bacterium; assembly: GCA_944391615.1. GTDB lineage: Bacteria > Pseudomonadota > Alphaproteobacteria > RF32 > CAG-239 > HGM16780. The sequence goes on from CALXUE010000019.1 coordinate 19,016, forward strand.
AACAATCATTGATACTTATAGACACAACCTGTTTGTGTCTGGTAGTATAACTTCTTGGACTTATTATTACTATTATTATTGGAGTTCTTCTTCAGAAAGCACAACAACAGCTGCTGCATACTTAAAAACAAACCAAATAAAAAGTTTTTATTATGAAAATCGTTACATATCAGATGACTCCTATCGCGATTATCATTACATATCTGTTTCTCGTCCAATTTTGGCTTATTGATTCAAGTGTGTATTTTGCGTAAAATTAACGCCCTCGTTTGAGGGCGTTGGTTCTTTTGGGCTTCCTTTACTTACTGTTTGCGGCGGCCTTGGTTTTGGCCTGTAAGTCTTTTATCAGTCCATCTACCCCTTCTTTGGAATTTTTGATGTATGATGTATATTCATTGCGTGCCGTTATTGCCAAGCTCACATTTTCTATTACGATATCAACTATCTTGAAACTGTCTCCGGTTTGTTTTACGCGCCACAAGACTTTGGCCGGTTGCCCCTCATCCATTGGAACTTCTGACACTACAAAAACCTGATTGGCGGAATTAGACTTGTTGGTGCCCTTAAATATAAACTCTCTGCCTTTGAACTCATCAAAACGCTTCGACCATGTTTGGGTCATCAAATCACGATAGGCCTTGATGAATTCTTCCCTTTGTTTCGGGGTGGCGGTGCGCCAATATCTGCCCAGCACAAACTGGCCGATAAACTGGGTGTCCAACGCGTTATTAAACAGTTTTTCAAAACGGGCGTTCTTTTCTGCCTGCGAAACATTTGCATTAATAATATTTTCAATGCCATCTTTTGTTACGCCTTCAACAAAGGCTTGTGCCTTGGTATTGTCTATGTCTGCATAGGCCAAATTGCTCAACACCATTCCTAAAGCGATTATCACCGCATAAAGTTTTTTCATTTTGCTCTCCCTGTTTTAATATTAATATTCGTCCATATCAAAGTCAAAATCATAGTCCGCGGGCGAATCTTGTGTTACGTCTTTGGCAAAGCAACCTTTGTTCTTGCGGTATTGCATATAGGCTGATCTGACTGTTGCATAGAAATCTACTGAATTTTGTTCAAAATCGTTCAATAAATCCATATTTTCTTCCATCAAGGTTATGGCTTGTATGCCTAAATAACCGTATGATACTTTGTCTGATATGTTTTTATCATGATATGTGGTCCAGAAAACGGGATCAAACACAAAGCCCATTCCCGTACCGACTGCTGCACGCGGTGTGGATGAACCCAAAAACGGCAAAACCAAATAAGGACCATCCGGAACACACCATTCGGCTAAGGTGTCGTCAAAATTGGTGGTCTTCTTCTCTAACCCCCAGCCAGCTGCTACATCAAACAAGCCAAACAGCCCTAAGGTCGAATTGATGGCGAATCGCGCTATTGACACACCCGTTTCTTTGATATTTGCTTGTAAAGCATAGTTTCCGGCCGTTAACGGTTCTCTTAAATTATCTAACGCGCTTCTCACACTTCTTCTTATCGGTTTGGTGGTGATGGCTCGATACCCTCTTGCGGCTGGCATTAACAAATAATGGTTCACATAATTGTTAAATGTGAACATGGAGCGGTTAAAACTCTCTAACGTCGGATTTTCTTCTTCCGCATGAGCCGGCGTTGTACTCATCATTATGGCGACACCCAAGCTCAAAAGCAGCCCTTTTCTCAAATTCTTTTTCCTTTCCGCTTTTATTGTTTACTTTTTTCTTAGATATAACTTATTATATCTATTAAATCAACTCTTTTGATTTATTTTTATTATTTCGTATGTATATTTTAGGAGGCTTGTTTTGAATATTTTTCAGATTTCGGATTTGCACTACAACCCGAAAAACATTAGTGCTTTACATAATATCGAATCCGTCATTAACCATATTAAGGCTCAAAAAATTAAGGCCGATTTGTTGTTGGTGACCGGTGATATTATTAACCGTGACTATGACAACTATCAACCCGTGTTTGACTTGATTAAGTCAACCAACCTGCCTTTTTTGTGTATTACAGGAAATCATGATAAGTCTAAAAACCTTATCTCTGCTCTTAAACAATTTTATCCTTCTCACCCAATGGGGGCTAATCCTTCTAAGCTTGATTATGTGTGTGATGCTTTTTTGTGGCGGTTCATCGGGCTTGATTCTTATATGACTAATTCTTCCGGCGGAAATATCTCTGATTCACAGCTTGCTTGGCTTGAAGAAAAAATTGTAGAATCCGACAAGCCTGTGGTGATTATGGTGCATCAATTTACTCTCAAAACAGGCTTATTCTTTTTTGATTTTCAATCACGTGCGCCATGGTGCGATAAATTTAACGACATTATTAAACGCAATGCCGACAAAATTAAACTCGTTGCCTGCGGACATTTGCACAACGCTCTTATCTCTCACATATCTTCTGTTCCCGTCATATCTTGCTTTAGCGCAAACTGGCAAGCTTATCTGGACTTTGAAAAAGTGACCGATATGAAAGAAGTTTCTCGCCCCGTCGGATATTTTATTCACAGGCTGATTGATAATCAACTCATCTCTTATGCCGTTGCGGTGTGAGTTTGTTACAATTCGTAATTTTTTGTGTTTTGCATTCTCTTTGGCTTTGCCTTATTATTCCTTTCAGTTGAAACATTAGTGAGGATATTTTTACTATGACTGTTAAACCTAACAAACCTATGAATGTTTTTGATGTTCAATCTTCTCAGAAAGTTATTGGACAAGAAAAGTTTTTGGAAGCCTTCAAAAAAATATTAGATCATGGCGGCTATGCCCAAGGTCCTGAAACTAAAGAATTGGATGAAAAATTGGCTCAGTTCTGCGGGGCTAAATATTGCTCTACCTGTGGGTCCGGTACGGATGCTCTTACCTTGGCTTTGATGGCTTGGGATGTTAAACCCGGTGATGCCGTATTTGTTTCTTCTTTCACATTCGTGGCTTCTGCCGAATGCATTATCGTTTGCGGCGCTACTCCTGTGTTTGTTGACTCTAAGCCTGATACCTACAATATGGATCCTGAAGATCTTAAACGCGCTATTAACGAAGTTAAGGCTGAAGGAAAACTTAACCTCAAAGCCGTTATCCCTGTTGATATCTTTGGTTCTCCTTGCGAACTGGATGAAATTAAAGCCATCGCTCACGCTAATGGTATGAAAGTTTTGTCTGATGCCGCTCAAAGCTTTGGTTCCTCTTACAAAGGTGTTCGTACAGGTAATGTTGCTGATATGACCGCAACTTCTTTCTACCCGACAAAACCTCTCGGAGCTTATGGCGACGGTGGTGCCGTGTTCTCTAACACAAACGAAGAAAACGAAATGGTTAAATCTTGCCGTGTTCACGGTATGAGCCCTGAAGACCACTATGATAACGTGCGTATGGGTATGACCGGTCGTATGAACTCTTTCCAAGCTGCCGTTTTGCTCCTGAAAATGACTGTTTTTGAAAATGAACTTAAAGTTCGTAAGCAAATTGCTAGTCGTTATGATAATGAACTCAGCCCATACTTCCGTAAACAAAGAGTTTTGGATGGTTGCGAATCCGCTTATGCTCTCTATACCATCAACTGTGATGACCGTGATGAACTCATGGCTTATCTTAAAGAAAACGGAATCGGTTGCGGAACTTACTATCCTCGTCCGGTTAATACTCAGACTGCTTATGCTCGTTGGAATAATCGTCCAATGCCGGTTTGCGAAAAGTTGTCTAAGACTGTTTTGAGCTTGCCGATGCATCCGTATCTAGAATCTGATGCTCAAGACTATATCATTGAAATGATGAATGCCTTTGCAGCTAAGAAATCTTCTAAAGCAGCTTAGTCTTTATTTGATAAACTTAAGGCTCCGATTTTCTTCGGAGCCTTTTTTTTATATCGGAATTATTTTTTTATCGGAAGATTTTCCGGCTCGACTATGCCGCAGGATATGACAAACTTTAATCCTTCCTCAACACTCATATTCAACTCAATAACATCTTTTTTAGGAACAAATATTAAAAATCCTGATGTCGGGTTGGGCGTGGTCGGAACAAATACACTCAATATTTCATCGTGAATTTTTTTCTTTACCTCGCCTTGTGTTTCTCCGCCGACGAATCCTATGACCCACAAGCCTTTTCTTGGGTATTCCAACAACACACACTGGCTGAACGCCTTGCTCTTTGAGGAAAAAAATGTTTCAAAAACTTGTTTAAACAATGAATACACACTCGAGATTACCGGTAGTTTTCTAACTATCCAGTCCCCCAAATGAACAAAAAATCGACCAACAAAACCAGCGGCAAACATTCCAATTAAGGTTAAAACAACCACTAATAATATTATGCCTAACCCCGGAATAGTTAAGGGAATGTTATATCTCTCTATTAACTCCGGCGGAATAAGCTTATGGGCCGACTTGTCTATCCACAAAAAAACATAATAGGCTAAATAAAACGTGATGGCAACCGGTGCCGTGACCAAGATTCCGGTAAAGAAATAGGCCCGCAATTTTGCACCCAAGCGCATAAAAACTGCTCTTTCTTTTTCTCTGATTTTTTGAATGTTGACTGCCCGTTGTTTAACTTCTTTGTTCTTATTTTTGCTCATGACACTCTCTCTGCATCTTCTATTATAAACTGCACCGAATTACGGCCTTGCCAATTGTCTTTATGCAAAACACCCACAACATTATATAGTCCGCCACCTGAATTCAACAAGGCTTGTCCTAATTCCGTATCAGCAATACGAAATGCCATTGCCTTGATTGAGCCGCCGTTATCTCCACTTAAAAAACATCTCACATGCCCGCTGCCGACTATGGATGCTTTTTTTATCTGTACGTTGGTTAACATTAGTCTTGGTTCTGCATTGCCGGAGCCGTATGGTTCCAACTCAGAAAGAGAATCCGCTAATGCCGGTGTGGCTCCCGATACGCTCAAGCGGCCATCTATTTCTAACACAGGAACAATCTTTTCTTCGCCTAAGCGCGATTTTACATATTCTCCAGCAAATTTTTTGAAAGCATCAAGCTTATCTTCCTCCAACGAAAATCCTGCCGCCATTGTGTGGCCGCCGCCTTTAGTCAAAAGCCCTTGCTCTTTGGCGGCTATTATTAAGGCTCCCAAATCTATTCCGGCTATGGAGCGTGCCGAACCTTTAACCTCATCCGCTTCTATCGACATTACAAATGCCGGAACATTGTATCTTTCCTTAAGCTTGCCCGCGACTATTCCTATCACGCCTTGATGCCAGTCATGGCCGCTGACAAATGCTATGGGGTATTCTTGCGGCGAACCCTCCAGTATCTCTATGGCTTTAAGCAGGACATAAGCCTCTATTTCTTTTCTTTGGTCGTTAAATGCATTTAATTTATCGGCCAAAAAGTTTGCCTCAAACTCTGATGATGTACAGAGTAACTTGTTGCCTAATGCAGCCTCTCCTACACGTCCACATGCGTTTATGCGCGGTCCTAATACATAGCCTAAATGAAACGCGCTTGGTGCTTCGGTTATGTTTGACTTATCTATCAAAGCTTTTAGACCGATGTTTTTTCTTTGAGCCATAACCTTCAGGCCTTGGCGCACAAAGGCTCTGTTCAGCCCCAGAAGCGGAACAACATCACATACTGTTCCCAAAGCAACAAGGTCAAGCCAATTAAGCAGTTTGGGTTCCGGATGGGTTTTATAAAATCCTTTTTGCCGCAAGCATCTGTTCACGGCTACGATTGTCATAAAAACAACTCCGACTGCCGCCATATATTGCAAATAGGTATATTCGTTTGTTTCATCTAGTCTTTTAGGATTAACCAAAGCATAAATTTTGGGCAGTTTGACTTCGGCCTCGTGGTGGTCTAGCGTGATGACTTCAAATCCTTTTTCAACTGCGTAATCAAAAACTTCAAAAGCTGTTGTTCCGCAGTCTACCGTGATGACAAAGTTGACCCCTTGCGCGGCAAATTCATCAAAAGCCATTTTGCTCGGACCATAACCTTCATCTCTTTCCGGTATGTGGACATAAGGCTTAATTCCATTACTCTCCAAAAACAGACGCAATACAGATGTTGATGTAGCTCCATCGACATCATAGTCTCCGATAATGCCGATTTTTTCGCCAGTTTCAATTGCCGAGGCAATTCTTTCAGCCGCTTTTTCCATATCTTTTAAGCAATATGGGTCCGGCATTAAGCGCTGCATTTTGGGGGCAATAAAATCAGGCACAGAATCGACATCAATCCCCTTGCCGGCCAATATTGTTGATACCAAATACGGTAGTTGGTATCGCTGAGAGATTTGTTCTGCTAAACGCTCCGAAAACGGGCGCATTTTCCATATGTTACCGCCTAATGATTTTTCTTCCGTTATTGCCAAAATATTTTCTGCTTCCATTAACTATCCTAGTAACTAATGAAAACTTCCGCACGACGGTTTAAGCGCTCGCCTTCAGGCATAACCTCTAAATATGCCGGCGCAGAATCCGATAACGCTTCTACCACTATTTTTGATGACGGGATACCTGCCTTGCGCAAGGCCTGTGCCACGCTGTTGGCTCTTTTTTGTGAGACTTTGAAGTTGGCTAGCTTATGGCTGGCGATATCCGTATCGTTGGTGCGGCTTGAGGCATGCCCCGATACGCGGATGATATAATTTTTATGTTTTTTGGCCTCTGCGGCGATTTTTTGAATGTTTTTACGGTATTTCGAATCCAATGTGGCGCTGCCGTTGGCAAAATAAAACGTATCAAGCTGATAGCTTATGGTTGGCACAAAAACAGCTTCAACCTGCGGGGCTGATTTTTCTTTTGCCGGTGATTGCGCGGCTGATTTTTGTGTTGAGGTTTGAGCCGGTTCATTCAGCTCCTCAGTTTCTACCGGTGTGGTTTCAACCGAATCCAATTTTTCAACTGATGCAATAAACTCTTCATCCGTCATATAATGAATAGCGGTTTTCTTATCGCTTTCATCGGGATCTTTTTCTGTTGTTATTTTATCGACCAAAGGTTTTTGTTCTGCCTTGGTTTCAGTTTTTTTGGCATCTGCTTTTTTAGCATCTTCCTTTTGAACTTTTGATGTTTTTGTTTTGGTATTTTCTTCTTTTGAAGCTATTTTTTGCTCTTTTGCTGGGGCTGAGGCGGCTTCTTGAGTTTTTTCTTGTACTGCTGCGGCGTGATTATCTGATGGCAAGGCAGAACCGGCTGAAATTTCGGTCTTTCCTTCTTCCGAATATCCCGTTAGTGTTGCACTTGAGCATGCCGATAGCAACGCTGTTAAAGCCAAGATATGATATTTTTTTAATAAATTCATTGTTGCGCCCCTTAAAATCTATTTCTAAATTATCTTAATTTTTATTGATATAATATTATCTTATTTCGTACAAGAATTATTCTTAATTAAAAACAAAAAAGTATATAAATTGTTTGTTTTTTGATTTTTGTTCGTTTATACTAGGTTTGTTTTTATTTGCTTTATGAGGTGTTATGATGGCTTATCCTAAAGTCGAATCCGCTATTGAGGTGGCTTATTGGTTCTTTGATAAAGCCGAATCCGAAAATATGTCTTTGGAAGCCGATAAAGTTCAACTTTTGCTCTTTTGGGCGCAATTGATGTTTGCCAAAGCTTATAATCAGCAAATGCTTTGTCCGGCGGTGTTTATTTGTGACGATGGTGGCGTGTATGAGCCAAATCTCAACAAAATTTTGACTCTGGGTCGGCCCTTCTTGCCTTTGAGCAAATTTTCCCCTATGGTCAATGACTTTCTTTCTGACTTTTGGAAAAAATTTGCATCCAAGCCTTATGCCGAACTTGTCAAACTTGTCAAATCATCTCATATCTACAAAGATTTTGCAAAATCCGGTGCAAAAACTTTGATTGATTTTAATTCTATGATTGAATCTTTAAATAAGTATAGTAAAATGTCTGACTATGATGAGGGTAAAAATTCTACCAAAATTTTGCTTTCTCAAAACGGACCGGTTGTCGTTTCTAAGTGGAAACCCCGCAAGGTGTCCGATTAGTCCTCAATTTAAGGAGATTTATATATGTCTAAAGTTTTAAGTTTATTTTTGGCCGTTTTGATGGTGGTCAGCTGCTCTAAAAAAGATGATGAAGCTAAAGCTGTTGAAAACGCTAATTTAACCATCGTCTCTCAAGATGGCACAAAAACCGCTTATTCTGTTGAAGAGGCCGTTACCAAAGAACAACTCGAAACCGGTTTGATGGGCAGAAAATCTTTGCCGGAAAAACATGGTATGATTTTTAACCTGAAAGGTTTTCCGGAAGTTGCCATGTGGATGAAAGACACACAAATTCCTTTGGATATGGTCTTTGTTAATGATGGTGAAGTCGTTTGGTTGTTTGAAAATGCCAAACCTCTTTCTACCGACACAATTTTGTGCCCTGTTAAGGCTAACGCTGTTATCGAGATTAATGCCGGCGAAGTTAAAAAGTTTAACATAAAAGTGGGCGACAAAGTTGAACATGCATTTTTTGCCAAACAAGAAGCTCCGGTAGCTGAACCTGCACCGGCCAATGAAGCTCCGGTTGTCGTTGAAGAAACCGAGGAAGTTGAAGTGGTTGAGCCTGCAGCTGCAAATGCAGAAATTCCTGCTGCGTTGAATAACAATGCTCCGGCTGCTGAACCTGCACCTGTTGCTGAACCTGCACCTGTTGCGGAACCTGCACCTGTTGCTGAACCTGCTCCGGCTGCAAAATAATATTTTGCTTTTACAAAAATCAAACACCTCCGAATTTTAAACTCGGAGGTGTTTTTTGTGAGTATAAACCGCCCTAACAGGCTTAAAACGCTAGGACTGGGCGAACGTAAAGGTGAAGGTCATTCTTATAGATGTCGTACACACTACCACCATTGAAGTACAATACCCAAGCACCTTTAATAGAATACTCGGAAGAAGACCAATGATAATAATCTGTCGGGATATCCTTTTTACCCACCAACGACAACGCATAGTTCATATAGTCCTTATTACTATATACTGTATTCAACTCACCCAAAGCTGGCAAATACCACTCTCCGGCATTCGTGCCGGTGGTTTTATATTCATACGCATATCTTGCTGCCGGATAATTCGACAAACTACTGTTATACGCTTTTATCGCTGCCGTATTCGCCTTACCGTTAAAGTCTTGTTCGGCTTTGTATTCATCTGTGATATTTGTTATCCCTGGGATATCAACGCGTTCTGTCGACCAATACATTTTTGACGTTGAACTTTCCAAGGCTATCGCCGTACGCCGACTTGCATCAAACACAATTCCTATCGGCGTCTTCCCACTTGGCGCGCT
>CALXUE010000020.1 GCA_944391615.1 uncultured Alphaproteobacteria bacterium
GTGACTGTGGACCGGATTGTAAATGTGGCTGCCAAGAGGGCAAGCCTTGCACTTGTCATGGTGAATGCCACTGTGGTGATAATAAAAAATGTGACTGTGGACCGGATTGTAAATGTGGCTGCCAAGAGGGCAAGCCTTGCACTTGTCATGGTGAATGCCACTGTGGTTGTCAATAAAACCTATGGAGTGGGTTATGCAGCATCAATATCCTGATCATTCTGAAAATCTTGTTCGACTCAATCGTATTTCCGGACAAGTTGAGGGCATTAAAAAGATGATTGAAGAGGGGCGTTATTGTCCTGAAATTATTGCTCAAATAAGAGCAGTGCGTTCTGCGCTCAAACGTGTGGAAGCCAATGTTTTACAAAAGCATTTACAGCATTGTGTAGCGCAATCTTTTGATGATGAAAAAGAGAGGGATAAAAAAATCAATGAGCTCTTGGAGCTTTTTAATCGCTTTGATGATTAAAAAAATCCGTAAGTCGTTAAGGCTTACGGATTTTTTTTAGTGCCCTAATTTAAGGAGAACAACTCCACCTAAAATTAGAATTGCTCCTAATATTCGTATCATGGAGGTACTATCTCCAAAAAACATAATACCTACCAGAAAAGTGCAACTGGCACCGATGCCTGTCCATACGGCATAAGCTGTACCTATGGAGATGCCCTTTTGGGCGAAATATAAAAATATGCCGCTTAATGTCATGGCTATTACCGAAAATAAAATCCAGCTTGTTTTGTAGCTTGAGGTGCTGGCCAGCTTAAAGCCTACCGGCCAACCAACCTCAAATAAGGCTGCTATTATTAAATATATCCAATATGTCATTTCCTTACTCTTGTTTGTTTTATTTAAGTAATCATTATTTTTGAAATATAAAGTTTATATTTAATTTTTTCTGTTTTTGGTTTTTTATTTTAATGTTTATCAATTTTAACTAGATTGTTGTTTTTACGTTCTTTTTTATGCCGATTTTTTATGAAAACAGTTGTCTTTTGCCCAAAAGTAAATTATAGTCTTTTTGTTTCGCTTTAGGGGACTGATATCGTGACTAATAAAGTTTTGAAAGAAATTAAAAAGGCTTTTTTTTGTACTAAATACAGAAATGGTTATAAAATCGTGAAGATTTTGTTTTTATCTTTTCGCTTTAAGTCAAATCATATTCCGAAAACTAAACTGGAATTGCATATTCCGACAAAATTTGAGATTGTGGGACGGCATACGTATTGTGGTAAAGATTTGGTGGTTGAGCCCCCACTCTTATGCCGTTTTATCGGTTGTACTTGGTATTTTGTGTGTTTATGCTGCCATGCTTTCAGTTAGATTTTTATTGCAATAAGTTTTTTTTGAAAAAATATTTGAATTTAAGGGGCTTAACATTGACAATTTGGTGTTTTTGTGGTACGCCTTTGAAGTTAATTTTATAAATTTAAGGAGAAATTTTATGTCACTTAAACTGCACAATACTTATTCTCATAAAATTGAGGAACTGAAGCCAAGTAATGCTGATGGGGTTATCAGAATGTATTGTTGCGGGCCGACGGTTTATAACTATGCTCATATCGGAAATTTGCGTACGTATGTGTTTGAAGATGTTTTAAGACGCACGATTAAACGTGCCGGTTTTCCGCTTAAGCATGTTATGAATGTGACAGATGTCGGACATTTGACCAGTGATGCCGATGAAGGTGATGATAAAATGGTGCTGGCCGCTGAACGCGAAAAGAAAAGTGTACTTGATATTGCCCGTAAATATGAAGATATTTTCTTTCAACATGAAAAAGCTTTGAATATTGAACGTCCCGATATTGTGTGCCGTGCAACCGATCATGTTCAGGATATGATTAAGTTTGTTGAGGTCTTGGAAAATAAGGGGTTTGCTTATTTTTCTAATGGAAACGTTTATTTTGATACGGCTAAATTTCCGGCTTATGGTAATTTATCCGGCCAAAACCGTAAAGATTTGATGCACGGTGCTAGAGTGGAAACCGATGCCAATAAACGCAATCCTTCCGACTTTGTTTTATGGTTTACTTCTTCCAAATTTAAAGACCAAATTTTGCAATGGGATTCTAAGTGGGGAAGAGGCTACCCAGGGTGGCATATCGAGTGCTCCACGATGTCTATGAAATATTTAGGCGAACATCTGGATATTCACTGCGGCGGTGTTGACCATATTGCCGTTCACCATGAAAATGAAATTGCTCAAAGTGAAGCTTATCTTGGGCATAAATGGTGTCAAATGTGGCTGCATGGTGAATTCTTGCAGATGAAAAATGATGTGAAAATGTCTAAATCCAAGGGCAACTTCATTACCTTGGATACTTTAGTCGAAAAAGGTTATAATCCTTTGGCTTATCGCTATTTGATTTTAACTTCTCATTATCGTTCTCCGCTTATTTTTTCTTATGAAAATTTGGATGCTGCCGCTCAGGCTTTGAATAACCTAAAAACAAAATATGCTGAGCTCTTGAATGATAAAAATGTGGCTTATTCTGCTGCAGATGAGGCAAAATTAAACGGTTATTTACAGGAATTTGATGAACATCTGTTTAATGACTTGCACACGCCTCAGGCTATTGCTTTGCTTTGGAAGGTTTTGAAAGATAAAGATTTGCCGGCATCTTGCAAACTTAAGTTTTTGGACAAGGCTGATGAAATTTTTGCTCTTGACGTCAATGTCCCGGCTGAAAAAACAACTTCAAGCCAACGTGTGCTTGATGATGATACGCTTAAGCTTATTGAAGAGCGTAAAGCGGCACGGCAAGCCAAAAACTGGGCAAAATCTGATGAAATTCGCGATTTGCTTTTATCCCGAGGTATTATCTTAAAAGATATGCCGGGGAATGAGGTGGAGATTTCTTTTAAGTAATCTTTTTATTGACAAGAGGGCGATTTATGAACCCTCTTGTTTTTTTCTATTGAAAAAAATTTATAATGGATTATTTTAAAACTGTTGTTTCTTTATGAAGGAGAAAATTTATGAAAACATTTTTTGCAGTTATTGGTCTTTTAGTGGTAGCTTATGTGGCTTGGTATGCTTATGAAGCTTATACTACTCCTGAAGTTACGGCTGAAGTTACCGAAGTTGAAGTTGCTCCTGTTGCCGCACCGGCAGCAGCTCCGGCTGCAGCACAATAAGTGTTTGATGCTTAAAAGAAAAAGGGGCAATGTTCTTGTCCCTTTTTTTGTGTTTAACTTATTTTAGGCGCGGCCGCTATATGATGCCAGATTGGCAGCATCTATTCCTGCCAATTCAAGCGCTTTGGACCATTTGTCTTCATCTTTGGTCCTGAATACTAGCTCCGGTTCGGAATCGCTGATTATCCAGTCGTTGCGGATGATTTCCTGCTCAAGTTGCTCCGGCTTCCAACTTGAATATCCTAATGCAATAATGTTATCTTTCGGGCCGGTGCCAAACGCAATGTCGTTAATGATGTCTATGGATGATGAAACGGCAATAGACTTGTCTATCACTACAGTATCTTCTTTGATATAATCTGTTGAGTGTAAAACGAATCCTCTTATGCGCTCCAAGGGGCCTCCTTGATGCAGGGCTATGTCTTGGGTGGGAGCAAAACTCTTTAAGGGTAGTTGGTTGGCTAAATCAGAGAATGTGAAGTCTTCTATTCTCTTATTTATGATAAAGCCCATGGCGCCTTCTTTGCCGTGAGAACAAATGTAGACAACGGAATGTCCAAAATGCTCATCTTCCATATAAGGTGACGAGATTAAACATTTGCCCGTTAGATTACCGTTGTTAATTTTGAACATTTTTTTCTCTTTATTAAAAAATACTTTTTGCTTTTCCAACAAAAAATAGTATATCATATTTTTATCGGATTTAAAATATATTTTGTATGAAAAAATGTTATTTCGCGCTCAATTATATTGCTTTTTGTTCCTTATGGTTTGTTTTGTGCCTAAAATTTGTTTAGGAGCTGATGATGTTTTGCCTGTGCAAAATGATTTGCAGGGCGGGCAGGTCATTTTAGAGTTAGATAAAACAAATCCAAACGGTGTTGAAAAAAATATTTCTTTTCCTCAGCAAATGGCCAATATTTTTCAGTTGTTGCGCTATTTTAATGATAATTATCCGGGGGATAAAATTTTGGAAGATTTCTCTTCAGAACTCAAAGATTTTTTCCCTCAAGCCGATGATGTTACGCTCAAACGCTATATGGAAAATATTCGTGATGCTGTCCGGCTTTATCGTTATGGTGAAAGTTGGTATGATAAAATCAAGCAAAGCTTTGTTATTCCTGAAGATCCGACGCCCGTTTATGCTGATTCCGCTTATGAAATGCCCGAAAATCGTTCTTATATCGAATCGGATGATTTGGTGGTGGTTAATGATTTTAAAAAGGTGGTTTCTTATAGCTATTTACCGAAAGATTTTAAGGCTTATCAAGCAAAATATCTGCATGATTTGAAAGAAAAAAAGAATCAAGATGATGCATATGTGGTGATGACGCCTGATAAACGATTGGCTGAATTGTTTTCTCGCTTGGATTTTAAGAATCTGTTTTTTAATGGTGATAACAACGCAACGCCTTTGTGGCAGGAGGTTAAAGGCGTTTCTCCTTGGTTGAAAAAAAATGATGTTTTGTTGCGGTTGGAAGTGGAAAAATCGGCTTTGAATGATGAAAAGTCACTTAAGGGCGTTGTGCATGTTTTTGTGCCTTCAAAGCATTTTCTTAATTTTGAAAAAGGGCAGAGGCCTGTGATTGATTTTAAGGCTGATAATCTTGAAGATTTTGAAGCTTTTAATCCGATTTTCTCTCGTTTTAAGTTTGAGAATAAAGAGTTTATCGGTGCAGTTGGCAATGTGGCTTTGCCCTTTATTCTGAATGTTAAAAATCCTAAACTTCCATTGAAATTAAAGTCTTCTATCGTATTGAATATATGCAACATCGAATCTCAATGCCAAAGGTATGATTTTTCTCCAGCACTTGAAATTGATGCGGGAATTGGGTTTGCCACTTCTTCTTCTAATTTTATTGCGCAAGCTTTTTTGAATTTGCCGCAAACGGAAAGTGATGATGTTAAGGTTTTGTCTTTGTCTTATGATGACAACAATCATGAACTTAGGCTGCGCTTAAAGGGTGATGTTGACCCAACTTCATTAGATGTATTGTTGGAAAGTGATAGAGATATTCGCTTTTCCTCTCCTCGGATTACCGTTAACGATGATTATGTTGATGTGTTTTGGCGTATCCCTGAAAATGAGTCTTCTTTGTTGGGAGAAAAATTTGTTGCTTATATTAAATCAGGGACTAATAAATCTTTCAAAACATCTTTAGAAGTTCAGTCTGTGCCGCAGTTCGAAATTTTGGGAGATACGTTTACTTTAGCATTGCTAGGAGCGGCTTTTGTTGGTGGGGTGATTTTGAATTTTATGCCTTGTGTTTTTCCGGTTTTAGCCTTAAAACTTTTGATGGTTACAAAATTCGGGGGATATAAACGTACTTTTGTGCGGCAAGGATTTTTGGCCTCGGCTTTGGGAATTGTTGTTGCTTTTGTTATTCTTGCTTTTATTTTATCTTCTCTTAAGGCTTTAGAAATTTCCCTAGGGTGGGGAATGCAATTCCAAAGTGGGGGCTTTTTGTTGTTTATGCTTTTTTCTTTGACGCTTTTCTTGGCCTATATTTGGGGAATTTTTACTTTTAAACTTCCAAGTTTTTTATCTAACAGCAAAATATTTTCTGATAATAAGTTGATTGCGTTTGTTGTTGGTATTTTGATTGTGTTGTTTGCAACACCTTGCAGTGCGCCTTATTTGGCTACGGCTGTCGGATTTGCTTTGACATCCTCTTCTTATCTGTATATCTTTTTGATTTTCTTTATGATTGCTCTTGGGGTGGCTTTACCTTATATTCTAGTTGCGATTTATCCCGATATTGTTAAGCTGTTACCTAAACCAGGCGCTTGGATGAAAAAAGTTGAAGCCTTTATGGCCTTCATGCTCTTTTTAACTCTTGTTTGGTTGTTGAGCGTTTTAGGGGCGCAGCTCACATCTTGGGGAGTATTCCGAATAGTCGTTTATTTAGGGCTCTTTTTGCTCTTGCTGCTTTATTTCAGCTCTTTTATGGCGGCTGTTGACAGAGAGCGATTGTCTGATGATTTGCGTAAAAAAATAAGGCTGATTTGGCGCGGTGTCTTTTATAGTCTATTCTTGGTGCTCTTTGTTGTTTCTTATATCGATGTATCTATGCATTTTAATCAAAACAGGGAACTTGATAAGCATACGAGTATTGATGAAAATCAAATTTCTGAACTCGTTAAACAAGGTAAAAATGTTTTTGTGGCGGTTGATTCTGACTGGTGTTTGACCTGTAAGCTGAATGATGTTACCGTTTTGAATTCTACACAAATTAAAAATATGCTGCGTTCAGATAATGTTGTTTTTGTTCGTTTGGATTGGAATAATTTTGATAAGCAAATTCTTGACTTTATGCAAAAATATGGGCGTAGTGCTATTCCGTTTTATGTGTTTTTTAACAAAAAAATTCCCCAAGGAATTGTCTTACCTGAAGTATTGACCGAAAAAGATTTTAGGGCTTTTTTGCGGGAGTTTATGATTTAGTTTTCTTTTTTGCTAAAGCTAAGGGCTTGCTCTCTTGCAAGACGGTCTACGCGTTCGTTTTCCGGATGGCCGGCGTGGCCTTTGACCCATATCCATTGGATGGAATGCGGTTCTCTTAATTTATCTAATTCTTGCCACAAGTCTATATTCTTGACAGGTGTTTTTTTGTTGGCTGTTTTCCAGTTATTTTCTTTCCATTTCGGTAGCCACTGGTTTATACCGTCCATAACATATTTGCTGTCGGTGTATAGGGTGATGTCGCAGGGGGCTTTTAATGCTTTGAGTGCGGATATGACCGCTGTTAATTCCATACGGTTGTTGGTGGTGTTTTCTTCTCCGCCGCTGAGTTCTTTTTCTGTTGTTTTATGGCGCAATATTACACCCCATCCTCCGGGGCCGGGGTTGCCTGAGCATGCTCCATCTGTGAATATTTCTATGCGGTACATTTAGAAATCGCCCCTGAAAAAGTCATTGAAAAATTCATTTTGCCACAATGTTTCATCATCTTCTCCACGTAAGATTTTGGCAACATAGGCTCGGAGAGTGTTTTTATTGACGTATATTCTGAAATCTCTCGGGGCGGCTTCTGCTGCACCGATAATGCCGTCAAACAAAAAGTCATCCGTTATATAGGGTGTTAAAATTATTTCAACATTGGCAAATTTAAATGTGCCTCTGGGCGGAAGTCTTAACTCCGGACGGGTAATGAGGTTGAGCTGGTTGCTCATGCCATGAATTTCATCAACTTGTGCGTAGTTTGAAAATCTAACCTTATTGTATTCTCCGCCAGCATGCTCGGTGGTGCAGGATAAGTATAACTCTCTGGCAATCACACTGCTTGAGTTGCTAACATGAAAAGCAAAGCTGATGCGGACGTATTTTTCTGGTTTTTTATTTTTTTCTTTTTCTTTTTCCGGTAGGTATATTTGATTTTCATTGATATTTTCCAGAACTTCAATTTTTTTTTCACTTATAATTAAATCTATGTTGGGCTGCGGGCGACGTCCAAACATGCCGGCTATAACTGAATATGGGGCAGGGACATTGTTGGAGCCGGAGCGGATATATATGCTGTTGCCGACCATTGACATTAATGGTGATACTTCTGCTTTGGGAATATATGTGGCGATATAGCCATCTCCGTTTTCATCTATGCTTATGATGTGGTTGCGTACTTTATTATGGCTCGGAATGGTACAACCTGAAATGGCGTTTTCAAGCCAGCTTAAAAATCTGTGCACGTTTTTGACTTTTATTTTTGCCTTAGCGACATCTCCAATTTCAATATCTCTGGAACATTCAACGCCCCAGATAATTACGCCGCCTTCCGAGTTGCCAAAACCTGATATACATTTGGCAAGATTTTTTCTGTCGTCACGCGGCAAAGATGTTACATTTTTGCCTATGCCGGGGGTGGCTTGTTTGAAGTCTAAAAAAAGCTCTTCTGCTTGTCGATTGATGATGTAGTCATCAAGGGCATCTTCTCCGAAGTATATGAGTTTTTGAAATATATCTTCCGCACGTGACATCTGTATGTTCCTTAATTCTATTTAGAACTTAAAGTTAACCTTTTCTTCTGCGATTATAATATTACGGATGTTAATTTTGTGATAACGTGATTGAAAGTTTTTGATTAATTCCGTAACCAGATGTTCGGGAGCAGAGGCTCCGGCCGAAATGCCTATTGTTTTGCAAAAATCTATTTTTTGCCAATCAATTTCTGAGGCATCATCAATCAAAAAAGCTTCTTTAGCGCCGCTTTTTAAGGCAACTTCTTTGAGCTGCTTGGAGTTGGATGAATTTTTTGAACCGATAACCAAAAAAATGTCACACCCGTTGGATGCTTGTTTGACGGCTTTTTGGCGGTTGGTGGTGGCATAGCATATGTCTTTTGTTTGCAGGCCTTTTATCTGGGGAAATTTTTCTTTTAACAAGGTAATCAACTCTGCCGTATCATCTACCGACAAGGTTGTTTGGGTTACGAAACCGACGGCGGTGTCGGGGGTTATGGATATTTTTTCAATATCATCTTTATTTTGCACAACATGAATTTTTTTATATTGAGGAATTTGTCCCAGTGTACCGATAATTTCGGGGTGCGAGGCTTTACCGATAACAATAATTTCCATATTTTGTATTGCATATTGCTGAATTTGGCGATGAACTTTTTCAACCAAAGGACAGGTGGCGTCAATAATTGTTAGGCCTCTTTCTTGGGCCTCTGATTCAACATCTTTTCCAACGCCATGTGCTGAAAATATGACAACTGAATGTGGAGGAATATCTTCTATATTTTCTACAAACACAGCACCCTTTTGTTTTAGGTTTTCTATTACGTGTTTGTTGTGAACAATTTCATGCCGCACATAAATCGGTGTACCATATTGTTGCAAAGCATTTTCAACCAGATTTATGGCTCTTTGGACGCCGGCGCAAAAACCTCTGGGAGAAGCTAATAAAATAGTTTTTTCTTGTTCCATGGGGTTATCCCTTTAACATATTTTGAATGTTGTCATAGCTCGGGTGCCCGTCTATATCTCCGACAAGGGTATAAGTCGGGGTGCTTGAAAAAATGGTTTGTGCAATATTTTGAACGTCATCCAGCGTAACGTTTTCTATCCGTGAAACCATTTCTTTTACTGGAATAACACGGTTGAATATCAGCAATTGGCGGGCGATGATTTCGGCTGATGAAGATGAACTTTCAAGCCCCATTAACATACTGGCTTTTAGCTGGACTTTGGCTCTTTGGAGTTCTTTTTCACTCACTTTCTCATTTGTGATTTTTTTGATTTCATCTGTTACAACCGGTAGAAGTTGTTTTAATTCCTCGCGGCCTGTTCCGGCATAAATTCCAAACACGCCGGCTCCCGTATGTGCATTGCTGAAACTGTATGTTGTGTATACCAAGCCCCGTTTTTCTCTGATTTCTTGGAATAATCTGGAAGTCGAGCCTCCGCCAAAAATTGTTGAAAAAATTGTGGCCGGATAGTAATTTTTGCTATCGTAATTAAAGCCTTTGAAACCCAGCAAAACATGTGCCTGTTCAATATCTCTTTTTTCGGCAAAATAGCCGCCGGTGTATTTTTGCTCTTCAATCTTGAAATTTGTTTTAGAACGGAAGTTTTCAAAGCGCGCTTTGACCATATCAACAAATTTTTGGTGATTGATATTGCCTACTGCGCAGATTACCATATTTTCCGCAGCATAATGCAAATTGCGATAGCGGTTTAAGTCTTCTCCCGTATAGGATAAAACTTTTTCGGCCGGACCTAATATTGTTCTGCCTAAAGCCTGATTTTCAAAAGCTTTATCTTGAAAATAATCAAAAATTATGTCGTCCGGAGTGTCTATGGTTTGTTTGATTTCTTGGACGACGACATCTCTTTCTTTGCTTAATTCTGTTTCAGGAAAATTAGCGTTTAGCACAATATCCGACAGTACGTCCAGAGCAAGCTCTGCGTCTTCTTTGAGCATTTTGGCATAAAAGGCTGTGAACTCTCTTGATGTATAGGCATTGGTTTGGCCGCCGACATCTTCAATTTCCGCATCAATTTGAAAGGATGTTCTTGTCGGGGTGCCTTTGAAAACCATATGTTCCAAAAAATGGGAAATTCCGTTTTCTTCCAGCTTCTCATAAGCAGCGCCCGTTTTGACCCAAATCCCTAAGGATACAGTTTGTGTGCCGGAGCGGTTTGAGGTGGCTATTCTTAGTCCGTTTGCCAATGTTGTGATATTTGCCTGCATTTTTATTTGTCCTGATTTATTTGTATTTTTTTATTTAAATTTTGTTTTTATCTGATTATATTCATTTTGAAATATAACTCAAGGCTATTGTTTGTAAAGGATAACAAAAATGAATAATGCTCCTAAAATTGCAGTTTTACTTTCGGGGTGCGGTGTGTTTGACGGCTCTGAAATTCATGAAGCGGTTTCTTTGCTTTTGGCTATTGATGAACGCGGGTTTGAATATCAATGTTTTGCGCCCAATACTTGGCAGGCTCGTACGATGGATCATTTCACAGGTGAAGCCACAGCTATTGCCGGTGATGCTGATAATCGAAATGTTTTGGCCGAATCTGCTCGTATTGCTCGTGGGCAAATTAAAAATTTGGCGGAATTTGATGCCAAAGATTTTGATGCTATTATTCTTCCCGGGGGATTTGGGGCGGTTATGAATTTGTGCGATTTTGCCGTGAAAGGTCCTGCATGTCAGGTGAATGAAGAAGTGGAGCGCGCACTTAAAGATGCTTATCAAGAAGGAATTGTTATTGGGGCTATGTGTATTGCTCCTGTCGTTTTGGCCCGTGTTTTAGGAAAAAAGCATATTCTTATTACGATTGGTAACGACAAAGATATGGCTGTCGGTATTCAAAAAATGGGCGCGCAACATCAAAATTGTGCCGTGGATGAAGTTTGTGTTGATGATGAACACCGCATTGTGACTGTTCCTGCTTATATGTTGGCAAAATCTATCAAAGAAGTTGCACGCGGAGCGCAAAATCTGATGGATGCCGTGGTCGATTTACTTGTTTAGTTAGCAATAAAAAAAGCTGTTCATATGAACAGCTTTTTTTTGTGAATTTTTTTATATCTTATTTAGACTTCTTGGCAGATTTGGTTTTGCTGTTTGAGGTCTTAGAAGTGCTCTTTTTCAAAGATGCAGACTTCAAAGAAGTGGTCTTCAATGAAGATGTTTTTAATGAGCTGGTTTTGTTGCTGTTGCAGCTGTTGTTTTTGCTGTTGCAGCAAGTTTTGCTAGCCAAAGACAACTGTTCAATAGCGGCATTCCAATCGTGGAGGGAACTGTTGGCTGGGCATCCGGCATTTTTCCAAATGTAGTAAGCAGCTTCTCTGATGGCATCTTCATTAAAGTTAAAATTTTTCATTTTTTTATCTCCAAAATCAGGTTTATATCAAATACATTATTCACTCTAGTTTCAATAAGTTAAAAAATAATTACTAATATTTAATTTTATGAATTTTTTTCAAAAAAAATGAACCAATGGTGTTTTCTTTTCGTTATAGCTTGTGTCAAGGGTTAAAAAGGAGAGAAAAATGTTTAAAAAGGTTATTTTACTAACTTCGGCATTTATGCTTTGTGCTGCTCCAGTGTATGCTCATCCAAAAGATAATGGAATCCATCATGGACGGCCGCAAATTGTTGTGCGTGCACCACATAGGCCGGCGCCACATGCTTGGAAAATTCATCATAATCATGGTGATTTTGTGGCCGGTGGAATTATTGCAGGTGTGGTTGGGGGAATCGTTTCTTCTGCCCTAAGCTCTCAATCTCCGACTTATGTTGTGTCTGAAAACGCAGCGGCTAATACTGTGACTTATTCTGTGCCGAATCAGAAAAATTGCACAACATTTGTTTCGGCTTACGGTGATGTTACGCAGCACTGCGTTTCTTCTTATTAAAAAATTTTTTTTATTCAAAGTGAACCTTTTTTAATTTATATTCGTTATATATCTGTGTAAGGAGAAAATTAATGCAAGATATTTCTGATTTGATTAGAGAGGCTAGACCAATGTATATGGCTCGCAAACGCCGCAGAAAAGTTGTTAAAACAACGCTTGCCGTGATGGCTTGTTCGTTCATGCTTGCTTGGTTTATGCCTCATTCTTATCAGCCCTATAATGAATATGATTCTTGGGCAAGCGAAATTGCCTATATTGAAAATGGTTCCGTTGTGGCTGATATGGGACTGCCTGTTGATGAATATGGTTTGTTGATGGCTGTCTAATCATGAAAAATATTATTGAACAAAATAAAAGTGTCGTTCGGGCCGTGATTAAAAAAATTACCGGTTCCAATAATGAAGATTTGGAACAAGATGTTTATATTAAAGCTTGGCAAAATATGAATAAATATGATGCCAAAAGCGGTAAGTTTTCAAGTTGGCTCGGCGTGCTCACCGCTAATGTGTGCAGAGATTATTTTAAGTCTAAATTTTATCATCAAAACGCTGAACAAATTGATGATGAAGTTTTGGAAAATAAAACCGCTGATATTTCTTCTCAAGAAGAAATGTTATCTTCTAAGGAAAGGCAGAAAATTATTTTGAAAGCGGTTGATAGTTTGCCTAAAAAGCTACGGCAAATTATTGAACTTTATGAGTTTGAGGAGCTCTCTTATCCGGAGATTTCAAAAAAACTCGGATTACCTCAGGGGACTATTAAGTCGAGATTATTTAATGCTCGTAAAATCTTGGCTGAAAAACTTAAATTTTTACAAGGAGAATAAATATGAAAAATACTTTCTTAGCTTTACTTTGTGCTACTACTGTTTTGGCCGGAGCTCAAATGTCTTTTGCGGCTGAGGCCGAAAAGGCTAATGCTATGCCGCTTCCGCCGCATGAAGAAATGTTGCCTCCTGCCCATGATGCTGATATGAAGGCTCCTCAAAAAATGCACAAAAAAGATTTTGAAGAGAGACAGCTCAAAATGCAGGAAAAACTTTCGGATGAATTGGGCTTAACCCCTGAACAACGCGAAGAAGCCAAAAAAGTGCGTGAAGAAGGCCGCAAAAAAATGGAACCGTTGTTAAAAGATATGCGCGACCTCAGAAAGAAAATGGATGAAGTCCGTAAAGAAAATATGGAAAGTTTTGAAGAAATTTTGACGCCGGAGCAAAAGGCTCAGTTCGATAAGCTGAAAAAAGATCGTGCCGAGAAATTCAAAAATCATCAAGATAAGAAAAAACATGATAAAATGAAAAAGCATGATAAAAAGAAAAAACATGATAAAAAAATAGACGACTAATCTTTTCTGGTTGTTTTAAGAGCTCTGGGAAATTCTCAGTGCTCTTTTTTTTTGATTTTGTTGTGTTGACAAAAATGGGGGAGTGTAATACCTTGTCAGCATTATCTATGCGCAATTTTTTTGAGTAAGAAAATATGGTTAAGGAACTTTTAGCACCGGCCGGTGATTTGGAAGCCGGGTATGCCGCACTTTATTATGGCGCTGATGCCGTTTATTTAGGATTGCAAAAATTTTCGGCTCGGGCTACGGCTGTGAATTTTAATGAAGAAAACTTAAATGAGTTTGTGGGGTATGCTCATTCGCTTTCTCCTCGGCGAAAGGTGTTTGTGGCGATTAATACCCTAGTGCAGAATGCTGAAATTTCCGATTTAATCGAATCACTCAATATTTGTTCGCGTTGTCATGTCGATGCTATTATTATTCAAGATTTGGGTGTGGCAAAAATCGTGCGTGATTTTTACCCCGAACTTGAAATGCATGCCAGCACACAAATGGCCGTACATAACAAAAATGGCGCACTGGCTTTGCAAAAGTTTGGTTTCAAACGCGTGGTGGCAGCAAGAGAACTCTCTCAAAAAGAAATTGCCGAGTTGGCGTCTATTCCTGATCTTGAAATAGAGGCTTTTATTCATGGTGCGTTATGTTATTCTTATAGCGGAATTTGTTTGTTTTCTTCTATGGAAACAGGACGTAGTGCTAATCGAGGAAAATGTTTGTATCCGTGTCGGGCTTGCTTTAAGGGTGAAGATGGCGACAAGCACTATTTTTCTATGAAAGATATGGCTTTGGAACAAGATGTTTTGAAAATGCCTGCTTATTCCCTTAAAATTGAAGGACGCAAAAAAAGTGCCCTCTATGTTGCTGCCGTGACAGATTTTTATCGCCGATTGCTCGATGGTAAGGGGGAAGATTATAATCGTGCGGAAAACATTAAACAAATTTTTTCTCGGCCGTGGTGTAAGTTTCATTTTAACGGCAGAGATAAAAATGTTATTGATAGAGATTTTGTTGGACATCGGGGGCTATCTATCGGTCAAATATCTAAAATAAGTAAAAATTCTTTTACGTTTGTGACTAATCATGATATAGCACGACATGACGGAATCCAGATTGATGTGCAAGGTGAGGAAAAGCCATTTGGTTTTTCGCTCCTTAAAATGAAGGTTAATTCAAAATTTGATTTTGAAGCACATAATGGAGATTTGGTTGAGGTATTTTTACCGCCTCATGCGCCGCAGCTTAAAGTGGGTGACAATGTTTATTTGGCTTCATCTTCTTTGGTTAAAGGGGCATATCCTTATACTAAGCCAAAACCCAATGAATATTTGCAGCGTCAAGCAATTGATGTTGTGGTGGAAATTTTTGCCGATAAAATATCTGCCAATGCAGGCGATTATTCTGCTGAAGTTAGCGGCGTGTTTGAACCTGCGCGTGATGCCCTTAAAACGGAACAAGCTGTTGTGAATGCTTTTTCTAAAACGGGTGATACAGTTTTTTCTCTTAAAAATATTTTAGTTAAAAATCCCGAAAAGTTGTTTGCTCCTGTATCTATTCTGAATGAATTGCGGCGCAAGCTTTATGCTCTTATTCCGCAGGTGAAAAATAAAACCGTGGTTTTGCCTGAGCTCTCGGTTCGTAAATTCCAGTCTGCAAAGTGGGTGATTAAAACAGATGATATCTCTTGTTTGCAAAATATTAATCTAAACGATGTTGATGAGATTGTTTATTTACTTGATGAAAAAGCCAAGCTTGAAGATGTTTTATCTTTGCCTAAAGCTAAGGTTCGACTTTCTTTGCCAACAATTAATCGCAGTGAAAAATTTTGGTCCTTACTTATTCAAAAGTTTCTTGATGACGGATTCAAAAAATGGGAGGTATCTAACTATTGGGGGATATCTGCTTTGCCTGATAAAGGAATTGATTTGAGTTTTAGCCGCGAAATTTATATGCTCAATTCTTATGCTATAGCTGCGGCTAAAGAAATGGGCGCAGGGCGTGTAAACCTATCGGTTGAAGATACTTATGCTAATTTGCAGAGTTTGGTTGCGTCATCTTCTTTGCCGGTTGTTTTGAATATTTATGAAGATGTGGCTCTTTTTACAAGTGCGGTTTGTATTCGCTCTAATCCATGTGAAAAATGCCCTAAAGGTGAGAAGTGGATTGATTTGTCTTATAACGGCAAAAAATATCAAGCTCTTTCTCGCAACTGTCAGACTTTTATGTTTGATAAAGAGCCTTTTGTTTTTAACGATGATTATTTTTCTCTTAAAGCTGATTTTTATCAAGTTTGTTTTGTTTATAAAAAATATACACCTCAACAGGCGAGAGATATTTTTTATAAACTTAAAAATGGGCAAAGCGTGGTGTCATCTCAACACGGAAATTTGGATAATCAAGCCAAGTTTTAGTTATCAAAAAAGGAGGATTAAATCCTCCTTTTTTTTACTTTGTTTCAGCCTCACTATTATCTTCGGTTTCTTCTTCCGATGATGACAGTTGCTGTAAGAGCTCATTTATTTGTTTTTCATCGTGTGGAAGAATTTGGGGCTTTTTTAGGCCGTTTTTGATTTTTTCTTTGACTTTATCCATATCGACCTCTTTGGTGTCGTCTTTCATTTTTAGGGTATGTTTCCACTGAAAAACAGCTTCATCTTTGCGGCCTGCTTGCCAATAAGCATCGCCCAAATGGTCGCTGATTAAGGCGTTGGCAGGTTCATATTCCGAGGCCTTTTCAAGATAAGTGACGGCGTCTTCATATTTACCAATACGGTACAATCCCCAGCCTAAGCTGTCGGATATATGCCCGTCGGAGGGTGCTTGATGGTATGCATCAACAATCATACTCATTGCTTCATCCATGTTTTTTCCTTGTCTTATCCAGCTATAGGCTAGATAATTTTGCACAAAGTAGTGATTGTCGCTGATTTCTAAGGCTTTTTTGAATGTTTCTTCTGCTTTGGGCCAATTACCGCTTTGTTCGTATGAAATGCCTAATGCATAATAAATAACCCAAGTGTTGATGTCTTTTTTCTTCATCAATTTGAGCGCTTTTTCATAATAAGGAATTGATTCTGAGTATTTTTCTCTTAAACGCAGAACATCGCCCAAATCCAGATTGATTTGAAAATTGTTGGGATTGTCTTCGACCAGTGATTGGAGCAGAATTTCTGCTGCTTCATAATCTTGCATCATAACATAGTCAGAGGCTTTTTTGATTTGAACCGAATTATAGGTGAGGGAGGTTTGCGGAATTTCATCATATAATTTTATGGCATCGGCATACATCTCACGACTTTCTAAAATATCTGCCAACATTAATTTTGCAAGTTCGTTATTGGGGTTACTGTATACCGATAAGCAAGCAAATATGTGGGCAATATCCGTGCCGGAGGCAATTTGACGCATATTGGCGGCAATGTTAAACAAGGCATCTGAATAGCCAATGTCGGCGCTGTCAATGATAGCTTGGGTTGAGTTTGGGTTTGCAGCTTCGTTTTGTTTAGCCAGATTGGATAGCATATCAACCAATAATTTATCGTCATTATATTTTTGTGACAAGGCAACGGCTTTGTCTTTTTGGTTGGTGCGAATATAGAAATTTGTGATTACCTGCAAGGCGCGAAATGACATTTCCGTTGTTTCGTCATTTATAATAACTTCATAATTTTTTTGTGCTTCAGCGTTCTTGCCAAAGTAATCATATATCATACCTGCTTGGATATGGTATAGTCCTTTGAATGCTGGGTCTTTGTTTAAATTATTAAGGGCGGCGATGGCTTTGTCCGGCTTGCCCATGCCGGCATAAATCCACGAACTTAATAATGGAGTGATAAATTCTTTATAAACCGGATTTCCGCCCATGCGTTCCAATGAATTTAGGGCTTGGGGATAAAAGCCTTTTTTCATGTCAGCGGTGGCAATAATGATGTGGGTGAAATTGTTGGTATCACCTTTCTTTTGCGAGGCGGCGGCAAATTGGGCTGCCTCATCAATGCGCCCTTGAGAAGCTAAGATAACATAGACTCGACCCAAAAGCTCGGAGTTATTAGGGTCGTTCTTTAATGATTGCATATAATAATCGGCGGCTGAATTGAAGTCTTTTCTTAAATGGGCGACGCGGCCTGCCAAATAGGCCCCGTAGTCTTTGCCTTTGGGCGTTGTGTTATCTATGATAATGTTAGTCGTTTCCGGCACGCTTTTCCCTTTGTCTGCGCAAGAGCTGAATATTGCCAGACCTGCCATTACCATAATGATACTCACATATTTTGCCATTTGTTTTCCCCTAATTTTGCCGAAACAAAACACGGCAGATTATTTTTGATACAATCTGTCTTTTTTTAATCTTTCTTATTTTACTTGTTTTTTTTTATCATACAACATCATTTTTCACTTTTGTACATTTATAATGTTATTTGTTCTTGCAAAATAGATGTTTTGAGTCTAGCTTATCGGTATGATTGATGAAAATTTGAGCGTAAAAGATATTTTGGAGTGGTATGTGTGGGCCGGCGTTGATGAAACTCTCGGCGAGATTCCTTTTGCTCTTGCTCAAAAAACAGAAACCGAAACGCCTTTGAAACCTTTGCCTAAGGTTAATGACGTTGTGAAAACAGACTCGACTCCTCAAAAATCTGCTACAATCGAAACAAGAAAAGCAACTACGGATTTGGCTCAAGATACGCTTAATGCGCGCTCAAATGCTCATAAATTATGTGCTCAGGCAACCTCTATCGAAGAATTGAAAAAACTTGTGGAGAGTTTCGATGGGTGTGCACTTAAACTCACGGCTAATAAAACCGTGTTTGGCGGCGGCAACCCTCAAGCATCCATTATGCTTATCGGTGAAGCCCCAGGCGCCGATGAAGACAGACTCGGGGAACCTTTTGTTGGCAGAAGCGGTCATTTGCTTGATAAAATTATTCAAGCTGTCGGTCTTACGCGCAATGATGTTTATATTACTAATGTGTTGCCTTGGCGGCCACCCGGGAACAGAACTCCGACAACAGCTGAAGTCGCCGTTTGTTTGCCATTCCTTAAAAGACAAATTGAGATTATTCAGCCCAAAGTTTTGGTTCTGTTGGGCGGAAGTGCTGCAAATGCCTTGCTGGACAATGAAGATACCATTTCTAAATTGCGCGGAAAATGGCTCGATTATCCTTTGTCTGATACGGTGCAGATTCCGGCAATGGCTACTTTCCATCCGGCTTACTTATTGCGAAATCCTGCTCAAAAAGCTAAAGTTTGGGGCGATTTCTTGCGCTTGAAATTAAAATTCCTTTAAACTTATCCACCGATGTGCCTTTGATGAATTCTTTAATGGAATTTTAATCAAATCTAACTTAATATGTCTGTGAGTTATAACTTTTATTCATAGGAATTTGTCATGATCGGAAATAAAAAAGTTTTTCTTCCTGCACTTGCTTTTATTATGGCTGGGTGCATCGCTGTCCCGTCTGCTTTCGCCGCTGATGATTTGGTGTTGTTTAAAATCCATGATGTTACACCGGTGAAAAATGATGACGGTTTGGTTACTTCTTGTTCCTTCGGGGCTACTTTTTATAACCGCTCTCCTTATACACTTAAATCTGTTAGGTTGAATTTGAGTTGGGAAGATGAGTCGATTGCTAATAGCATTGCTCGCGAAAAAAATGAAAACGTCAGAAAAAATAACAGAAAATCTTCTGAAACGGAAAATAGAACGAGTACCGTCGTTTCTACAGCCGTGAACCTTTATAATTTAGCTCCTAAAACTCAAAAAACTCTACGCGCTAAAATTGATTCTGATAGATGCTTCCTTTTGTTGAACAATGTTCAATATGATGCGAGCGATTGCTCTATTACTGCTGCCGAAGGTACTGAAAATCCTTATATGGGTAATGAAAAATGTACGAGTTTCTTTGAATTCGTTTCAACCGAAAATCCTGAATATTATCGCGAATTTAAGGCTATTTCTTATTCCGAAGAAAAAGCTAATGATTCCGCCGGCAGATCTAAAGACCGTTCTGAAATTAATCGTTTGTATGATGAAACTATGGAAGAGTTTAATAATGTTAAAACGGCTCTTTCCGGCATTAAAGGTGATGTCGATCCAAATGATATTGCCGCAGCTCAAAATGTGCCAAACTCTTCTGCCAGCAATAAAGATGATTTGAAAAATAAAATAGATGCTCTATTCCCATCAGATGCAGCATCTTCTTCTGCTAAAGGTAATAATAATGCCTCGGGTGGTAATACGGCCGCAACGGGAACTAGAAACCCTTTTGATGGTGCAGCTTCGGTAAGCTCCGCAGCAGAGGCTGAAGCTGGTAAAAATTTTGCTGCCGGTGCTGTTGATAACAACTCTTCTTCTGATTCTACGCCTGTTTGGGGAAACGAAAATGTTGATAATTCCATATCATCATCGAATTCGCCCTCAAATGGTGTTTCTATCAATGGTGGAGGCAACGGTTATAACCCAGACGGTGTCGGAACTTCCGGAGATAATAATACTTCGTCTAGTGAAAACACAGGTGGGTATGGCCAAGGTTCTTCATCCTCAGCTTGGAGTGGTGGGACAAATTCTTCTTCTCCGGCTGATAATGTCAACTTTGGGCCAACGGACAATGTCAGCGGTATTATCGGAAACGGCGTTTTTAATGATGATGTGGATATTTCTTATGAAAATGTCGGTTATGAAGGCAAAACTTATGAAAGACCCTCATCTAATGAAAAGCCTTATGTGACTACCAAAGATAAAATGATTTATAACTCACCTAATGCTATTTAGTTGTTGGAAAATAAAGTGATGTTTGAGCGTGGCTTGGTTTTGAGCTTTGTGGTTGTTGTAGGGTGCTTTTTAAGTACTCAGACTTTGTGCGCACAACAATTAGGCGGAGCTGCGCTTCGCTCAGATGTGACAACTCAAAATTCTGATTATACGCCGGCTTGGCAATATAAAGCCCAAAAAAGTTCTAGCTTTGAGGCGCAATCTACGGCTGCTTCACAATCTCAACCAATATCTGATTCTGAAACGAGTCTTTCAACTTGGAATCCGTGGAGCGACACAAAAGACGGTTCTCAGCGTGGCTCGGTTGGGTTTGATAAGTTGCGTAATGATGGGTCTTTGACAAATTCTTATATCTTTATTTATTACGATAATTTTTCTATCAATAAAGCTATGACCGGTGATGTTCGTTGTTCAATGCGTTTTGTGGTGACTACAACGCTTGATAGAAAACTGAATAATTTAAGCTTTAAATTAAAGTGGCCGGAAATGGAAACCGCTTTGACTTTTCAGAATATTATGCCGAATGTTGATGCTTATCAATATTATACTTTGTTGGGTGAGGGGTGCTATTCTATGGATAAAATCCCTAATATTATTGTTAATAGATGTCGTGTGGCCGATATGTCGGCTCAGAGTTGCGCTTCTAAAATCAGATGGTTGCGTAAACGCTAATTTCTTTCTTTTGATTTTATTTGTTTTCTTTATAAGAGGTGCTGGTGTTTAAGGGGCTTTTTTTTGGCATATGTGTGCTTTGTGTGACTGCTGGCTTGAGTATGGCTCAGGATATGCTGCAGGATGTGCATGTCGATGAGGCTGTCTATGGGCAGATTATTGATAGAGATTTTATATCTCGGGATGATGTTAAGCTCTATAAACACGCTTTTCAGGCCTTGAAAGAAAATAATTATGGAGAAGTTGATGAAATTTTAGCTCAGGTCGAATCCCCCATCCTTAAAGGGCATGTTCTGGCAGAGAAATATTTGTCTGCCAACTATAAATCTTCTTATGATGAATTGAATGCTTGGTTGGAGGCTTATTATGATTTGCCTCAGGCTAAAAGAATTTATCGATTGGCGGAGCGAAAAGCTGAAAATGTTGTGCCTTCTTCTGCGCCAACGCTCAAACCCTATGAAAAATTTTTGTTAAGCAGTGCTGCTTATAAAAAGCTACCGGCTAAAAGCAAAAAATATTTACAAAAAGAAGTTAAACGCTTTTTTACGGCTGTAAACCGTGGCAAAACGCGTGTTGCTCGCTTAGTTTTGGAAACAAAAAAGTTTCGTATGCTCATTCCTAATCGCTATTGGGACGAGATGGCAACAACATTATCCTTGGTCTATTTATTGGATAATAACGATAAGCTTGCTTTGCAGTGGACGGACAAACCAACACGCCGCAGTCATATGGCTATGGCTTATTGGGTGAGAGGCTTGGCGGCTTGGAAGCTCAAACATTTCAAAACTGCAGCGGCAAGTTTTGCCAAACTCTCGGAAATGAGAAAAAATGACGAATGGTTGGTTTCGGCCGGAGGGTATTGGGCGTATCGTTCTTATATGCGGCTCGGGCAAACTAAAAACGCCGAAAAATATTTGAAACAGGCGGCACGTTATAAACGCACATTTTATGGTGTTTTGGCTGCTTATACCTTGGGTGAGGAACTTGATTGCAGCTGGGATAACACGGTTTATTGGAATGATTTTTCTTCAGATGCTTATGTTAATGACTTGCTCGAATCTCCGGCAATCGTGCGGGCCGTGGCTTTGTATCATGCTAAAAGACCGGATTTGGCAAATTTAGAAATATCTTCCATTTATTCTACTTTGAGCCAGCCACAAAAAGAGGCTGTGATGTTTTTAGCTGAAGAAAACAATCATCACACTTTGGCTATGCGTATTTCACATGATTTGCGCAGCTACGATAAAAATATTTATTATGATGCCTTGGCTTATCCTATGCCGGACTGGACGCCTCAGGATGGTTGGAAAGCTAACAAGGCTTTGTTGTTTGCTGTGAGCAGGCAGGAATCTTCTTTTAATCCCAGAGCGGTTAGTCCGTCGGGAGCTTGTGGTTTGATGCAATTGTTGCCTTCAACCGCAACTTATATGACTCATGATAATTTCAAAAAAGATAAATCCAAACTTTTTGAAATTGATTATAATCTTTATGCCGGTCAAAAATATGTTAACTATTTGCTCAACAAAGACTATATCAACGGTGATTTGTTCTTAATGTTAACGGCTTATAACGCCGGCCCCGGAAATTTGCAAAAATGGAAAAAGAAAATGCGTTTTCAAAACGACCCATTGCTCTTTATTGAGTTGATTCCGGCAAAACAAACCAGAATTTATGTTGAACGCGTTATGACAAACTTTTGGCTTTATAGCTTGCGGATGGGTGAAGTCCCCGAAAGTTTGGAACAAATCAAAAGCGGTTTGTGGCCGGTGATTGAGCAAGGCAAAGATTATCAAGCAAATGAATAACTTGTTTTTGGCTAAATTTTGTGCTATACTCATTATAACAAAATATTAGTATGGGTATTATTCTTTATAGCAGAGGTTGGGCGGATTTTTTTCGTTTCAGCAAGTATCCATGAGGTGTTTTGTTGATGTGGTAAGAGCAATCTTGTCATATCTTTCATATGTAAATTCTAAAAAAATATATATGTTATTAACTGCGCTTCAAATCTTAGTTTGGGGGTATCTAATCAAACTTTTGTTTGGTTGGTTACTTCCAAAAATTGGGGGATTGTTCTTCTCAATAGAGAAGCCCCTCGGATGGGTAATATGGATTGTGATTATCGTTGTGGTAATTACAAGTCTCTGCTGATTGGGCGATTTTTTTTATCGCCCTTTTTTTGTGATTTTTCTATGTAAAATTTAATTTATTTTCTGAAAAAAATGATGTAAACTCCGCTGAAAGTGTATTTATTTTTTTTCTTTGAGGCTAAGAAAAAATGATTAGAGTGAATAATATTGCGGCGGAACTTGATGGTGATTGTTATTCTTTACGGCTCAAAGCGGCAGAGATTTTGGGTGTTTCGTTGTCTCAGGTTTTATCTTTGCAAATTGCCAAGAAAGCGGTTGATGCCCGCAACAAAGCTCATGTGCATTTTGTGTATTGTGTTGATGTGGAAATTGACGGCGATGAAGCTAAAATTTGCGCACGTTGCCCGCAAGCTCAAGTTATTCAATATGACCGCTTAGACTTGAAGAAAGTGAGAAATTTTCCCGATATTCGTCCCGTGGTGGTCGGCAGTGGTCCGGCCGGTATGATGGCTGCTTTGGTTTTGGCTGAGGCCGGTCTTAAGCCGATTGTTCTTGAACGGGGACAAAGAGTTGATGAACGGCTCAAAGATGTTGATTTGTTTTGGAAAACAGGGCACCTCAATCCGGAATCCAATGTGCAATTTGGTGAAGGCGGTGCAGGGACTTTTTCGGACGGAAAGTTAATGACCGGCATTAAGAAAGACGCCTATACTCGCAAAGTTTTGGAAGAATTTGTTGAAGCCGGCGCACCGCAAGATATTCTCTATTTGGCAAAGCCTCATGTTGGAACGGATAATTTAGCACGTATGCTCCCAAATATTCGAAAAAAGATAATTTCTTTGGGTGGAGAATATCGTTTTTCGCACAAGCTTTGCGGACTAAAAATCAAAGACGGAGTTTTGCAAGGAATTGAAGTTCTGACTGCGGCAGGTGAGATTTATGATTTGGCTTGCAATCAGTTGCTTTTAGCAATCGGGCATTCAGCGCGAGATACGTTTGAAATGCTTTATCAAAGAGGTATTCATCTTGAGGCTAAGCCTTTTTCAGTCGGTGCGCGGATTGAACATTCGCAAGCTCTTATTAACAAATCTCAATATGGAAAATTTGCCTCTCATCCGGCTTTGGGTGCCGCTGATTACAAGCTTGCCGTTCATTATCCAGATGGGCGTTCGGCTTATACATTTTGTATGTGCCCTGGGGGTGAGGTGGTGGCCGCCGCATCTGAAATAAACCGAGTGGTAACAAATGGAATGAGCCGTCATGCACGTGATGGGCAAAATGCCAATGCCGCTTTGTTGGTCGGGGTTGATGCTCGTGATTTTGGAGCAGAATCTCCGCTTTCGGGAATGTATTTTCAACGCAAGCTTGAAGAAAACGCTTTTATTCATGGTGGCAAAAACTACCGTGCACCGGCGCAACTTGTGGGAGATTTTTTGAAAAATATTCCTTCCCGTAAGCTTGGTTCCGTGCAACCTTCATACACTCCAGGGGTGACGCTGACAAACTTGGCGGAAGTTTTGCCTCCCTCCATTATATCAACCATGCGTCGCGCTATTTCCGATATGGATAAAAAGCTCAGAGGGTTTGCCTCATATGATGCGGTTTTAACCGGTGTGGAGACTCGCAGTTCTTCTCCCGTTCGTATTGTGCGCGGCGAAAATTTGCAATCCGTTTCTTGCCAAGGTTTATTTCCAATCGGTGAGGGTGCAGGTTATGCCGGCGGTATTTCTTCCGCAGGAGCCGATGGTGTGCGCGCGGCTGTTTTTGTTGTAAACAATATAATTTAACTTGAATGTGCGGTATTCTTTTTTATAATATAAAAAAAGTTTTTTTCTAAAGGAGCATACTATGAAAGTTTTGGTTGTCGGCGGTGCCGGATATATCGGTTCTCATGTGGCGAAAGCTTTGATGCTTAAGGGACATGAAGTTACGGTTTATGACAATCTTTCAACCGGACAAGAAATAAATCTTTTTAAACAAAATCGCTTCATTAAAGGTGATATTTTGAACTATCCGGCTTTGGTTGAAGCAATGCGCGGGCAAGATGCCGTTGTTCATTTGGCTGCCAAAAAAGCTGTTGGTGAATCGATGGAAAATCCGATGCTTTATTCCGTTAACAATATTTCCGGTTCGCTCAATATTCTTAACGCTATGGTTGAATGCGGTGCCAAATATATTGTGTTTTCTTCTTCTGCTGCGGTTTATGGTATGCCCGAAGTTTCTACAATTGATGAAAATGTGCCGCTTAATCCTATTAATTATTATGGTTTTACCAAGCTTGAAATTGAAAAATTTATGGGGTGGTATGACAGGCTTAAAGGTATCAAATTTGTTGCCTTACGTTATTTTAATGCTGTCGGTTATGATGCAGATGGCGATATTCGCGGTAAGGAAATTAACTCTCAAAACTTGTTGCCGATTATGATGGAAGTTGTTTCAGGCAAGCGTGATAAGCTCAAAATTTTTGGCAATGATTATCCTACGCCTGATGGGACTTGTATTCGCGATTATATTCACGTTTCCGATTTGGCCTCTGCCCATGTATTGGCATTGGAAAAACTCAATCAAGGTATGACATCTCAATCCTTAAATCTTGGCACGGAAAAAGGAACTTCCGTTTTGGAAATGCTCAGAGCCGTTGAAAAAGTTGTCGGGCGTAAGCTTCCGGCTGAATTTGCTCCGCGCCGCGCCGGAGATCCTGCAATTTTGGTTGCCTCTGCCGCCAAAGCCCGTTCGCTCCTTGGGTGGAAGCCTCAATACCTGGATGTTGAAAAAATCGTGCAGACTGTTTATAACATCAATTAGGTGGTTGTTTTATGAATTATAAAGAGCCGTTAACTGAAGCCAAAATTATTAACACTTTTCAGAAGTGTATTCTTGATGTGCAACTTCAAGACGGGGCTTTTTCTCATGCGTTTTGTCCTGAAGTCGACTTCAATCAACAGCTCTATCCTATCGGGGCTAAGGTCTATTTAACCAAAAGTGCCGATAAACGCCGCAAAGTTCCTTATATCTGTCAAATGAGCGACAGTGGTGCAGGTTTGATTTTTGTGAACTACAAGTACAAAAATCAGCTTTTTAAAGAGGCCTTTTTTAATGGTGTTTTGGATTTTGACTTTGGACAATATGTTAATTTGCGCGAAATTAAAGACGGTGATATGCTAAAAATGACTAACTTTGAGCTCTTGGCTGATGACGGTCGTCGTGCTTATGTTTATGTGGTTGATATTTTTAATAAAATTGGAAATGACGTGGTCTTTCCTTCTACCATTAATTTTTTTGAACTTGAAATGTTTGAAGAACTCAAACGGCTGCGGGCCAAAGGTTCTGACACTTATGTCTTTCTTATTGTTCCGCGTAATGACTGCGTTCAGGCCAAGTTTGTGTGGAACCAAGATCCTATCGCCGCTGCAAAAATTTATGATGAAGTGCAAAGCGGACTAAAATTTTGTTGTTATTCTTGCAATGTTAATCAAAAGAGTGTATCAATAGCTAAAAAGCTTAAAATTGTCTATTAGGAGGAAAAGTTGTCAACCAAAAGAAGAGACGGAATTGTACTTCATACACCTGAAGAATTTGAAAAAATGCGTGTGGCCGGAAAAGTTGCTGCCGAATGTTTGGATTATATTACTCCGTTTGTTAAACCTGGGGTTTCTACCGGCGAATTAGATGATTTGTGCCGCGAATTTATGATTGCAAAAGGTGCCGTGCCGGCTTGTTTGGGGTACCACGGTTATCCTAAATCTGTGTGTATTTCTATCAATCATGTGATTTGTCATGGTATTCCGGATTATAATCGCAAGCTTTTGGACGGTGATAGCTTAAATATTGATGTGACGGCGATTGTGGATGGATGGTATGGCGATACCAGCCGTATGTATTTTGCCGGAAAACCAAAAATCAAGGCTAAGCGCCTTTGTGAAGTGACTTATGAATGTATGATGCGTGGAATCGACGTGGTCAAACCAGGGGCTCGTTTTGGTGATATCGGTGCGGTGATTGAAGAATGGGCGCACAAGTATGGTTATTCTGTGGTTGATGTTTTTTGCGGACATGGTTTGGGCAAAGTCTTTCATGATGCGCCCAATGTTATGCACTGCGGCAAAAAAGGCACGGGGCCGGTTATGGAAGAAGGAATGTTCTTTACCATTGAACCGATGATTAATGAAGGCAAAAAAGATGCCCTTATCCTTAAAGACGGTTGGACAGCTGTGACGAGGGACAAGAGTTTGTCTATGCAATTTGAACATTCTTTGGGGGTTACAAAAGACGGTTATGAAGTCTTTACTTATTCTCCCAAAGGGTTGGATAAACCTCCATATAATATAAGTGACTAAATTTTATGACTGATACTGCGACTAAAGAACCTGATTATCTTGGCCATAGAGCCAGGTTGAAACAGCGTTTTATGAATGATGAGGGCAAAAGTATGCCCGATTATGAGCTCATTGAGCTTTTGCTGACTTATGTTATTCCGAGGCGCGATGTTAAGCCGATTGCTAAAAACTTAATTCGCAAATTTGGGTCTTTGTCGGCAGTTCTTATGGCTAAACCGAATGACTTGCAAGAAATTGACGGCGTCAAAGAAAGCTCCGTTGTTCTTTTCAAGGCGATTAAAGAAGCTGCGCGTCGTTTGGCTTGGTCAGAACTTTCGGACGGAGATAAGCCTGTTATCAGCAATTGGGACGCTATGATTGATTATTGTCGCACCGAAATGGCTTTGCTTGATGTGGAAGAGTTTAGAGCTATTTTTCTGAATGTCAAATGGCAGGTCGTAGGCGAGGAGATTATGCAGCGTGGCACAATCAATCAGGTTGCTATTCATCCCAGAGAAGTCGTTAAAATGGCAATGGAAAAGAAGGCTTCCGCCGTTATCTTGGTTCATAATCACCCGTCAGGCGATGTTAAACCTTCGCGGGCGGATATTGATATGACCAAGCAGATTAAAATTGCGTTGGAGAGCATTGGCATCGCTTTAGTTGACCATATTATTATCGGTAAAAACAATTACAACAGCCTCAAATCCTTGCAAGTGATTTAAGGGGGAGGAATGTTATATTAAGATTTTTGAGCAGATATGGTAAGTATCTGCTTTTTTGTTATGGTTTGAGATATATCTGCTTGAAATATAATAGAGTTATATATTTGGGCGCGCTCTGGGGATTGGGTACTCCCGCAAGCGGGTCCTCCTCGTTTCGTAAGGTTTGCGTTCTATCTAACGCTCACCAACTAGCAACTCCGAACTGCGTTCGTCTCGTAAGAGCTTCGTATTTACGCGCGCTCTGGGGATTGGGTACTCCCGCAAGCGGG
>CALXUE010000021.1 GCA_944391615.1 uncultured Alphaproteobacteria bacterium
TCCACGACTCGTATTATAACACAAGGAAAAAAGTCTGTAAATAGAAATTTTCAAGGATTGACAAGGGTTTAGGCAATTTTTTTTTACAAAAAAAACGCTTGAGTTTTTTACTCGAGCGTTGTTAAAAAAGAAATGTTGAAGTTTCTATGCTTTGACCAATTCAAACTTCAATTTATGATTATAAACCGCCGCCACTACCGCAACTCTCCTTAAGTCAAAGCCTTTGCCTTGTTCCAGATGTTCTATTCTGAGGCGAGATAAACCGCTGATTTTTGACACTTCATCTATACTCAGGCCACGTTCTTGCCGGAGTTCGTAAAGATGATGTCCAACTTCTCTTCGGTTATCCCAAATGTAATTAACCTGTTCTTTTTTTATTCCCATTTTTTAGCTCCTTTGTTTTGAAATCACAAAAAAGCCTGCGCTAAATTTATTTTAGGCAGGCGGAGCTAAACAACTGTTATCACTCAGTCGCCGTTATTCAATGTATTACCGGCACTCCGCCTTTTCAGGTGGAGGATTTATTTGTGATAAGGTGTTGTTTAGGCACCGCCGGCTACCTCTAACCGGCAACTTTATTATAAACGTAAAAAAAGAGATTGCAAGACACAATCTCTTTTCTTGATTTCAATTATTTCTTTTATCCTGTTATGGCAGCTTTTCTATCGCGGTCTTTATTCTTTGCAGGGTTTCGTCCTTGCCGATTAAAACAGCAATCTCCGTTGCGCCCCCTGGCGTTGCCGCCTTGCCGCTCAAAGCTATGCGCACAGGATACATTATCTGACCGTTCTTCATGCCGCTTTCTTCCGCCAAAGCTTTCAACTCAGTAAACAAATTATCATTATTCCATTCGCTAACACCCTCAAGGCGCTTTAATGACAACTCTAATGCCGTTTTGGCAACAGCTTCATCCGTTTTCATTTTCTTATTAACGTAAAGCTCATTGTCGTAATTTGGTACCTCATCCAGAAAATCTATCTGATTTGGAATGTCGCCAAAAGTTTCCAGTCTCGGTTGTAATACGCGGCACAATGCTTGAATGTCTACCTTGCGTTTCAAGCTTCCCTCAATGTAAGGTTTGGCATAATCCAAAAACTCAGCTTCTGAAAGTTTGCGGATATACTGCCCGTTCATCCATGTTAATTTGACGATGTCAAATATCGCCGGTGAGCGGTTCAACCTCTCGACGCTGAATATCTTTTTTAATTCATCCAGCGAAAAAATCTCTTCATCATTCCCAGGGTTCCAGCCAAGCAATGCAATGTAATTGATAATTGCTTCCGGCAAATAGCCCTTGGCGACCAAATCTTGGAATGAGGCGTCACCGTTTCTCTTACTCAATTTATGCTGCGCGTCTTTCATCACCGGCGGAACGTGCACATAGTGTGGCGGTGTCCAGCCAAATGCCTCGTATATCAAGTTGTATTTCGGCGTGGATGAAATATATTCATTCCCTCTTACGACGTGGGTGATTTCCATTAAATGGTCATCAACCACATTGGCAAAGTTATAAGTCGGGAATCCATCTGATTTCAACAAGACACCCTCGTCCAGCTCATCATAATCAATCTCGATATCGCCATAAACTTCGTCATGATATTTTGACTTGCCTTGTTTGTTTATTGTTTGTCGGATGACATAAGGCTCGCCCGCTGCCACCCTTCTCTTGGCCTCTTCCAAAGAAAGCTTTTTGCAGGGGTCTTCAAACTTGATGTTTTGCTCCTCGTCTTTTTCTTCATCAGCTTCTTCCTTAGAGCAAAAGCAATAATGCGCGCCGCCTAGCTCAACCAATTTGTGCGCGTATTCCGCATACAAAGGTTTTCTTTCAGACTGGACATAAGGGCCATAATTGCCGCCGATGTCGGGGCCTTCGTCCCAATTCATTCCCACACGTTTTAAGGTTTTATAGATAATTTCCGTTGCGCCCTCAACATAGCGTTTTTGGTCGGTGTCTTCTATTCTTAAAATAAATTTGCCTTCCGCATCGGCTTTGGCTATCAAATATTCATACAAAGCCGTTCTTAAGTTGCCGATGTGCATATAGCCGGTCGGGCTTGGGGCAAAACGTGTTCTGATTTTCATTTTTATTTCCCTTTTTTGATATTTGTTTTTTTATTTTATACCTTATGCTTAAAAAAATTTTTTCTCAACTTGTTTTTAATGTTTCTGTTCTCTCTTAGGCACTCAGCAAAACTCTGGCGGCGGCTCTGGCTTCCTCCGTGACTTTTTCTCCGGCTAACATGCGGGCGATTTCTTCCATCCGCTCACCAAAAGCTAACTGTTTGACCGTGGTGGTGGTTACATCTTTTTCCGTACGCTTTTCTACCTTGAAATGGTGATTTCCGCTTGCGGCCACTTGTGGTGAATGCGTTACCACCAAGACCTGAACATCTTCCGCCAATCTGGCCAAACGCTCACCAACTGCCTTGGCCGTTGCGCCACCGACGCCCGCGTCAACCTCATCAAATATCATTGTACCGACGCTTGATACTTTTGCCAAATTAACCTTTAGGGCCAGCATAAAGCGTGACAACTCGCCGCCCGAAGCGATTTTATTCAACGGGCCTTGTGGCGAATTGGGGTTGGTCGAAACCGTGAAATAAACATTATCTTTGCCGGTTTCATTCCACGAGTTTTCAGGCAGAGCCTCTACCTTGGTTTCAAAACGCGCCTTTTCCATTTTTAACGGCGGGAGTTCCTTCATCACCAGAGAATCTAATTTTTTGGCTGCCTCTTGCCGCTTGAGGCTCAGCTCTTGCGCCTTACTCTCATATTCTGCTTTGGCTTTTTGCTCCGCTTGTTTGAGTTTTTCAAGATTATCTTCGCCGTGTTCGATTTGTGCCAGCGCGGCTTGCATCTCAGATAATTTTTGCGGGAGCTCATCAACCTCGCACTGGTGTTTGCGCGCCAAGGCTCTCAAACTGAACAATCTTTCTTCAACACTATTTAGTTCGTTTTCATTTAAGCTGACGTTTTGCGAGGCGGCTTCTATCTCACTAATCGCCTCCTCCGCGTTAACCAATGTTTCAGACAACATCTCAACGATATTGTCATATTTTCCGTTTACCAAGACATTGGCTTTTTCTATCGCCGATACCGATTGGCGAATCGAGCTTATAATATCAAAATTGCCCGATAAAGCACCATAAGCGTAGTTCAAACTCTCAAGAATTTTTTCGGCATTCATCATCTCCAGACGTTTGCCGTTCAACTCAGCCTCTTCTCCGGTATAAGTTCCTGCCCGCTCCAACTCCGCAACCCAATGTCTTAAGTCTTCCTCATCGTTTTTGGCTTTGTTTATTCCGGCCTCGGCATTTTCTCTCTCTTTTTGTGCCGCTTTATATTCTCGATAAGCCTTGCTTACACCCTCAAGCTCTTTTTTATAGCCACTAAAAGAATCCAAAACGCTTTGGTGATTGGCCGGATTTAATAGGCCTTGATTATCAAACTGGCCGTGAACTTCAACCAAGCACCGGCCTATCTCCTTCAAAACCTTTACGCTCACCGTTTGGTCGTTGACAAATATTTTGCCCTTGCCATCGCGGTTAAGCGTGCGCTTGATAATCAACTCATCTTCGGGAAAATCAAGCTCATATTCATTAAAAATATTTTCCAGCTCTTGTTTTTTCTTCGGTAGGTCAAAGGTTGCCGTTACGCTAAGTTTGTCCTCGCCTTGTCTTATCAGCCCTGCGTCGCCCCTGTTGCCCAGAACAAATCCTAAAGAATCCAGCAAAATGGATTTGCCAGCGCCGGTTTCACCCGTCAACACGCTTAAGCCGGACTTGAAGTCCAAGTCCAGCTTGTCTATCAACACAACGTTTCTTATTGAAAGCGACGTCAGCATGGTTTTGTTAACCCTTATTGACCAGTGCTTGGGCTTTTTTGCTCCAGCTGCTGTCCGGATAATTATATTCCAAAACTTTGGCGGCGTTTTGAGCCTCTTCGTTCAAGCCCAAAATGCTGTATACCTCTGTTTGGCGGTACAAGGCCTCTTCAATCTGTGGTGTGGTTTGATAATTGTTAACCACGGCAGAAAAGCGGTTTAATGCTGATAGATAATTTTCTTGTGCCAGATAATATCTGCCGACATATAGCTCATGTCCGGCTAAGTGGTCATTCACTAACAGAAGCTTTTGTTTGGCATCTTGCGCATATTCGCTATTTGGAAAACGCTTGATAACCTGTTCCAAGGCCTCTTTTGCCTTTTGGGTGTTGGATTGTTCTTTTTCAGGCCCCTTAATCTGGTCATAGTAGCACAAGGCTTTTAGATAATACGCATACGAAATGTCTTGGTTTCCGGGGTGGAATTTAATAAACCTATCCAAAGCTATTATGGCACTGTCATAGTCCTTGGCTTTGTAAAAAGAATAAGCACCCATTAATTTGGCTTTAACTGCCCACTTGGAATAAGGATGCTCCAACTCAACTTTTTCAAAATTTTCGGCCGCCGTCTTATATGAAGTTTGCTCCATCTTTTTATATGCGTAATTATATAGTTCTTCCGCCGTCATATTTTCTGTGTCCGGCGCTGAAGCACATCCGCCCAAAATAAGCATTAGCCCACATATCGTCCCATAAAGTGACTTTTTCATCTTATCTTATTCCCCTATTTTATTTCATAATTAGATTTATCGCTGAACAGAACTTTTAACAACTCGTTGTTATGATAATGTCCTGTTTTGATTCCCTCAAAACGACCGATTATTTGGTAGCCCGATGTATATAAGTCGCCTATAACATCAAGTACTTTGTGCTTAACACATTCTTCCTTCACCCGAAAACCATCCGGATTAAGCAAGGTATCGCCGTCCAAAACTATGGCATTGTCTAAGCTGCCACCTTTGATTAAGCCAATTGAGCGCAGATAATCCACCTGATATTTTTCACAAAAGGTGCGGCAAGGCGCAATTTCTGTTGCAAAAATTTCCGGCGTTATCGGGGCGTCAAAAACCTGATGTCCGACGATTTTGGAAGGAAAATCTATTTCCATATGCACGCTGAACTCGTCTGCTGGCTCTAGGCTTGCCGTATTACCCTTGTCATCCGTAAAGGAAACTTTTTTCAAAACCTTGAGCTGCTTTCTCTCAGCATTTTGGGTTTCAATCTCCGCTGCTTTCAGCGCATCATAAAACATTTTGCCTGAGCCATCCATAATCGGTAACTCCGGATTATTGACTTCTATCAACGCATTATCTATGCCCCTAACTGACAAAGCCGCCATTAAATGTTCTATGGTTGAAACAACCGCTTTGTCGGCATTGCTCAAGCATGTGCAATTTCTGGTGTCAACCACATTTGTATACAGCCCTTTAACTAAAGCGGCTTGCGGCATATCAACTCTTTTGAACACAATACCGAAATTTTCGGCTGCAGGATGAATCTTTAGCTCGCTCTCAAGGCCGGAATGAAGTCCCACTCCCTTAAGCATTATGGTCTTTTTCAAGCTCTGTTGGCGCATTTTTCCTCCTCTGAAACTTTTTTTTGCAGGCTGCCTATAAGCCGGGTTCTGTCCCTTTGCAGGGGATAGCTATTCATCTAGGCTGCTTATCACTAAACAGCTCATCGCGACCTACCTCTGGAGCGGTGTGGAAACCCACCGTATAACTTTATTGCTAAAGCCCTCCTAATTTGGTCTTGCTTCAGGTATGGTTTACCTTGCCACGTGCATTACTGCCCGTGCGGTGGGCTCTTACCCCGCCCTTTCAACCTTACTTTTGCAAACGTGTTGCTAAAGCGGTATATTTCTGTGGCACTTTCACTTGGATTGCTCCAGCCAGACGTTATCTGGTACCTTGTTTCCTTGAAGCCCGGACTTTCCTCACCCACAAATCTTACTTTTTGCGGCGCAGCTATCCGGCAGCCTGCGTGTTTGAGTTTATACATTTAGTGCTTATTTTGCAAGTGCTTTAATTGCTTTTACCTCACATTAATTTTGCTTTTATTTTTAAGAAATTTTCCCGATTCGTTTTAAGCAATTGCAGTTATCACCAACTCTTAAAAAAAATGTTAAAAAAATTTATTTTTTATTCTCTCTTTTGCTTCCCTTGTAATCCTTAGTGAGCAAGGCTTAGAGTGTTATGCTCTTATCTTGATTAAGAACATATTAAGAACAGTTAATAAAATACTAAATTTTCCCATTGATTCCCATAAAATCCCATGATATACCATAAGACATAGGGGTTATATTTTTTGAGGGTATTGTTTTGATGTCTTTTCTCTTTTTAGACACTGTTACCAATAAAGTGGATGCGAAAGGCCGCGTTTCACTTCCCTCAGATTATCGCGCAATCCTTAAAAATTTATCTACAGATGTGGTTTGTTATCGCTCCCTTTCGGCTCCTTGCATTGAAGGGTGCACCGAAGATTTGCTCGACAAGCTTGCATCTTCTATGGAAAACTCCATGGACTTTTTCTCTTCCGAGCAAGATGATTTGACCAACCTGATTTTTGGTGATGCAAAGAGATTTCCGTTTGATTCGACCGGCCGCATCATGCTTTCAGAGAAGCTCCTTTCTCATGCGCAAATTTCTGATGCCGCCGTGTTTGTCGGTAAAGGCCGCAAATTTCAGATTTGGTCGCCGGAAAACTGGGCCAAAGAAGAAGAACGTATTCGCAATGCCGTTATGCAAAAACGTCCGCAACTCTTCCTTAACAATGCTGAGAGCAACCGCCATGAATAACCTTAAGCCAAAACATATTCCGGTTATGCTCCAAGAGGTGTTGGACAACCTCTTGCCCATTGATGGCGCGGTTTATGTTGATGCTACTTTTGGAAACGGCGGCTACACGCAAGCTATTCTTAACGCTGCTGACTGCAAAGTTATCGCCCTTGACAGAGACCCAAATGTTTTGAAAAGAGCTGACGAACTCAAAAA
The DNA here is from genome assembly GCA_944391615.1 of uncultured Alphaproteobacteria bacterium. GTDB lineage: Bacteria > Pseudomonadota > Alphaproteobacteria > RF32 > CAG-239 > HGM16780. Next base: position 6,876 of record CALXUE010000021.1, read on the forward strand.
AATTTATGGTGACCGCTTTGATTTCAGAAGCGGGCAATTCGGTGACTTTGCCCAACTCATAACCGAAGATATTGACGGCGCGGTGTTTGATATCGGTGTTTCGTCCATGCAACTCGACCAAGGTGAAAGAGGTTTTTCTTTCTCTAAAGAAGCTCCTCTTGATATGCGGATGTCTTGCCAAGGGCAAACCGCCGCTGATTTAGTTAATTCCCTCTCTGAAAAAGAGCTGGCCGATATTCTATACAATTTTGGTGAAGAACGTAAATCTCGCCAGATTGCGGCAAAAATTGTTGCCGCACGCAAAACGACCCCTATTATGACGACAACGCAGCTTGCCGATATTGTTTGCAGCGTTGTTCATCCTACTCACCAAGCCATTCATCCGGCTACACGGACTTTTCAAGCCCTGAGAATCGCCGTTAACAATGAGCTTGGCGAACTTCAGAACGGACTGGAAGGCGCTCTTTCTCGCCTTAAGTCTGGTGGAAGACTTGTTGTTGTCGATTTTCACTCTCTTGAAGACAGAATCGTCAAAAATTTCTTTAACGATAAACTTGGTAAATCTCATGGTGTTTCACGCTATGCGCCGCTTGTGGATTCTAATATTACCCCTACTCTGGCCTCAGCCTCTAAAGCTATTGCTCCCTCGGCTGAAGAAACCGAATCCAACCCAAGAGCCCGCTCTGCTAAACTCCGTGTGGCCGTTAAACTTTGAGATGTAAAGGATTTGCATTATGAACGGAACAAAAACTGCTACTCTTACTCTTTGGGTTACCCTTACTTGTTTGGTCGGGTTTGGGATGTTCGTTATGAAAAATAAAGTCCAATCTCTTGAAAAAGAGCTCGCTCAGATTAACAGCAATATTCAAGACGATGTCAAAACCATTCACGTGTTGAATGCTGAATGGAGCCATTTGAACAATCCTTCCCGCCTGAGAGAACTTGCTTCAAAACATATTTCTTTAAATCCTTTACAAGCTGAACAAATTATTAACTATTCTGCGTTACCATTTGAGTATGAGCGTGATGATGCCAACAGACGTATGATCGCGCAACGTAATATTTCTAATCAAGCTGAGCAGAATAGGTTGAAGAGATTCGCCAAAGCTCAGCGTTAAAGCGGAGCAGTAGCGTATTATGTTGGAAAAACTTTTTTCCAGAAAATCTCGTGACTTTTATCTTCCGGGGCAGGAAATTAAATTAGATAAAAGTTTTTCTTTTTCGGATTTTTCTTATGAAAAAGACCCTCTTTCTATGTGCAAAAACCGCTTGGCTTTTGCTATGTTGATGTTTGCTTTGGTCTTTGGCGTGATTTCTTTCAGGCTGTTTGATGTTTGTGTATTAAACGCTGCTCCTCGCTCCGAAAAAGTTGCCTCTGCTGCTGATGATGACACCTTTTATGCTCTGCCCGAAAACCCCATTAAACGCGCTGATATCGTGGATAGAAACGGTACGATTATTGCGACTTCTCTCCCTACTGTTAATCTTTATGCGAATCCAAGTAAAATTATTAATCCCCAGCGTGCAGCTCAAAAACTTGCTGCCGTTTTGCCGGATATTCGCTATGAAGATATTTTGGCTAAGCTGACTAAAAAAGGCTCTTTTGTTTACATAAAGCGCAACCTCTCTCCCTCTCAGCAATATCAAATAAATTATCTCGGTATTCCGGGGCTGGAATTTGAGGACGGCGAAAAACGAATCTATCCTCATAAAAATCTGTTTGCTCAACTCATCGGCTCCACCAACATTGACAACATTGGCATTTCCGGTATGGAAAAAGAGCTTGATGCGCGTTTGAGAGAATCTGATATTCCGGTTAAGCTTACGATTGATGCCGGTTTGCAGGACACTATTCGCCGTGAACTCGATGAAGGAATTAAAAAATTTAAGGCACTTGGCGGCGTGGCTATCTTGATGGATGTTAACACAGCCGAAGTTATTGCCATGGTTTCTCTTCCGGATTATGACCCTAATAATATTACGGCTAAAGTTGATGACCGTGCCTTGTTTAATTTTGCCACAAAAGGCGTTTATGAACCAGGGTCTGTTCTCAAAGTTTTTAATGCTGCTTTTGGTCTTGAAAAAGGCCACATTAAACTAACCGACAGGTTTGATGCTACAAAACCGCTTAAACTCAGATACAACACCATCAAAGATTATCGCGGGGAAAACAGATGGCTCACCCTCCAAGAGATTTTGATTTATTCTTCTAACATCGGCTCTGCCCAAATTGCCCTTAAAATCGGCAAAGAAAAACAACGTGCTTTTCTCAAAAACCTCGGCTTGTTCGATGAAATCAGCCATTTTGAGGTGGCTGAAAAAGCAAAGCCCATGCTCCCCAGACGCTGGGGCGAAGAAACCACCGCTACCGTGGCATACGGCTATGGTATTTCTATTACCCCCTTACATTTGATTACAGCATTCAGCGCTGTGGTGAACGGGGGCGTTTATCATGAACCGACTCTTTTGGCCAATGACACGAATCGGGAAGAACACCGCGTTATTTCGCTCAATACTTCTAAAAAGATGCGGCAGCTTTTGCGCGGCGTGGTCGTGGAAGGCTCTGGCAAACGCGCAAATGTTCTTGGGTATGAAGTGGCCGGAAAAACCGGAACCGCCCAAAAGCTTGTTAACGGAAAATACATTAACAAAAAGGTTATGACGTCTTTTCTGGGAACTTTTCCTGCATCTAATCCCAAATATGCTCTTATGCTGATGCTTGATGAGCCTAAAGGGTCTAAAGAAACTTGGGGGTTTGTGACATCAGGCTGGAACACCGTGCCGACCGCCGGTAAAATTATCACAGCCATTGCACCGCAGCTCAATATTAAAGCAAACTATGATCTTGATGAATTGCGCCGCAACCGAATTATTGAAGCTTCCTATGAGAGATAACTAAAAAAGCTGTATTTTTCAATACAGCTTTTTTAGTGTTTTTATCCGTCCTTATTATCTGTCTTTATCCAGTTGCTCGTCCAAAGATTTTTCAAGCTCTTCCAGCTCTTGTTCATCCAACTCGACAACCGGAACTTTATAGGCTTCATTAAACCAATTGCCCAAATCTATGTCTGCGCATCTTTTGGAACAAAACGGACGATATTTGTTGTCCGGTCCTACCAATTTATGGCATATCGGGCAGTGATGTGTTTTTATCACTTCGGACATTATTTTTCTACCCTACCGGTGCCATGGCAAGTCGGACATTCAACACTCATAATATCTGACAATGACGGACGGCGGCGTACTCTTATTAATTCTACATTTCCGCCTCTGCTCAAACCGACAACATGGCAACGTGTGTTGTCTTTCATAAGCTCTTTATCTAAAACCTCGAGTACCGGTTTCATATAACGATATTCAGATGAGCCGGCAAAGTCGATGATGATTTTTCCAGACAAATTTCTCAAACGAATCTGGTGAGCTATCTCTATTGCGGCTTCTTCATTTATATGCGAAATGGAACCTGCGCCTCTGTCATCGCCCGTATCAACATCTATGGCAACAAATGCTTTGGTTTCTTCTATATAAATTCTTCCGCCGGATTTGAGTTTGACTTCCTTTTGCAAGGCCTCCACAACTGCCTCGTCTATTCCATAGCTTTTAACGGCATCGGCAACGACTTCTACCTCAAAATCGCCATCAAATTCATTTTTAATTTCTTCTTCCATTTTGCGGGTATTCACCACAACTTTATTTAAGCTCATGGCATTGTTGGTCATATATTCAAACAAAGGGCTGCTCTTGGCATATAATAAGCAGGGTGCGCTTTCGGAGCGCGCTTTGGCTCTGACGATATCATAAGCCTTTCTTAGTTCGACCATTTCTTCTTTGATTTCTTCCGATGAAGCGTCCATAGCAGCGGTTCTGATTATCCAACCTTCTTGTCCGACCTCATTGTCTTGTACCAAAGCTTTGAGCTCTTTTATTCTATCAAATGAGCCTATTCTTGAGGATGCATCAATATTCATACGGAACGGACAATATACCAAATATGTGCCGACAAACTGTAATGATCTTACAACTTTGGCTCCCTTCTCTGCTCTTCTTTCCTGAGAAACCTGAACAACGATGCTTTGACCTTCGGTGTAGTCTACATCGCCCATTCCATATTCATCAGCATTGAAAAAAGCGTCTTTTTCATCCTTAATATCAACCAAATATCCTTTACGACCATTTGCCAAATCTAACTTATGCGTAATTTTTCCCAAATAGATGTTGCCCTCAGCCGCCTTGGAATTATCTATTATTTCGATTTCTTCAAGTTTTCCGGCCCCCATCAAGGCGATCGTTGTTAGGTCTTTGTCTTGCTCATATACTATTGTATCTACTGTCATTTTATTCCTGTCCCTTCTAATATATTTTTTGTTTCGTATAAGGGTAATCCGATTATGCCGCTATATGAACCTATGATACGGCGCACATAAGCCTCCATTCTTCCTTCTATTTTATAGCCGCTGCAACCAACCCATTCTTGACTTGCGACATAATCTTTTATCTCTTTTGATGATAAATTTTTCATTAGGATACGCGTACTTACCAATCGTTCGCTGATTTTTCCGGTTTTTGAAACCATACAGACGGCGCTCAAAACCTTGTGCGCATGGCCGGAAAGAAGTTTCATAACCGCTGTTTGTTCTTCATCGTTTTTAGCCTTGTGCAACATTCTGCGGCCGACAACGACGATTGTGTCACAAGCCAAAACATTTTCTCCCCTATGCTCGGCATAAACTTTTAGCGCCTTTTCTCTCGCCATTCTTTTGACATAGCTGCTGGGGCGTTCGTATTGCAGTTCGCTTTCATCTATATCTGCAGGACAAATTGCTTTGGGTATATAGCCAATTTGCTCAAGCAGTTTTATCCTTTGCGGTGAGGCGGAGGCCAATATAAAATCTTTGGATGTCATGGTCTCTGTGTCTTATTGTGCCGCGTCATCGTCATAAGTTTTTTCCATACGTTCATGGCGTTCTTGGGCCTCAACCGACATAGTGGCTATCGGGCGTGCTTCAAGCCGTGCCAAGCCAATCGGCTCTCCGGTTTCTTCACAATAGCCATATTCATTATCTTCTATTCTTTGCAAAGCCTCATCTATTTTGCCGATTAATTTTCTGATACGGTCTTTGGTTCTTAAATCGAGGGCTTTGTCTGTTTCAAGTGAGGCTCTATCAATATCGTCAGGCTGATTTAAGCCGCCCTGACGCAAATCTTCCAACGTGTCTTTTGATTGTTCGATAAGTTCTTTTTTCCACTTAAGCAGTTTTTGGCGAAAATATTCTTGTTGATATTCATTCATATATTCTTCGTCTTCGCTGGGCTTATAGTCTGGAGGAAGAATGACTGCACTTTCCATGGTTTTAACTCCTTTTTTAATTATTTTTGTTTCTTTTAATTTAGGTTATCATGTTGATGTTTTTCTGCAAGCAAAATTCCCTATTTATCACATTATTTCATTAATTTTGCCAATTCTACCTCAACCCTTAATTCAATTTCGGCCATGAGCTCATTTATTTTTTCATCCTCAATTTGCGGTTTGCGCTCTTTGACATAGCGGCTGATTTCATACAATCTGTCTTCGGATATGTAGCCAAGCAAAAGTCCATCTCTGATTTCTTCAAGTCTTTCTAATAAGCCTTTGCCACGTTCCAGCATTTTTTCGCGTTTTTGTTTTTCTTCATCTCCATCAACCATTTGTGCCGCCAGCAACGCATCTGTTGCACTCACACCCAATGCAGAACTGCTGATGGGCGCATTGTCCACCTTCATATTAGCCTCAAGATACGACGAAAAGCTTGCTCCCGTTGTTTGCCCAGATGCTTTGCTCTTGGATGCTGACTGCAATGCTTGGTTCTTGTTTATTTCATTTACTTGCATTTTATTGGAATTCCCATTTTATGACATTGTTTTGGCGTTGGCATTTTTGTGACAAGCGTGCAACATCCAAAGGTAATGCCGAATCATCTGTTTGTTTACCGATATACGGCCAGGAGTATTTGCTGTTATTGACCGTGATGGACACTAGATCAGAGCTGTCGCCGTAGACCCAATCCATCATGCCCAAAGCCATACACACATTTAGCGGAAGTTTGTTGAACTCTATGGTGTAGGTGTCTTCGCTACCGGCTATGGTCACGTCGCCGTAGGCTTGAACTATTTTATTTCCATTTTTCATTTCCGCCGGCACTATACCTTCATCTATAAGTGTATCTGCACTTATATCTTTATAATTTTTATCGGCCACATATCTTTGATTGATGAGCTTTTCCAACATCAATATTTGGTCTTGAACACGGTTCTTTTTATATTTATCAAACATACTGCTGACCAACATAGACATACTGGCCATTAGCATTCCCGCTATTCCCAAAACACCTATTACTTCTATAAATGTATAGCCTTTTTCATGTGTTTTTTTCATTTCTTTCGGCTCCGCACTCTGCTCTAATTCTTTTAGTTTATAACACATCTTGTTTTTTAACAATATTTTTATCACAATTTTACTTTAATTTTATTTAATTTCGGTTATATTAGTTTGAGATTAATTATTTTGATGAGGAATCTGTTATCATGAAAAAACTTCTTGTTTGTTGTTCATTATTTTCTCTTGCTTTGACAGCTCAAAACGCTTGGGCTAATGATGGAAACCACTATGTGCCTTATGTGGGAATCGACTATTCTTACAGCAATGCCAATGCTAAACTCCTGCGTCCAAATTATAATGCCGCATCCGTTATTTTGGGAAGCGACTATAATCGTTTTTTTAGCACGGAAGTTTTTTATCAACACTCTGATAATTCTAAAAAGACCAGTCGTAATGGTAATCTTTCCTCTCGTTTTCAGGCCGGTGGTCTGGATATGTATGGCTATTTGCCCTTAACTTGCGGGCGTGATTTGGCTCTGGTCGGAACGCTCGGCGCCGGAATTTATGATTTCAAAAAACGCTATTCCAACCCTTATGTTAAAAGCGGTCATGACCAAGGGTACGGATATCGCGCCGGTGCAGGTATCTTTTATTCTTTGAGCAAAAATGTGGCTCTCAGAGGTGTGGCCAGATATGTTAAACTTGATAAAATAAAAGATATTGACCATATGATGGAATATTCGGCCGGATTACGTTATACTTTTAATTAGGGATTGGTTTTTATGAAAAATTTTGTGGCTCTTTGCGCCGTGTTGGGGCTTTTGGCTTGCTCTGATGAGGCTGACAAAAATCAGTTTCCTCAACAGAATTTTGATGATTTCAGCGGGGTTTCCTTTGAAATTACAAATTCTTATTCGACTTGCAATGTGAACAGCAATATTGTTTGCGCCATTAATGATTATATTGCTTGTTCCATCAACCCTAAACACTTATACTGCGAAAAAAACAAAAATGTTTTGCCTGCTTTTGTGTTTATGGAAGATGACAACCTTAAACGCCCGACCGTCCATAAATATCAAATTGCTAAGATGAAAATGCGCCCTGATAATTTGTTGGAAGTTTATACTACCAGCGAATGCGACGGAAACTGGTTTGGCTTATGTCAGGGTAATATCATTTTTGTTTTGAAAAATATCAATAATAACTGGTTTGTGGTGGATGCTTATGCTCGGGAAAACTTTTGATTTTTCCTCGGTTCATTAGAATTCTCAACAAAAAAAATAATTGACGCGCTTGACAATTGGTTGTATGCTTTTCTTTGGTCTTTAATCTAACTTTAAGGAGTTTTTATGGCAGACTTTTGCAGACATAACATCATTTGGGATCTTGATAATACTCTTTATCGTATTACGCCGGAATTTGCCGATATGCTTGATGAAGCTACCGCTATTGCCGCTGTGAAAGATTTAGGCATTCCTATGTCTGTTGAAGAAGCTAAAGCTAAGGTTAAGGAATCTTATGCCACTTATCGTGACGGCGGTGAAATTTTTGTGCGCGATTATGGCGTTTCTCCTAAAGATATGTTCGTCGCTTATCATAAAAGAAAACCGATTGACCCGATTGTGCCTTATGATGGAATTTTGGAAAAACTTAAAAATATTCCGCTTAATCAATTTATCTTTTCAACTTCTTCTCGCGAGGTGTGTGAGAAAATTTTGAAACATATTGGCTTGTTTGACTTCTTTAAGGGAAAATTTTATTCCGTTGAAGATTTTGAATGCTTCAAAAAAAATGAAAACTCCGAGGTTTATTCTAAGCTTTGCAATAAAATTAATGTTCGCCCGACAGATTGTATTTTTGTGGATGACAGCTATTCTAACCTTGAGTTTGCCAAAGAAATCGGCATGACGACCGTGCGTATCTATTACAATCAAAACTCTGCCAAAGACAAAACTTTTATTGATGCTGCCTACAAGGGTTTGCAGTCTTTCTTGGATGATTTTCCAAAACAGCTTGAGCAATGTCAAATTAAAAACAAAATCTTTTTATCTTCTCTCCACGAGAGCCGTGCCTAATTTATCGACATAAATTTATTTCTAGTGCGTGGCATTGTAGTAACGGCAAAGTTCGCCTTCATGCTGGTAGTTGGTTTGATTGTCTAGTTTGCTTTGTTCTTTTAGGACTTCTTTTTTTAAGAAATTAATTAACGGCTCTAACTGACGCGCGTATATATCCGTCAACATTTGGGTGGCCTCTTCCGAATCGTTTTTTCTTGTGATTAAGATTGGGTCAACATTATTTATAATTGATACGGCTGCTGTTTTTAATTTCGGCAAAAAATATCTTAGCGTTGATACATTTATTTGCTGGTGTGTTTGTTCGTGTCTCAAAACAACATTATACTCGCATGTATCTTCTTTTAGTTCCTTAGCGATTAATATCACAGGGTTGCTGTATCCGACAAACAGATTTACTCTTGCCGGTATTACACAATATTTGCCCAAGCCGATTTTGCGGCGATATGAATCGACCGATACCTGATATACAACCTCTACAAGGGCCAGTCCTGAGGCAAATAGTCCTTGTTCCACAATGCCGTATTCTTTGCCGAGTTTGGTTAATTCATCATAGCTTTTGCTTTTGTCATAAACCAATTTTCCGTAAGAGGATGTAAAATGCAATTCGGGCATAACTTTATAGGCCGAACATTCATCTTCCGCCCACGCTTTGCCCATCATATTTAGCAATATTGTTAATACAAAAAAAAGCTTTTTCATACTATTATATATATTATCATATTTATTAATTTTGGGTTACGACCATGTTACGCTTTGCGTTTATTTTTGTTGTTTCGGGATGGGGGATTGTATTTTACATGCATGAAGCTTGGGCCAAAGATGTTCCTCAGGAAAATTTGTATATTCCTGCGGGCGCTTTTTCCCACCCAACTAAGCTACCGCCCATTCAAATCGGAAACTATGACCAAATGCCGACGATTAAACGCGCTACCCTTCCAAAAGATAACAAAACTTCTTTACCTCAAAAAACATCTTCTGCGCAGACTTTATCTACACAGACCAACTCTACCAACAGCTCTTCATCAACTGAACTCAAAAAGCTTAACAGCCACTCTCGGCCTGACTACAAAGAAAAATATGATGATTATCTTGACGACTTAAAAGTTATCGGCGAAACCGGCAAAATTCCCGATAACCCTGAATTAGACGCTGACCTTAAGAATATGAACTCTGATAAAAAATTTGAAATAGAATAAGTCATTCAAAAAAAGAGCGGTTTTAACCCGCTCTTTTTTTATGTTTTCAGCATTTAGAAATTAAGCTTTTTTGGCTTTGGGCGCCTTTTTAGCTTGTTTTTTTTCTTTAGCTTTGGAGGCTGATTTTTTGGCCTTTTCTTTTTCCTTTTCTTTGGCCTTCTTGGCTTTGGCCTTTTCTTTAGCTTCCGCTTTTTTAGCCTTTTCTTTTTCTTTAGCTTTTTGGGCTTTTTCTTTGGCTTTGGCTTTTATAGCTGCTTTCTTAGCTTTTTGAGCCTCTGCCTTGGCGGCCTTCTTAGCGGCTTTTTCTTCCTCTTTAGCGGCCTTTTGTGCTGCGGCATCAACTTTTGCCTTGCATTCATTTAAGGCTTTTTCCAAATCTTTTTCGCTGCACAAGCCTATGGCAACCGGATTTTTTGCTCTGATGTTGGCTGAATCTTTGTGGGTGCCGTTTTTAATGGCTTCAATTGTCGGCTTGGTCGTACCTATCAGCTTACAGATTTGCGCCTCGCTGATTTCAGGGCAATTTTTAAGTATCCAAGCTATGGCATTGGGCTTATCACTTCTTTGTGACGGTGACAATACCTTTTTAGCTTTGGCGTTCTTTTCTCTCACGTCTAATTCCATTTTATTGGGAACCAAGCGAGCTTTAGAATCTTTTTCACAACGATGAATTTCTTCCCAAGTTAGTTGATTGGTATCAATCGGGCTTATGCCCATAATGTTATAGGCAACATCGCCGTCTGCTATGGCCTGAATCTCAAGCTCGTGCAATTCGCAATAATCGGCGATTTGTTCAAAACTTAATGTTGTATTATCTACCAGCCATACTGCCGTTCCCTTTGGCATTAAAGGTGCTGTCATTTTGCGTTCCTTTCTTTATTATTTATTTTTATATAAAAAAACATTCCCTAATATCTTTGAGAATAGAGAATGTTTCTTTATTATACAAGTTATTTTTTTATTTTTAGAGATTAAAATTTGCTATTTTTGCTATATAAGTTCGCAATGGTTTGATATCCTATCTCCAACATTTGCGCTGTGGCTTGATATTTGGTTGCTTGTATCGCCAAAGCATTGACTGAAGACAAAGCTCCGCTCGAACTTGTGGTCGTTGATGGCACTTTTGAAGTGGTTTTGTTTTTGGTGTCATCTGATACCGACTCTGTTGTCACATAGTCGTGCTTGTACTTTTCTCCTTGTTTGATTTGCATCACATAGGCCAAGCTTTTATCTTCATCATAATCTTCTGTGCGGCTGATTTTGAAGTAATATTCTCCTTTTTTGGCTTTATATTCGCCGTTGAGCAATTGTTCCATATTGGTGTACTCATCGCTGCCTTTTTCGGCTGTTGTATCACCTATGAGGACTTCCTTGCCATTTTTTATCATATAAACCTGAATTTGAAGCCCCTCGCCATTTTCTCCCAGCAAGCCGTATTTTTCGGCTTCTTTGGCTTTTTCCTCCTGCTCTTTTTCATAGCCTTCAGGGTCTAATTGTTTTTTTAACTCATCAAGCTTTTGTTGATATGACGACAAATCCAAAACACTACTGTTTTCATCTTCAGCACCGCTACGCAGGCTTATGCTTAATTTTCCGTTCGACTGAACCTGTATTTTATACATATCAACCGTGTCATACTCGGCCAATTGGCCTACTGTACTGACACGGGCATAGTTCAAACGCATGTACCCCAAATCTCTTGCGTTGGCAAATTTTTCATCAACGTCGTTGACATCCCTTACCGATTTTTCCCACCGGCCGATACCACTATCATCTACGTTTGTCGCTCTTGGAATTGAATTTACCATGGCTCCTACTCCCTAATTTCTCATTTTAATGTATCATAAAATTGTTGTTCTTGCAACATTTTTAGTTGTTTCCTGCATGGAGTCTGTATAAATTGACACTTTGGTTGCTTTTTTCCAGTTTCTTTTTGCCTAAATCTTCTATCTCAAATATATTTTTGTCCGCGCCTTTGTTGATGGATTCATCTATTAATATTTCTCCATCGTAGGCTTGGCTGAATAAATCATCTATATATTCTTCTTTTGATGGAAGATCGCTTAATTTGCCTTCAATTAAGTTTATTCTCTCCGATAAAATTAAATTTTCATCCGACAAATCTTCTACATATTCTGTTAAATCATTTACTATCTCTTTGGCGCATCTTAAAGCCTGATTGATCGAGGAAAACTGTATGTTCATAATATTCCCGCTTATCGGATATGGTTGGCCGCTGTATTTTCCCGCCAGATTGTTTATCATCTGGCTGACTTTCTCTTTTAATTCTAATGGATATTTTTTAGGGTCCTCTTTGGTGCCATTATACATTATCCTTAAAAAGATATTCATTAATACGTTGGTATAAAATTTTTCTTTTACATTAATGATCGGCGTCGTTTCTTTTTTAGATTTTTGCGCGGCGGCTTTTTGCTCCTCCTGATATATTATATTATTCAAATTACACCACTTGTTAAAGGTGAGCCTCAATATGCCTATGTCTAAGGAATCATGATGAAGCATTTGGGACATCAAATAGGCTCCGACACCGGTTAAAAATACGGCTACCTTGGTGTCTTTATACGTGTTTCTTGCCGCATAAAATCTAGAAATATCGGCCTCTTTGCCATCTATAACACAAAATGCCTCATATAATAGTGAATTTGCTTCCGCTATGTTGAGTTTGTGCACTCGCGCCAACTCCATACTGCCGCCGTATATTAAAAAGCGCAAACCTAAACGGTTGAAGTCATCGGTTAAGGATATTGTGCTATCTACCCCTGATATTATATGCCCCAAAAACTCTACTATTTTCTTTTTGTCTTCTATTTTTGCTTCCGGCAAGGTCGGGGCTATATCCGGATCAACATCTGAGTTCAAACTGTATAGCCTGAAAATTGCGTCGGCTTTGTTGATGAATTTTTTTTCTGGTTGCGGTTTTATTCTTCTGTGCCATTTTAAGCCAAAGGCCTGAAGTGGAACTTTTTTGACTATTAATGGGACGGCAACGATTAAAAATAAACTGAAAAAGAACAAAAACAATAAGGTTTTAACCGAATCTTCCGGTATCATTTCATCCAACAAGGGCGTGCTCAATGTTACCACTACATTGGCAAACAGCAAGCTGAATAAAATGACCACTAAAAGCTTTATGACTGCTATTAAAACATTTTTTGGGCTATTGCGCTGTTCCTCTTCTACATCATAAATGGTATTGGGGCGCTTATTTTTTTCGACCCTCGCATCATCAAAAAAATTGGAACTTTTGCCGCTTCCTCCCTTATTGCCTTTTTTATTGGCCAAATTGATATATTCTACCGTTTCTTGGTAGCTGTTATCCATTACATTAAATTTTTCGCGGATAAGCTTGACCGATATATTGTCATTTTCTATATCATGCACATATTTTATGGCTTGATCGTGTTGTTCTTCGGCAAAACGTTCTTCCAATTTCCAACCAGTGCCTCGGTCTGTATATACTTCATAATGCGTTATATCTACCATTATTTTTTTCTCTTTATAAAAAAAACCTGAGTTTATATTACTAAACTCAGGTTAATAAAGCTTAAAAAAAGCTCTTTTTTACTTCTTTGCTGAAGATGAAGTGTCTGTTTTGATACCAAATGCAGCAAATTTATTATTAAATTTAGAGACCTGACCACCTGTGTCTACCATACGATGTACACCTGTCCATGCCGGATGTGATTTTGGATCAATTTCCAATGTCATTTTGTCTCCGGCTTTGCCCCATGTTGATTTTGTTTTGTATTCCGTACCATCGGTCATTACATATGTAATCTCGTGATAATCCGGATGAATACCTTGTTTCATTCTTTTTCTCCAAAAAATTTTTTATTCTAAAAACATGAATTTGCTGCCTTTATACATTAGAGTCTTTAATAACGCAAGCATTATTTCACATTTTTTTGTTTTTTTTGTTATTTTTTTCGCTCTGAGATGTTTACCGTATTAATTCTCGGGTCGCCATCTTCCACATTTATGACTTTGATGCTATAATCTTTATAGCCTTTTTTCAATAAATAGCTACGGATATTGACGGCTCGGTTCAAACTATTGCGTTTTCTCAAAAATGTATCCGTTCCATTGTCTAAATTATATGCAACTATGGCTATTTTGCTATTTTTGGCATCTTTAAAATTGGATAATATCGAGTCGAGCTGTTGCTCTTGTGCCGGCGTTAAGTCACTCTCCCCTTCGGCAAACAATAAATTATTGCTTATTTTTTGTGCTTTGGACGACGGCATATCAGCAGATGTATGGTTTTGAGTTTCAATAACCGGAACTTTTATATCTTCCTTTTGAGGCAGAACAATTTTTTCAACTTCTTTATCCGGCTGAGGCTTTAGACCTTCGTCAACACTTGTGTTTTCAACCATAGGGGGTGTCGTTTCTTTGGGTTTTTGTGTCAAATCAACCGGAGCCAACATATCTACCGCGGCTTTGGGTGATGTTGTTTTTACCTGTTCTTTTGCTGATAAGGTAGCTTTGTCTTTGGAAAGTTCGGTCACCTTGGTCACAACAACTTCCGGTGGGGTTGTTTCGTTTTCTTTTTGAGGCAAGATTTTGGCTACTGATTGGTCAAGCTGTTTTTGAGTAGCTTGCTTCTGCTCTATTTGTTTTTTGGCTTTGGCTGTTGCCTCGTCTTCTTGCGTTTGGCAATCTGCACTCAGCGGCTGAGCTATCATTCGCTCGTTCACTTTTTCTTGTTGGCACTCCGCCTTGCTCTTGTTTGGAGCCTGTGCAGTTTTAGAATTATCTAATTTCTTTTCTTGCTTTGCCGTATTTTCCTGCAAAGCATCTTCCGTCTTATTTTTGGGTTCTTCTTTTGTGGTTAATTTTTCTATTTTTACGGGTTCTGAAACTTGCTCTTTTTTCGGCTGAACCTTTTTCTTATTCTTAACAGCTGTTTTCTTTTGGGCTTTTTTCACGGCCTTTTGAGCGGTTGGTTCAGAAGCTTTTTTTTGAACTATCGGGAAAAGAGGCTGCGATTTTACTTGGGGCGCCGCAGGAACCGGTGAAGATACATTTTGCAGACTACCCAATACAGATAAATCTACAATAACATCATCTTCGCTATACGCTAGGTTGGCACTTAAAAACGCCATGCTAACCAAAGCACTGCAGATAAAAAGTTTTTTACGCATCTCTTTTCCCTAATAATTATTACTTATTTATCAATTCATACAGCTTGTTGTTTAAATTACCATTAACAGCTATTATATCCCCTGACAAAATTACTGAAGAAATATCTTCTGAGCGAATATCTTTTTGCGCAATGTCAAAGATATAGCCACCTGCTTCTTTCACCAACAATATGCCTGCGGTGATGTCTGACGGGGACAATGCATAACTTACGAAAGCATCGGCCTTGCCGGATGCAACATAGCATAAATCCAAGTTTGGATCTCCCTGCAAGCGGATATTGCTTGAGCTTATTAGTTTGTTATTCAATGCACTATAAGCTGCAAAGTTGTTTTCGTGATATGCGGAAGTCGTTAATATCAGCGAATCGGAAAGCTCTTTTCTGGATGAAACGCGCAGTCTTTCATGATTGCGGAAACCTTCCTTATATGCGCCCAATCCCTTCTCGGCAAAAAACAGCTCATCACTCACCGGATTGTAAATTACTGCGGCTAAGGTTGTGTTGTTTTCACACATGGCAACCGAAACTGAAAAATAGGGAATCGCATGAACAAAATTGGTCATTCCGCTTATGGTGGATACTACAAAATAGCCTCCTTGCGGACGCGGTTTGCCATCTTCTGCAAAAGCAAAATTCGGACGCATTTTGGACAACTCTGTCCTTAATGTGCGGTCGGCCTTGTTATAACCGTTCATCACAAAATTGCGATAATCTTTTACTGATGACTGAAGATTTTCAATCTCGGTAAAATCTCTCGCCAATGATGCTGCCGCTTTTTTGACGGCAGCTATCAAATTGGTTAAATTCGGGGAAAGATATGACATTACTTCGCTCTCTCTACATAATTTGCTTCTGCCGTGCCGACAACGATTTTGTCGCCAACGCCGATAAATGGGGGAACCATCACGCGCACGCCATTATCCAAAATAGCCGGTTTGTATGATGAAGCAGCGGTTTGTCCTTTAACCACGGGTTCGGTTTCGGTGACTTCACAAACAACCTGCAACGGCAACTCTACCGATATTGGCTTGCCGTCAATAAAGCTGATAATCACAGCCATACCGTCGGTCATAAACGGACGAGAATCGCCCAAAATATCCGCCGGCAAGGTAAATTGGTCAAAAGTTTCAGAATCCATAAAAGTTAAGCCTGTGCCATCTTCAAACAAAAACTGGCAATCTTTTTCTTCAACCATCAATTTTTCAACCGTATCTTCGGTTCTGAAACGCTCGTTGGTTTTGGTTCCTTCTTCAACGGACTTCATTTCAACCTGCATAAATGCACCACCCTTGCCAGGTTTAATGTGCATTGACTTGGTGATTGTCCATGGTTTGCCTTTATATTCAATTACCCAACCTATTCTGATTGCACCTGCTAATTGTTTCATTCTTTTTCTCCATATTTACGATGTTAATTTGATTATTTGTTGTGAATGTAATCTAATCTTTTTATTTTCGCAACTATTTTTTACTGAAAAGTTTGTCAAAATCAAAATTATGGGCATTATTTAAGATAACATTATCGGTTTCATAGCCCATAAAGTCAGCATTTTCATCCTCAACCCAGATGGCTGACTGAATTAAAAACAGCTCATTATACCATTTTACCAAATCTTTTGAGCCGGACTCGCCTGCAGACCATACCTTAAAAATCAAAAAATCAGGTTCTGCTTCACTTATTATCATTGCCTCGTGGCGGCGGTTGCGGCTGATTAGGCCTAATATTTTTGAACCTGCTTTCTGACGGAGATTTTGCGAATCTTTTTGCGGATTGGGTGAACTGCTTAAATCTTGCACCAGACCATCCATTTCATACTGTTGGCAAATTGCGGCGGCGTTTTCACCGTAAGCTAATACGATTTTGCTTTGAGCCTGCGCTTGGCGGTTGAACTCAGATAAAAAATCTGCCGACAATGACGCATCCACCACAAAACATTCTATCTCTTTGTTTTTCAGAGCAGAAAAATCTTCTTTGCTGATATATAAAATAAACTTTGGCATATCTTGTTTGTCATACTTGAAATTTGTTGCAACATCGTTATCATGTTTGATAATTGTTTTTTAATATAGGTTATATTTTTTTGAAAAGAAAGTAAAAAAGCCGTGGGTGAATCGAAAAAAGTTAATCTTTCTAAGTCAATTGATGCTTGCAATCAGCTTAGCAACGCTTTGGTGATGCTGGAGACTGCTCTTGACCAAAAGAAAAAAAGTCTGGATGAGGCAAAAGCCGATTTTAACAAACAGTTAGCCGATAAAGAGGCCGCTTTCGAATCGCTCAAGCTTTCGGCCACTCAGGCTTTGGCTTCCATGGAAGATATCATTTACAAACTTAACAACGTGTTGGATAAAGATGGCTCAGGTAACAATAACAATTAATTCTCGTGAATATGCCGTGGCGTGTGAGGATGGGCAAGAGGGGCGAATCCTGCAACTAGCTCGTATTTTGGATGAAAAAGCCAAGATGCTTACGGCTGGCGGTCTGCAGGTTAATGAAAATATGTTGCTGGCTATGGTGGGCTTGCTTGTGGCCGATGAATTAAGTGAGCTCAAAAAAGGGGCCCCCGTTGTGGTGGCGAATCCTGATGCCGCCTCACCTTCTGAAATTAGTGCCGCCGATGAGGCTCTGGCCCAGCAAATTATTCTTTTGGCGAATCAAATAAAATCTGTTGCAAATCAAATCGAATCATTATAATATACCTTACATAGAGAGGGTGCTGTCCGGTGCGTAGTTTCCGTAGGTCTCCCGAGCCAACACAATTTTTTAGGGAACTGTCACTGAACAAATCGTGGTTTGTTTATATGGTGCCCACCTTATGACAGCGGTTCGTGTAGAATGCACATATACGGCTGTGACGGACCCTCTCGCTTGGTTTATTTTTTGATAGTGAAAATACTTAAGCGTGTTTTCACTTTTTTTGTTCGTTTAGAACTTGATTGGCAGGAATAATTTGAGAATTATTTATTGTGGTGATGTGGTGGGACGTGCCGGTCGCGAGGCTGTGCTCAATAACTTAGATACCATACGGCAAAAGTTTAATCCTGATGCGATTTTTGTTAATGTCGAAAATGCTGCTCATGGCTTTGGCGTTACCCCCGGGATTTGCCGCGATTTTTTAGAAAAAGGCGTGACCGGACTTATTACCGGAAATCATATTTGGCAGCAACGTGATATTATTCCGTTTTTGAATGACTGCAAAAAAATTGTGCGGCCGCTCAACTATCCTGAAAATCTGCCGGGGCGCGGTTGGGCTGAGTTTGAACTCCCCAATGGGCAAAAAATTTTGATTGCTCAGGTTTTGGGGCGTGTGTTTATGGAAGCGGTCGATTGTCCGGTGCAGGCAATTGATAAGTTGCTCAAAAGCTATAACTTGGGCAAAAATGTTGACGCTATTTTGGTTGATATTCACGCTGAAGCTACTGCCGAAAAACTCGCCTTCGGATATTATTTGGACGGACGCGTATCCATTGTGGCCGGTACGCATACGCATGTACCGACTTCTGATTACAGGCTCTTGCGTCATGGAACGGCGTATATTTCCGATGTCGGCATGTGCGGCGATTATGACTCTGTTTTAGGGTTTGAAGTTGATGAACCTATTAACCGCTTGGCCAGAAGATATACAGGCGGAAGGTTAGTTCCCTGTAAATCTAACGGCACGGTTTATGGAATCGTGGTTGATATTGACGATGCCAGCGGTTTGGCTTTAAGAATCGAACAATTTCATATTTAATTTTTTTAATCTTTATTTTGCGATGCCTGCTCAAAAAAAGAGTGGGCATTTTTTTGCAAAAAAAAATCGTGTAAACCCTTGTCAATCCTTGAAAATTTCTATTTACAGACTTTTTTCCTTGTGGTATAATACGAGTCGTGGAGATAAA
>CALXUE010000022.1 GCA_944391615.1 uncultured Alphaproteobacteria bacterium
GTTTTACCGTGGTCTACGTGGCCTATCGTACCGATGTTGCAGTGCGGTTTGCTACGCTCAAATTTCTCTTTTGCCATGTTAAATATCCTAAGTTTTATGTTGTTAATTCTGTTGAAAGGGGAAAATTGGAGCGGGTGAGGGGAATCGAACCCCCGTCATAAGCTTGGAAGGCTTCTGCTCTACCATTGAGCTACACCCGCTTATATTAACCTCTTTCTTAGAGTACCCGTGAATTAAACTGGTGGAGGGGGATGGATTTGAACCATCGTAGACTAAAGTCGACGGATTTACAGTCCGTTGCAATTGACCGCTCTGCCACCCCTCCATTAATTCCTTACAGGGTAGAGGATCTTGTAAATTCATTTTACTTTTTGGAATTAATAGCATTTTGCAGTGATTGTCAACCTTTTTTTTATTTATTTCTTAATTTATTTGTTTTATCTTGTTGGACAGCTGAAATTTTTTTTGCCTATATATTTGATGATACGGGGGTTTTATGCCAAATTCTACGGTTGTGAAAAATTCTAAAAATAATTATAAAAAAACGAATCAGGTGCATTCTTTTTTGCTTTATGGCAAACATGCCGTCGAATCTGCTTTGCTCAATCCTAAAAGAAAAATATCTGCACTTTGGTGTACGGCTGAAAATGCCCCGTGGTTGCGCGATTTGCTCCTTCAGGCTCATCGTGATAAAATTACGTTGAAAATTGTGGATAAAAAAGAGCTGGATAAAATGCTTCCTCAGGATGCCGTGCATCAAGGCGTGGTTCTTGAGACTCAGCCTTTGCCAAATGTCGATTTGACAGAGGTTATTTGTCGGTGTGAAAATAATCCCTTAGCTCGAATATTGGTGCTGGATCAGGTGAGCGATCCTCAAAATATAGGTGCCATTATTCGTTCTTGTGCCGCTTTTAATATTTCAGCTTTAATTATGCAAGATAAAAATTCTCCGCAAGAATCGGGCGCTATGGTTAAGGCCAGTGCCGGTACAATTGAATTTTTGCCGGTGTGCCGTGTGACAAATCTTTCACGTGCCCTTGAAACGCTTAAGCAAAATGGGTTTTGGTGTATCGGAATGGATGGGTATGCTAAACATTCTATTGATAAAATTAATAAAAATGCTAAAATTGCCGTTGTTATGGGGTCAGAAGGCAAGGGGTTGCGCCGGTTGGTGCAGGATAATTGTGATGATACGGTTAAGCTTTTGATTAATCCTAATGTGGAAAGCTTGAATGTGTCTGTGGCGGCAGCAATTGCTTTGTATGAACTTTCTAAATTCTAAAAAAAGAGGGCTTCGGATTATGGCTGATAGTGATACCTTGAAAATCTCTAACCTTTCTAAAAATTTTGGTAATTTGGCGGCCGTCAATAATGTTTCTTTTACTGCGGAAAAAGGCCAAATTATTGCCCTTTTGGGGCCAAATGGCGCTGGAAAATCTACGCTGATGAATATGGTCAGCGGCTATTTGATGCCTACCAGCGGTGAAATTTTTGTGTTGGGAAAAAATATTAACCTTAATCCTATCGAATCTAAGTCTCATATCGGTTTTTTGCCTGAAGGCGCTCCGATGTATCCGGATTTGTCGGTGAAACGCTTTTTGTCTTATATGGCGGAGCTTAAAGGCGTGGCTGGAAAAAATGTTATGCAGGAAGTTTTGCGCGTGGCCGAAACGGCTAAAATCCTTAATGTCTTAAATCAAAAAATTGAGACTCTCTCAAAGGGATATCAGCGCCGTGTCGGGTTTGCTCAGAGTATTCTTAATAATCCTGAGATTTTGCTGCTTGATGAACCAACCGATGGGCTGGATCCCAATCAAAAAGTGCATATGCGGCAACTCATTACCCAGATGGGTAAAAATAAAATTATTCTGATTTCTACGCATCTTTTGGATGAGGCTGAAACAATTTGCAATCGCATTATCCTTATTAATAAAGGGCAAATTATGGCAGACGGGTCTTTGAAAGATATTCTTAAATCTTCTCATTCAAGACATTTGGAAAATGCTTTTAAAAAACTGACAACTTTAGAAGAAGAGGATTAGAAAATGTCAAAATTTTGGGTGGTCGTTAAAAATGAGCTTATCCGCTATTTTATATCTCCGTTGGCCTATGTTTATTTGATTGCGTTTCTTATTCTAAACGGGTCGTTCGCCATTTATTTTGGGCATTTTTTTGTGAGAGGGCAAGCTGATCTTTTGCCGATGTTTGCTTATCAGCCGTGGCTTTATTTGCTCTTTATCTCCGGTATTTCTATGCGCTCTTGGGCGGAGGAATTCAGAAGCAAAACAGTGGTGCAATTGGTGACAATGCCGGTCTCGGTGGCTACGCTTGTGTGGGGAAAGTTTTGGGCCGCGTGGATTTTTTCGGCTTTGGCTTTGGTGTTGACTTTTCCGTTTTGGGTTTGTGTGAACTGGTTGGGTAATCCGGATAACACGGTTATTGCTTTGGGCTATGTTGCAAGTTGGGTGTTGGCCGGATGTATGCTCTCAATCTCTCAGCTGATGTCGGCTTTGACCAAAAATCAGGTTATTGCCTTGGTATTGTCGGTGGTGGTTAATCTTATTTTCTTCCTCTCAGGGTTGGAATATGTTTTGGCCTTTTTTAGGCTTTTTGCGCCGCTTTCCGTTATTGATATGATTGCTTCTTTCAGTTTCTTGACGCATTTTTCAACCATGAGTGCCGGACTTTTTGAGCTGCGCGATTTGGTGTTTTTCTTGTCATTG
The DNA here is from genome assembly GCA_944391615.1 of uncultured Alphaproteobacteria bacterium. Classification (GTDB taxonomy): domain Bacteria; phylum Pseudomonadota; class Alphaproteobacteria; order RF32; family CAG-239; genus HGM16780. Next base: position 2,724 of record CALXUE010000022.1, read on the forward strand.
TTGTTCTTGTTTAATTTTACCACAATCTTGGTGGTGAGTTTTAAAACCGCCGGTGCTTCTCGTTTGATGAATTCTTATAGCCGAAATTATTATATTTTGGTATTTGTTTTGATGCTGTTGGGGTTTGGTGGGCTTAATCTTGCTGCTAATAATTGGGGACGTGCTTGGCGTTATGATTTTACGGCTGAAAAAATTTATTCTTTATCCGATACAACACAGAATCTTATGCAAAATCTGAAACATCCGATTATTGCTAAGCTTTATTATTCTCGTATTTTGGAGAAGAGAAATCCTCAGCTTAGGCAGATGTTTGATCGTGTTCGGCTGTTGCTGAGTGAATTAAAGCGTTTGTCCAATGGAAAATTTGACTATAAAATTTATTATCCCGAAGTGTTTGATGCTCAAGAAAGTCAGGCTTTGGCTCAAGGCGTGCTGCCGATGCCGATTATCGACCTTAATCAAAACGCGCTGTTTGGGTTGACCTTTGCTGATGATATGGACAATCATCAGGTTATTCCGTTCTTTGCTTTGGAGCGAGAACAATTTTTGGAACAAGATATTACCGAAAAAATATTTGCTTTGGAGCACCAGCACAAAAAAGTGGGTATTTTAACTTCTTTGCCTATGTTCGCCACGGAAAAAGGAAACAGCACTGCGACGCAAGAGTGGCAAATCATTAAGCAAATTCGTAACTTTTTTGATGTTGCGCAGGTGATTGAGCCTAAAGATATTGACGGAATCGATGTCTTGATGATTGTTCATCCGCTGAATTTGTCTCAAGAAATGAAAGATAAAATTATTGATTATTCTTTCAACGGCGGAAAGGTGTTGCTCTTTGCCGATGCTGCGCCGGAAGCCAGTCGGCTTTATGCGTTGGTGAATGATGATATTGTTCCGTCTCAGGTGGCTGATTTGGCCAAAATTTGGGGCATCCAATTTCATCCGGAGGCCGTGGTGGCTGATTTGGCCAATTCGGTTTTGGTTGATGCAACGCAAAATTACAATACGAATCCGACTTTTACGCAAGATTTGTTGCAATATGTGTTTAAGAAGAAAAATTTTAATCCGAACGAGCCGTCTATTTCAGGATTGAAAGACATTATGATGGCTTCGGCTATGGTCGTGGAGCCTCTTCAGGCGGCTCAAAATCGAATTGAGTTTATTCCTTTGATTTCAGCTAGTTCGCAGTCTCAGGTTATTCCGGCCGTGGCGGCTTTGGAAAACTTTCCGGCTGATGTCATTTTGCAACGTTTTCAGGCTGATGATTATCCTAAGGTTTTGGCCGCTAAAGTTATCAGTATGAATAGAGAGGCTCCTTTTGAGGTTGTTGCCGTCGGTGATACCGATATGCTTTATGATGCTTTTTGGGCCAAGCAGAATCAGTGGTTGGATACAACTTATGTGGTGCCGCTGTTGGATAATGCTAATTTTGTGCTTAATATTTTGGAAGAATTGTCAGGGAGCGAAAGTTTGGCCGGTTTGCGCGGGCATGCACAGCTTAGACGTCCGTTTAACCATATTGAGCAAATGCGCAAAAATAACGAACGTGAGGCTAAAGTTAAAGAAGCCAAAATTTTGGAACAAATTAACCAAGAAAAAGAAAAGCTTCAAGATGTTTGGAATAAGCGTGATTTTGAGGAGCGGCAAAACTTTTCGGCTGATGAATTGGCGGTTATTTCCGGTATTCGGCAGAATCTGGATAATTTGAGCCGTCAGCTTGGGGCTGTTCGCAAACAATTAAATGCCAATATCGATTACATCGACAAGTGGGTTAAGTTTGTGAATATTTATCTTGTGCCGCTCTTGATTTTGTTTGGCTGGGTGGTTGTGGCCTTGTGGCGTAGCAGACTGCAAATAAAAGCCCAAAACTCGGCTAAGTTTTCTCTTAATCCGCAAGTGATAAAATTGGCCGTGGTGTCTTTTGTGCTTTTGGGAATCGGTGTTGCCTCGGTTTATTGGCAAGAAAAAAGCTCTATCGAGCAATATGAATATCAACCCTTGTTTCCTAATTTGTCGGCGGAGATTAATAATGTTGACCGTGTGGTGATTAAAAACCACAATGATGAGCTTAAGTTCTTTAAGCAAGGCGGTGTTTGGCAGCTTGAAAATCCGGCTGACTTGCCGGTTTATCAAGATAGAGTACGCCGTTTGCTCTCGGCTCTTATTAATGCACGTTTCTTTGAGAAAAAGTCTAATGATGCGCGTAATCTTGCTTATTTTGGCTTAAATCCGATTGAAGACAAAAACTCACAAAGTATTTATATCGAACTGCAAAATGACAAAGGACACAAAATTGTTTCCTTAGATGTGGGAAAATATGATATGGATATCGGTCGGGGTGAAAAAGCCGCTTATGTTAAGTTTGCCGATAGATTTCAGGTGTGGTTGGCTGCTGTGGACTTTATGGATATTGAGCCAAACTGGCTTGATTGGACCTATTCTACGCTGTGGAATTTGCGCTTTGGACGGATGATGTCTTATAATGATGTGCAAGAAGCTGACAGAATTACCATGTTGATGCGTGTTTTGCTCAATGTGCATCTTTTGCAGCAAATTTTTGAGCCCATTGATGATGCAACACCTATCTTGACCTTAAAACTTCATGGTGAGGGAAATTCAAAGGTTTTACTTGATTTTTATCATATTGATGATAATTATCTGGTTTCGTATGATATTGTTTCGGACGGCGGAAACTCTTATTTGAAAATGTTTGCCGAGTTTGTTAATCACAAAACTTTTGTGATTTCTGATGAAGATATGGAGAAGATAAATCATGTTCTTAACCGAAGAAAAAAATAAGCACTTGAAAAAAATTGCGACTTTTGCAAGTGTGGGCTTGTCTGTCGGGCTGACACTCATGAAGATGTTTGCGGCATTTTATACCGGTTCTTTGGCAATATTGTCTTCACTTATTGATAGTTTGGCGGATATTTTTGCTTCAAGTATTACTTTGATTGCTGTTAAATATTCTTCAAAGCCGGCATCTTTTGGGCATCGTTATGGTTATGGCAAAGCCGAATCTATTAGCGCATTGGTGCAGGCTGCTTTTATTGCCGGTTCGGGCATATTTGTGCTTTATGACGGAATCTGCCGCCTTTTTGAACCTAAACCCATGACCGAAGTTGGGTTGGGTATGGTTGTTATGCTTATCAGTTTGGTGGCAACCATATTTTTAATCAGTTTTCAAAAGTATGTGGCCAAAAAAACAAACTCTATTGCTATTGAAGCCGACAGTGAGCATTACAGCGTGGATGTGATTACGAATATTTCTATCATTATTACTTTGGCTTTGGTGTCTTGGCTCAAACTGGACTGGATTGATACTTTAACGGCTTGTTTTGTTGCTCTCTTTTTGCTTTCCAATGCTTTTAAGCTGGCCAAAAGGGCTGTTGCGACTTTAACCGATGCTGAGTTAGGGGCGGATATTCGCAAAAAGGTTTGTGAGATTGTGATGGAGTTTCCGTTTAGCAAGGGAATTCATGATTTGCGTACGCGTGATTTGGGCGGGGCGTATATGTTTGAGTTTCATTTGGAGCTGGACGGTGATTTGCCTCTTTCTGCCGCGCATGAGTTAACTGAGCTTGTGGAAGACAACATTCATGATGCTTTTCCAAATGCGCAGATTATCATTCATCAAGACCCCGTTGGGCATGAGGAGAGGAGGTTGGATAGGGAGTTGGCTAAATAAAAGTTCGCTTAAAAGCTCGCTCTGTGGTCGACTAATACAGAATTGTCGGATAGGAAAAATGCTCATGTACTGCTGTGTACACTGCGCTTTTTCCTTCCTAAATTCTTATTATTCGACACACATATCGAATTTTTAAAAGTTTGTATAATGGTGAAAAAGTTCGTATAACGGGCAACTAATACAGAAATTGTGAATAAATTGTTCAGTCATGTACTATTATGTACACTCCTTCACAATTTTTCTTATTTCTTATTATTTGCCTCGTTCTCCAAACTTTTTGAAAACTGTGCATAACAGCACATCTAGAGGCATTTTACTAAAAAGTTCGTATAACGGGCAACTAATACAGAAATTGCGGATAAAAAAGAGATTGTTTTGCAATCTCTTTTTTTCGTTTAAGAAGTTTTGATGAGTTCAAAACACAATTCATGCCCATATAGGGCGGAGAGAATGGCGACTTGATATAATGAAAAAGATTTGCCGCTCTCAATTAATTTGATATTTTTTTTCGATACGCCGCTTTTGTTTGCAGCTTCCGAAAGAGACATCTTTTTTTGGGTTCTTAACAAGCAGAGTTCAAGGCCGATTATGCGCCGTCTTAAAAAGAGTTTGTCTGCCGTATTTCTGGTTGGGTTCATTTTTAGCTCCTTTTTCTACAATTATTTATAAAAAAAATACCTGCCTTTAAATTGTGTATAATGGTCAACTAGGGTGTTGTCTGCGGGTCTTGAAAAATTCACCTACTCCTATGTAGGCTAAAATTTTTCTCGCCCTTGACGCCTACTATTTGACTCATTCTCCCCAATTTAATAAATAAGGCAGGCGGAGCTCAAAAACTGTTTAGACTCAGTCACCGTTATTCAATATATTCACGGTACTCCGCCTTTTCAGACGGAGGATTTTGTTGTCTAAAGGTGTTTTTGAGGCACCGTCGGCTACCTCTAACCGACATTCTCATAATAAACGCAATAAAACAGATTGCAAGGTAAAAGTTCGTATAACGGGCAACTAATACAGATTTTGCGGACAGAAAAAATGCTCACGTACTACTATGTACGCTCCGCTTTTTTCTTCCTTAAATCTTATTATTTGCCTTGTTCTCCGAGCTTTGGTGTGTTCGGTAGGCTAAAATTTTTCTCGCAATTAGAAATACCGCTGTATGCAGAAGTAAAAAAGAGGAGATTGCTCTCCTCTTTCTTTATTCAATAATATCCGGTTTAGCGCGCTTGCGGGCTATCGGGTCTAATATCCGCTTTCTTAATCTTATGCTCTTGGGGGTTACTTCCAAAAGTTCATCTTCTTGAATATATGCCAAACCTTGTTCCAAGGTGATTTTGCGCGGCGGAATCAAGTCAATTGCCTCATCCTTGCCGGCGGCACGAATGTTGGTCAGTTGTTTTGACTTGGTCGGGTTAACCTCAATGTCATTCGGTTTTGTATGTTCGCCGATAATCATTCCGACATAAACCGGAACGTTCGGGTCAATAAACATCGGACCGCGTTCTTGTAATTTCCACAAAGAATAAGCTATTGCCGTGCCGTTTTCTGATGAAATCAAAACACCGTTGCGGCGGCCTTCAATTTCTCCTTTATACGGTTCATAGTCCTTAAACAAGCGGTTCATCACGCCAGTGCCTCTGGTGTCGGTCAAAAATTCGGAGTGATAGCCGATTAAACCGCGCGATGGTGCATTGAATATCAAGCGGACTTTGTTGCCAAGCTGCGACGGAATCATCTCAATCAGTTCGGCTTTGCGGCGGCCGAGTTTTTCAACCACTGTGCCTGAATATTCTTCATCTACGTCAACCACAACTTCTTCAATCGGCTCTAACAATTTGCCGTTTGCATCACGTTTCATCAATACGCGTGGGCGTGAAATTGAAAGTTCAAAGCCCTCTCTTCTCATGGTTTCAATCAAAATACCAAGCTGCAATTCACCTCGGCCGGCAACTTCAAACGAATCGGTTGATGAGGTGCGTGAAATCTTTAAGGCAATATTGCCCTCAGCCTCTTTTTCCAATCTGTCCCAAATTACACGTGAGGTTACTTTGTCTCCCTCACGGCCGGCCAACGGCGAATCATTAACCGAAAATGTCATGGCTAATGTTGGCGGGTCTATCGGTTGAGCGTGGATGGCCTCACTCACTTCTGGTGCACATATTGTATCAGCCACCGTGCCTTTGGCAATACCGGCAACGGCCACGATATCTCCGGCGTGTGCCTCATCCAAAGCAACGCGGGTTAGGCCTCTGTATGCCAAAATTTTGGCAATGCGTGTACGCTCAATTTCTTCACCTTTGCCGTTCAAAACTTTAACCGTGTCATTAACATGCAAAGTTCCTGAGTGAATCTTTCCGGTCAAAATGCGGCCAATGAATTTGTCTGACTCCAAGGTTGTTGCCAGCATTGAAAAAGGTTTATCCGGTTCACATACCGGCTCCGGAACGTATGAGCAAATCAACTCAAACAACGGGGTTAAATCTTTTTTCTCATCGGTTAATTCTTTAACTGCCCAGCCGGCTCTTCCGGAGGCATAAAGCACCGGAAAGTCAAGTTGTTCATCATTGGCATTCAAGCTGACAAACAAGTCAAAAATTTCATCCAAAACTTCATCCGGTCTGGCATCGGGTTTGTCGGCCTTGTTAATGACAACAATCGGTTTTAATCCAATCTTTAAGGCTTTACCTAACACAAATTTGGTTTGCGGCATCGGGCCTTCAGAGGCATCAACCAACAATACTACGCCGTCAACCATAGACAAGATACGTTCAACTTCACCACCAAAATCAGCGTGGCCCGGTGTATCTACAATATTTATTCTCGTGCCTTTCCACTCAATAGAGGTACATTTTGAAAGAATGGTAATTCCTCTTTCTCTTTCGAGTTCATTACTATCCATAACGCAAGTTTCGACTTTTTGGTTATCTCTGAATGTGCCGCTTTGTTTCAAAAGTCCGTCAACCATTGTTGTTTTGCCGTGGTCAACGTGAGCGATTATGGCAATATTTCTCATTTTCATCATTGTTTTTCTTCCCTAAATGGTCGTCATGATCGTAGATTTAAGTTCTCGTGTACTTCTTTTGTACACGTCGCCCTTAAATCTACTTCCAGCACAACCATTTATGAAAGAAAATGGCTGCGCCAAAGAATGGTCGTCATGATCGTAGATTTAAGTTCTTGTGCTTTGCTTTTGTACACGTTGCCCTTAAATCTACTTCCAGCACAACCATTTATGAAAGAAAACGGCTGCGCCGAAGAATGGTCGTCATGATCGTAGATTTAAGTTCTTGTGCTTTGCTTTTGTACACGTTGCCCTTAAATCTACTTCCAGCACAACCATTTATGAAAGAAAACGGCTGCGCCAAAGAATGGTCGTCATGATCGTAGATTTAAGTTCTCGTGTACTTCTTTTGTACACGTCGCCCTTAAATCTACTTCCAGCACAACCATTTATGAAAGAAAATGGCTGTGCCAAAGAATGGTCGTCATGATCGTAGATTTAAGTTCTCGTGCTTTGCTTTTGTACACGTCGCCCTTAAATCTACTTCCAGCACAACCATTTATGAAAGAAAACGGCTGTGCCAAAGAATGGTCGTTAGCTTCCTTCTTTTGCCAACAACAACCATCCCAGAAATCATTCCTAATTTCTAAGTTGCCCTTACAATACCAATTTAATTTTATTTTTCAAGTAAAACTCTACAAAAAATTTTATTTTTTTTCTTCTCTATTAAACGCTTTTTAATCTTTTTCTGGCAGATTCTTGTCATCAAGCTTATTATTATACTTAAAAAAATATTACTATGGTTTCTGTTATTCTTTTGTTTATCGTGGTCTTAGGAATTGGTATACAAGTAATGTATCTGTTCTTAATGACGAAAAGCTGCAATATGGTCCTCTTGACTTTGCTCAAAATCATTGCTTGGGTTTTGGTAGCGGGAGCAACTGTGTTGTTGGTTTTTCTTAATCCGCAGGTTTTCCGGGATGTAAATGGTCAGGCTTGCGCGATGGTAATGAGTTTATTATTACCGTGGATTGTCGACAATTTCTTGGGCCGGTGTATAAACGACTCTTGCCGTAAGAAATTATTAGTATGAAGCAAAAGAGAAGGCTTAATTTCCTGTTTAGGGTGAGATTAAGCCTTCTCTTTTTTTGTGTGTTTGAAAAAGCCTCGTTTTTTACGAGGCTTTTGGTTCTTACTTAAAGGGTTTTGCCATATTTGACCAGATTGGTGCGGACATAGCCTCTTAATGAGGTTTCCGGTCTGGCGCCATAGTGGCTGATAATCTCGGCAGCTGCCAAGCCGCCTATAATCGCGCATGTTCCGATACTGCGCCCGCTCAGTAATCCATACAAAAATCCGGCTGCATACAAGTCTCCGGCTCCCGTGGTGTCAACCACGTTTTCTATCGGTTCGCATTCAACAAAGGTTTTGACCCTGCCTGATACAACCACCGAACCCTTGATGTTGCGGGTGATGGCGGCAATGTCAACCATCGGCTTAATTAAGTTAAGATTGTTTTCAAAGTCGTCGCTCTCAAACAAGCAATTTAATTCATTTTCGTTGCCGAATAAAATGTCTACATGATCTTTTATCAGGTCTAAAAATTCGGCACGGTGACGCTCTACACAAGACTTATCTGACAATGAGAAGACAAAGTCTCTGTCATATTTATGCGCTAACTCCGCTGCCTTCAAAATAGCTTTCTTGGCTTCTTCTTGTTCCCACAAATAGCCTTCAACATAAACCGTTCTTGAGGTCTTGATAATCTCTTCATCAATATCAGCAACACTCAAATGGGTGGACGCGCCGGTGTAAGTGAACATAGAGCGCTCCGCATCAGGGGTGACCAAAACAATGCTTCGTCCGGTTGAGGGGCCTTGCGTTAAGGGAGGGGTGAAAAAGTCTATCCCCGTGGCACCAATATCTCGGCTGAATGCTTGTCCTAAGGCATCATCATGAACTTTGCCGATAAAAGCGCAAGCCAAGCCTAAAGAAGCCATACCCGCAACCGTGTTGGCGGCAGAACCACCCGATACTTCTCTTTGCGGGACAATGTCTTGATAAATTTTGCCAGCGGCTAAGGCATCTAGTAAAACCATGCCGCCTTTGGGCAAATTTCTTTCACTTAAAAAGCCGTCTCCGACTTTGGCCATAACATCAACTATGGCATTGCCGATACCGACAACATCATAATAAGTTGTATTGGTGGTTTTGAGTGTCATCTTATCCTCTTGTTTTATTTGTTATTATATCTGCGCTCTAATCTAATACTTTTTCTTAATTTTGCAACAAAAAAACCTTCATCTTATCAATGAAGGTTTATATTCATTTTGCCGAAAATTATTCGTTGGCATTCGGCCATTCTTTTGATTTTTCAGCGTTGAATTTGACAACAGCATCATCAGCTTCGTCTTCAGGGCAAATTGCGCCTTGAGGGCATTCTGAAATGCAAACGCCGCATTCAATGCAGGTATCAGGGTCAATTACCATTTGGCTGTCGCCTTCATGAAAAGCGTCAACCGGACAAACTGCTACGCAAGATCTGCATTTGATGCAGGAATCATTAACTACAGAAGCCATTTTTTTATCTCCTTGTTATGGCGGTTAAAAGTCAGTTTTTATATTTACTCGTATTCATTTTAAAATTCAAGTGTTTTATTTTTTTATGCCCTCATCTTGCGAAGGACTTTTTTAGCTCCCATATATAAGGTAATTTGATGTTGTTTTGTGAAAGGAGTTTGTTATGGCTGAAAAGATGGCCTTTAAGGCGGAAGTTAATAAAATGCTCGATATTGTGATTAACTCCCTTTATTCCGAAAAACAAATTTTTTTGCGGGAATTAATTTCTAATGCATCGGATGCTTGCGACAAAATTAAGTATATGGCGTTGCTTAATCCGGAGCTCTCAAAAGATGCTGCTGATTTGAAAATTAAAATTTCTGCCGATGATAAAAATAATACACTTAAAATTGTTGATAATGGTATCGGCATGAATAAAGATGATTTGATTAATCATCTGGGGACAATCGCTAAATCCGGCACAGCTGATTTTGTGAACAATGCTAAAGATAACGGCTCGTCCGTTGACCTTATCGGACAGTTTGGCGTGGGCTTTTATTCCGCCTTTATGGTGGCTAAAAAAGTTGAAATCTTGACTAGAAAAGCCGGTGAAGATAAAGCTTGGTTTTGGGTTTCTGATGGTGTTAACGGCTTTGAAATCTCTCCGGCCGAGAAAAAAGAAAGCGGTACCGAAATTAAGCTCTATCTTAAAGATGATGATAAAGAATATACCGACACAATTTATCTGCGCCAGATTATTCGCCTTTATTCCGACCATATTAACTATCCGATTGTGCTTGATTTGGGTGAAGCCGGTGAAGAAACCGTTAACACCGGTTCGGCTCTGTGGACCCGCAACAAGGCGGATATTACCAAAGAGCAATATAACGAGTTTTACCATCATGTTTCTAAAAATTTTGATGAGCCGTGGCTTTGCTTGCACTTCAAGGCTGAGGGAAATTTGGAATACACCGGTTTGCTCTATATCCCGTCAACCCAGCCTTATGACCTGTTTCAACCCGACCAGAAAACCGGCCTGAAACTCTATGTTAACCGAGTGTTTATTTCTGACAAGGTGGAAGAGCTTATTCCAAATTATTTGCGCTTTGTGAAAGGCATTGTTGACAGCTCGGATTTGCCGTTGAACATCTCTCGTGAAATGCTCCAGCAAAATCCGTTGGTGGCTAAAATTAAAAACGGTATTGTTAACCGCTTGCTGAAAGAACTTAAAAAACGTGCGGCAAATTATGATGACTATATGACGTTTTGGAAAGCTTTCGGTACAGCTTTCAAAGAGGGAATTTATGAAGATTTTTCTAATCGTGAAGAAATTGCCTCTTTATCTTTGTTTGCTTCAACCAATGACGAATCTAAACTCACCACGCTTGATGAATATATTTCACGGATGAAACCTGACCAAAAAGCCATTTATTATATTACCGGTGATGATGTGAAAATTTTGGCCAACAACCCGCAGCTTGAAGCCTTTAAAGCCAAAGGAATCGAAGTTCTGCTTCTTACCGACCCGATTGATGAGTTTTGGACCCAAGTCCTTCTAAAATACAAAGACAAGGATTTGAAGCATATTTCTCAGGCGCAAGATGATCTTACCTTTGAGCGCAAAGGCGAAAAAGCCAAAGATGATGACCTTAAAGCTTTGGCTGAGTTTATGCAAAAGACCCTTGAAGGTGAGGTGGCCAAAGTTATTCCGACTGAAAAACTTACCACATCTCCGGTCAGCTTAACCGTTGAAAACGGGCAGATGAGCTTGCACCTAGAGCGTTTGATGCGTAACCACCAGCAGCAAACAGCTTTTGCCAGCACAAAAATCTTGGAATTAAATCCATATCATCCGCTTATTATCAAGTTATCAGCTTCTCTTAAAGACAAGCCAGATCTTGTAAAAGAGATGACCCTCATTCTTTATGACCAAGCTCTTATTGCTGAGGGTGAAGCCATTAAGAATCCGAAAGGGTATATGGAGAGGGTTTCTGCTTACATGTTAAATTGTATATAAAAAGTTCGCTCTGTGGTCGACTAATACAGAATTGTCGGATATTTTGCTCGGTCACGTACTTCTATGTACGCTCACTCGCAAAATTCCTAAATTCTTATTATTCGACTCACATATCAAACTTTTTGAAAAGTTCATATACTAATACAGATTTTGCGGATAGAAAAAATTTATGCCAATAAAAAAGAGATTGTTTTGCAATCTCTTTTTTTTAGTTTAAGAAGTTTTGATGAGTTCAAAACACAATTCGTGTTCATATAGGGCGGAGAGAATAGCAACTTGATATAATGAAAAAGATTTGCCGCTCTCAATTAATTTGATATTTTTTTTCGACACGCCGCTTTTGTTCGCCGCTTCCGAAAGAGACATCTTTTTTTGGGTTCTTAACAAGCAGAGTTCAAGGCCGATTATGCGCCGTCTTAAAAAGAGTTTGTCTGCCGTATTTTTGGTTGGGTTCATTTTCAGCTCCTTTTTGTTAAATTAAAAACAAAGCCTGCCTTATTTAAGGCAGGCGGAGCTCAAAAACTGTCATACCACAGTCGCCGTTATTCAATATATTAGCGGCACTCCGCCTTTTTCAGACGGAGGATTTTGTTGGCATGAAGGTGTTTTTGAGGCACCGTCGGCTACCTCTAACCGACAGAGAAAAGTATAAACAGCAATCGTTCAAATTGCAAGGTAAAAGTTCGTGTAACAGCACATCTAGAGGCATTTTACTAAAAAGCTCGTATAACGGGCAACTATTACAGATTTTGCGGTGAGAAAAAATGCTCACGTACTACTTTGTACGCTTCGCTTTTCTTTCCTATCTGCACTGTTCTCCAAACTTTTGGAAAAGAGAGCAATTTTGTGTTATTTGTTTGTTTTTATTTTTTTAGTTAGTATTTGGTTAAGTCTTTGATGTTATAGTCGTTGCAAATACTTTGGAGTTTGTGATGATTTTTGTTTTGTTGGCCTTTTTAGGTGGGTTATTTATTCCGCATTTTGCACGGCGGTTTGCCAAGTTTATGCCAGCCTCTCCGGCTGAGGCGGTATTTTATGCCTTTTATCCTTGCAAATCCTTAAAATGCAAGCAATTTAAAGAAAAATTTTTGATTTTGCGCAAAAGCTATCGTTGGCGGAGTTTTATGTTTGCCCTTGCTGCCGCGGTTTTTATGGTTTTGTTTGTATGGAAAAGTTCTTCTTTTCAGTCTGTTTGGTATTTGATTTTTGTTTTGGTTGCCTTGTCGTTGGCTGAAATTGATTTTCGTTTGAAGATTTTGCCCGATATTTTAGTTGTTCCACTGTTGATTTTGGGATTTGGGTTTAATCTCTATGTTGGCAATGTGTCTATGAATGAATGTTTTTGGGCTGCTCTCATTGGGTATATTTTACCAATTGTTGCCAGTTTGCCTTTTGTTATGTCAAAGCCCGATGCTATGGGCGGCGGCGATGTTAAGTATTTGGCGGCCATTGGGGCTTGGCTTGGTGTGCAAAATTTGTTTTATGCCATTATTTTGTCTTGCTTTTTATTTATTATTTATGCTTTGATAAAGAAAACCAGAGCAGGGGCTTATGGGCCGGCTTTGAGTCTTGCCGCTCTTGTTTTGCTGTTGTTTATGTAAGGAATTTGAATATGACTCTGTTGGCTGTTTTGAAAAAAAATACTTCTCGCGACAAACGCAGGCTTAAAAAGCTTGTCAGCGGATTGAGCTTTGATTATTTTATTATGGCGCTTATTTTGTTTAACGCTGTCGTCTTGGGGTTGCTTACCAGCGAATCGCTTGCCGTCTATTCTAATATTTTATTCTTGCTTGACAGGGTTTGTTTGGCGATTTTTGTGGCGGAAATCGTGATGAAGATTTTTGCGTTCGGAAAAGATTTTTTCAAGTCCGGATGGAATGTGTTTGATTTTATTGTGATTGCGCTGTCGGCCGTGTCTCTTTCTAGTTATTTTATTGTTTTACGCACGTTTCGTTTGTTTTTGCTCCTGCGTTATATTGACCGATTTGCACGACTTAAACAGATGTTGAGTATTTTTGTTGGTTTAATTCCGAGTTTTGGCGCTATGTTGTTGATTTATACCGTGTTCTTTTATGTGTTTGCTATTGTGGCGGTTAGCTTGTACGGTGCATCGTTTCAGGAGTTTTCGTCTTTGGGGCGGGCTATGTTTTCTTTGTTGCAAGTCTTTACGTTGGATGGATGGGCTGACGGTGTGGTGCGTCCGGTTATGGCGGTCTATCCTTCGGCTTGGGCCTTTTTTGTCGGGTTCTTGTTTGTGTCCTTCCTGATGGTTTTGAGTTTTGTTATCAGTGCCGTGGCGGAAGTTATTCGCAAATCTATGGGAATTTTTCCGAAAATTAAGTTTTAATTATCTTTTTTATTAGGGGAAAAATTTCGCCTGCTTTGGGGGCGAAATTTTTTTTGTACTTTTTTTTCTCGGCCTCTTGATTTTGACTTTTTTGCTACCTAAGTATGCTTCTAGAGAGGAAAACAAATTAGTTTAAGGAGTTGTTTGTTATGAATATTAAACCGTTACACGACCGTGTGTTAATCAAACGTATTGAAGCTGATACTAAAACCGCCGGCGGTATTATTATTCCGGATACGGCAAAAGAAAAACCCAGTGAAGGTATTGTGGAAGCTGTTGGAAATGGATTTAGAGCCGAAGATGGCAAAGTTATTCCGATGAGTGTTAAAGTAGGTGATAAGGTTTTGTTTGCCAAATGGTCCGGTACGGAAGTTAAACTTAACGGCGAAGACAGATTGATTGTTAAAGAATCTGATATTTTGGCCGTTATCGGGGACTAATTTTTTTCACTTTTGTTTTTTTTATTTAAGGATTGTAAAATATGTCAGCAAAAGATATTAAATTTGGCAGTGATGCCAGAGCTAAAGTTCTTAACGGTGTTGAAATTTTGGCTAAGGCCGTTAAGGTTACCTTGGGTCCGAAAGGCCGTAATGTTATTTTGGACAAGTCTTATGGCGCTCCGAAAATTACCAAAGACGGTGTTTCGGTGGCTAAGGAAGTGGAGCTCGCCGATAAGTTTGAAAATATGGGGGCTCAGCTTGTAAAAGAAGTTGCCCAGAAAACAGCCGATAAGGCCGGTGATGGTACAACAACTTCTACTGTTTTGGCTGAAGCTATTATTAAAGAAGGTTTCAAGGCTGTGGCCGCTGGTATGAACCCGATGGATTTGAAACGCGGTATCGATATGGCCGTTGAAGCTGTGGTGGAAGATGTTAAATCTCGTTCTAAAGAAATTAAAACTTCTGAAGAAATTGCTCAGGTTGGTACAATTTCTGCCAATGGCGACCGCTCTATCGGTGAGTATTTAGCTCGCGCTATGGAAAAAGTCGGTAACGAAGGCGTCATTACTGTTGAAGATGCTAAAGGCTTGGAAACAGAACTTGATGTGGTTGAAGGTATGCAGTTTGACAGGGGGTATTTGTCTCCTTACTTTGTGACTAATCCAGACAAGATGACTTGCGAATTTGAGAATCCGTATATCTTGCTTTATGATCAGAAAATTTCAAGCTTGCAGCCGTTGATTCCGGTTTTGGAAGCTGTGGTACAATCTGGTCGTCCGATTGTGATTGTGGCTGAAGATATTGAAGGTGAGGCTTTGGCTACCTTGGTGGTTAACAGACTGCGCGGCGGCTTGAAAGTTTGTGCCGTTAAGGCTCCTGGTTTTGGTGATAGACGTAAAGCCATGCTTCAGGATATTGCTATCTTAACCGGTGGTCAGGTTGTGTCTGAAGAATTGGGTATGAAGCTTGAAAACATTACGCTTGAATATCTTGGTACTGCTAAAAAAGTTGAAATCAGCAAAGATGAAACAACGGTTATTGACGGTATGGGTGATAAACAAGCTATCGCTAACAGAGCTGCTGAAATCAGAAAACAAATTGAAGATACGACTTCTGATTATGACAGAGAAAAACTGCAAGAACGTTTGGCTAAACTTTCGGGCGGCGTGGCTGTGTTACGTGTCGGCGGTGCTTCCGAAGTTGAAGTTAAAGAGAAAAAAGACCGTATTGATGATGCTTTGAATGCTACGCGTGCGGCTGTTAAAGAAGGCGTTGTTGCCGGCGGTGGTGTTGCTTTGCTTTATTCTATTAAAGCTTTGGATAAACTCACTCCTGCTAACAATGACCAAAAGGTTGGTATTGATATTATCCGCAAAGCTATTCAAGCTCCATTGCGTCAAATCGCCGATAATGCCGGTGTTGATGGCGCGGTTGTGGCCGGAAAACTTTTGGAGCAAAATGATACTAACTATGGTTATAATGCCCAGAATGACGAATACACCGATATGATTAAGGCTGGTATTGTTGACCCGACCAAGGTTGTTCGTACAGCTTTGCAAGATGCGGCATCTGTTAGTGGTTTGTTGATTACGACAGAAGCTTGCATTACCGAAATTCCTCAAAAAGAATGCAGCTGCGGTGCCGGTGCCGGAGCTGGTGCTATGGGCCCAGGTGCTATGGGTTTCTAATTTTGAGAAATTATGTTTGCATAAAGGTCTGCTTTGGCAGGCCTTTTTCTTTTTTTGTAAAAAAAATAAAATATTTTGAATTTTTTGCTTGCATTTATTTTTTTTTATGATAAATATCATTCTGTTCTTGTTGATGCGGGTATAGCTCAGGGGTAGAGCGCAACCTTGCCAAGGTTGATGTCGTGGGTCCGAATCCCATTGCCCGCTCCATTTTTTTAGTCTTGCTGTTGCAAGGCTTTTTTTTTATCCTTTTGGCAAATATTTGTAATTTTTGAGTTTTTGCAACTAAATTTGGTTGATTTTTTTGTGGTTGTCGTTATCCTAATTTTATGTTTTGTTGCTTGCGGAGATTGATATGGCAGAATCGGTAGATAATGTTGCTCCTAATCCTCTTGAAAATTCAAACGATGCTCCCTTAAGGCTTCGTGATATCGGACGGGCTTATATAAATGTTTGGCGCAAATATGCCCAATTTTCCGGTCGCTCCAGTCGGTTGGAGTTTTGGTCGTTTAAGCTGATTGATATTTTATTGTCGGTTCTATTTTTGAGTTTGTTCAGCGATATTGGCGGACTTATTTATCTTATGGTGAGTTTGGTTCCGGCTACGGCTGTGCTGGTGCGCCGCTTGCATGATATCAACAAATGCGGTGCATGGGTGTTTTACCCTTATGGTGTTTTGATTTTGTTAACGGGAATGGTCTCTCTTATACCTTTGTTGGCAGATGATGAAACTGTACAGATTATTTGGGCTGTGTTGTTTTTTGCGGTTGCCATTTTGGGGTTTGGGGTATGGCTGCATTGGCTCACCAAAAAAAGCGTTGAGGGGGCGAATCCGTATGGTGTGTCTCCTGATTTGGTTCAAAAAACTCCTTGGAAAAATTTGCTTATAGGAATTTTGGGCTATGCGGTTTTACCTTATGCGGTGTTTTATGTTTTGGGTATGATTGAGGGTTATTTTGCGACTCAAGAAGTATATAAAGCACGGCAGGTGGAAGACAGTGTGTTTTATTTTGTTTCAAAATTACGCCAACAAGCGGTTGATAATCAGGGGTATGCTCATGTGGACTCTTTGAGCCTGCGTGATGTTGGTCCTTTGCCGTCTGGTTTTTTTGCAACTTATAAAGCAGTGTATCATCCCTGGGGTAATAAGGTTGATTTGTTGGGAAATGAAGGTTTGTTTATGCTGAGTTATCGGCAGATTCCTTTTGAGATATGCCATAAAACAGCCTATCGTTTGGATGGTTTGCATTATTCGGGTGTTACGTTCATAAAATGTGAGGATTGTGACGGGGAATGGTGCAATTTGAAAATTATATCTCATTAATCGCGTGAGGAGTATGTTGGGTTATGAAGAAAATTTTGCTGATGCTGTTGGTTTGGGGACTGTGTTTTGATGTGGCTGCAGGTGAAAATGATGCTGCGCCTTTGATTGAAAACGGTGTTGAAAAAAATTTTTATGACAATGGGGATTTGCTCTCTGAAGTTAATATTGTTGCTGGCAAGCGTGAAGGTTGGCGCAAAATTTATTTTGAAAACGGGCAAGTGCAGCAGGAAACATTTTTTGTAAATGATAAACCCCAAGGAATCGAAAAATATTTTTATCCTGACGGAACTTTGCGCTTGGTCGCAAGATGGAAAGACGGACAGCTTAACGGTGCTGTTGAAAACTATGATGAAAATGGCGTGTTGGAACTCGAGTCTACCTTTGAAAATGATTTGCGGCAAGGACCGACTATTTTGTATTATCCTGACGGAAAAGTTAAAAGAGAAAGCTATTTTGTGCAAGATAAATTGGACGGCTGGTTTAGAGATTATGATGAAAACGGGGTGTGCCGAGCCAAAGTTTTGATGAAAAACGGTGAGAATGCTTCCGTGATTTATTACTATGATGAAAATGGAAATTTATTATGGTTTAAGACTTATCAAACCTATGTGGCTTTTGGAATTGGGGTATTGGTGGCTTTGATGGTAATAGGCGCTGTGTATCTTTCATATCGACGAAAAAATCGTCTATAATCAATAGCTTTTTGTTATGTTTGTATTAAGGTCGTAAATATTTATGGCCTTTTTTTGTCTTATATACAAAAAATGTGTTGACAAAATTTTTGTAAAGTTGTATTTGTTGTTGCGTGATAGTTAATTTTTATGTTTCATTTATAATTCTTTTTATTATGAAAAAGATAGTTTTATCAAACGGGATGAAGGTCGTTAAGACTAACAATTCAAAAGTTTACAGCTTGTCAATTACGGTAGGCATTGGTCATTTGAATGAACCAAAGCTTGGGCTTGCTGCTGTGTGTGAGAAAGTGTTGGCACCGCAACTGAATAACGCTCTGGCTATCCAAGGCGGTACAATTACTTCTTATTTGACAGGATGTTCAGCTGAAGACTTTGAAGCTCTGTTGGCAAAAGTGGCTGCTGTGCTGAAAAATCCGGATTTGTCACAAGAATTAGTTGATGCGGCAGCGGAAGATGTGGCTCAGCATACGCGTGATTTGGCGCCGCTTCCCGAACGCCAGTGGAAGTTGTGCTACAAGCACACCGCATTCGGAACAAGTAAGCTGGTTTGGGATTTGGATGCATATATTGAATCCGTCAAGTCCCTTAAAACAGAAGATTTGGAAGCCATGGTCGACACCTATTACACAGGGAAAAACATCGTGATTGGTGTGGCCTGCGATTTGCCGTTGGCTGAGCTCAAAGAGCTGATGGAAAAATACTTCGGCTCAATTCCTGCCGGTAAGAAGCAAAAATTCGAAAAGCTCGAATATACCGGTGGTTATACAGCCAGACCTGCTGTTGGGGATGTTCAAACCATTGCTATTGGTTGGGATGTTTCATCCTTAAGCAATGTTGCGGAGGCAAACGTGCTTATGTCGATGCTATCCGGCCGTTTGGAAAGAGATGTTGCCGGTACGGGTGCTGTTCGTGAGGTTAAAATTGCCGGTTATTATGGTATGCGGACTTTGCGTATCTCTATTGTGGCTCCGGCTGACAAAGATATCAATGACTTCATCGATATCATCTGCAAAAATGTAAAACGCGTTACAACAACGCTTGCATCAGATCGCAGAATGGAAACGTCACGGCAACGTGCTGCAACCGAAAAGTTGGCTAAGTTCTCTGAACCGCAAGATGCTGCTGTTGAGGCTGCATGGCAAGAGCTCGGACGCAACGGAATGTACGATGTGGATGACAGAATTACTGCAACATTCCTTGTTTCCGCCAGAAATGTGAAGGAAATTGCTCAGGATATTTTCTTTGAAAAGCCGACAATTGTCGTCTTTGGCGAAAATCCTTATTCCGAAGAGGAAATTCTGGCAAAATTGTAACCTTCTCCGTTTGATTAATTTTTTGAAAGGGGCACTTCGGTGCTCCTTTTTTTTGTGCTTGAAATTTGGTAATGCACGCTTATTTATTCTTTTGCATGAGGAGGTGGCTTTTGATGTTTGAGATATTTTTTAAGCGTGATAACCATTGGCTTGATATTTGGTTTAGATATGATGAGCGGTTGCGCTTTATTATTATGGCGGCGGCTAATATGGCGTTTCGTTATGGTTTGTTTGTGGTGCTGGAGGTGGTTTTGGTTTCACTCAGCTATCAGGCAGTTTTGGCTTTGATGTGGCTTATCTCTTCTGTTGTGGCGTTTTATTCCTACAAAAAAATGGTGTTTGTTACCAAGGGTAACCATCTTAAGGAATATAGTAAAAGTATTTTAATTTGGGTAATCAGCTATGTCTTTAATGCTTATGTTTTGAGTGTTTTGGTGGGGCAGTGGCATTGGAATATTTTTGTGGCTCAGGCGGTGGCAATTTTGTTTTTGCTGGTGTCAAACTATTTGCTATTTAAGCATTTTGCTTTCAAAAAAGACAAAGTATATCGTTGGTGGGAAAAGATGTTTGATGTGTGTGCCAAATAGGTTTTTATTTTTTTGTGGAAGTTTTTTTTCTTTTGGTATATATTTCATTTATCAGGTTTTTTTGAGTTTGCGAGGCTGAAAATGAAATATGTTTTTTCGGTTTTTCAGATGTCTTTTAACAAACTGCTTTCCGGTCAGAAAAGAGTTGATATTCGCTTGTGCAATGATGAACTCAAGTCTATTCGCCCGCATGATGTGATTGAATATGTGTGCAGGGAACAAGGCGAAAGTTTGTTTTGTGTTGTGAGAGGCGTTATGTTTTTTGATACTGTGGCGAGTATGGAAGCTGTTATTCCTCCAGAGATTATCGGATATTCTAATTGGGATGAAATTAAGCTGCGTTTGGACCGTATTTTTCCGGTGAGGGAGAGGCGAAAGTATTTGATGTTGGCTATTTTTGTGGAGCCTAATGAAGAACATGTTAATACGCGTGATTTTGGCGCCAAAAAAATTGAAAATGCCGATAAATATATGCTTAAAACCTTGGGACAGAAAGAATCTTCTTTTCAAACGATGAAATATCGGGATGAACGTCGGTCCAAAGAAGATGAAGAGTTAGAAAAAAATTTTCAGGAGTTGTGGAATATCTCTAATCTGGAGAAAAAGAAAGATCTTGAGCAGGAAGAGGCCGAAGAAGAACAGCGCGAGTTTGATAATCAAGATACTTATGATTATCATGAAGATGCGCAACAAGAGGAAAATTCTCAACAACAAGAAAAATCTGCTGCTCTTCGCTATGCTGAAATGGAAGCTCTGCAACGTGACGCACGTTGAGTAAATATAAAAAAAAGCTTGCAAATTTTTTGTATCCGGCTTATGTATGTTTAGCATTGGAGAGATGGCAGAGTGGTCGAATGCGGTTGACTCGAAATCAATTGTGCTCATTAATCTGGGTACCTAGGGTTCAAATCCCTATCTCTCCGCCATAAAAACCAAGCCCCGCCAGAGTGCGGGGCTTGATTTTTATGGTGAGGAGGGTTGGATTTGAATCCTAGGTACCCTTGGGTATCTAGGGCTGAGTGCAAAAAACAATTTGGGGAATTGTTTTTTGTGCGAAGGCGACAGATTGGTTAACTTTGGCGAGAAACGACAGAGCCGAGCCAAAGGTTAGCAATCGGAGTGGGTTCATCGTCAAAGTATGGGGCAGAGAGTAAAAATTATAAAAAAGTATCATAATCAAAACACCAAAGTAGAAATAAATTAAGCACATAAAATCCGGACACGCAAGCGATAGTTTTCAAAATT
>CALXUE010000023.1 GCA_944391615.1 uncultured Alphaproteobacteria bacterium
GCCGAGTTACCTTCAAAATCCCCGCTGATATCACCGATAGTACCTCTATCATTATAAATCGCCCCGCCATAGGCAGTAGAAGAAGTCGATTGCGCCGAGTTACCTTCAAAATCCCCGCTGATATCACCGATAGTACCTCTATCATTATAAATCGCCCCGCCATGGGCAGTAGAAAAAGTCGATTGCGCCGAGTTACCTTCAAAATTGCCTATAATATTCTCAATTCGAGCCAAAGAACCACTATTATAAATCGCCCCGCCTGCGGCAGAAGAAGAATCCGATTGAGCCGAGTTACTCGTAAAATCCCCGCTGATATCACCGATAGTACCACCACTATTATAAATCGCCCCGCCATAGGCATAAGAACTCTTTACCCCAAACCCCTTCAAATTTACATTCTGAATAATCAAATCCGTTGTATCGGAATAATTAAATTTAATAAGCTGCCCGTTGGAAGTGCCTTCTTGACCGGTAATGGTATGGCCGCCGCCGTCGATAATAATACCTTCGCCGCCCACCGAGGTTATCGGGGTGTTAACATCGGCGATAATATCTCCAGTCAAAACAATCACTTTACCGGCATTGGCGGAACTTTCCACCGCGGCCTTGAGCTCACCCCAAGTCCCAACTTCAATTTTTTCTTTTCCGGAAATATCAACATCAGCCCATGCCGGCGCATAGCCCAACATAGCTGCCAAAATTGCCAATCCTATGACACTATCACACTTCATCGCACACTCCCTTATTCTAAGGAACATATATACAAAAAGTATACCACACATTTCCCGCCTATACAAGTATTTTTACAAGCATTTTACAGCAGAAATATGTCATATTTTTGTAAATGAAATGTTAATACCCCCTTTGTTTTTACTTCTTAAAAACAAATAACAAACTTTCTAAATTTTTGTATAAATTATATAAAAATAAATACCATTACTGCAAAGGCGGAATATTAAATTGTGCAATCTCCCCCGGAGCAATCTTAACATTAGAATAACGCATATTCCCTGTCTCTATCACAAACCGCTGACGTCCCGTAAGTTGCGATGCCAAATCATAAAAATCACGCGCATTCAAATCTTGACGTTGCGGATTCATAAGATACAAAACGCAACCTTGTGTCTTTTCAGCCACTCCGCAACGCGCTCTTCCTTTGGGCACTTCCGGATTTGCCACAACGCCGGATAATCCGTTTCGAACCACGGTAGAAGTCCCAAACAGCATTTTTCCCATAAACAACCCCACAACCAAAGCCGCAACACTAAAAATAGTTATGGCTTTTTTTGTAAACATATCACTGTTTTTCAGCGCCTGAACAAAAGACAAATGTTCTTCTTGAGGGGTAATATCTTGTTCTTCAATGAACTTTGGAGAGCGGCTTTTGGTTATATTCTCCGCCGCATTTGCCGTTACCGGTAAAGAAAAATCGGTGTCATCATTCAAAAAATTAGGATCATCCGGTGAAATACTGTCATTGCCGGAAGACGACGTTTGCAAAACGGAAGAAGACTTTTCCTCCTCAAGGGAAGACGATTCACTGACTTCATTAACAAACACAGGTTCCGGCACGTCAAAAGCAGACAATAAATCCTCGCTGGATAAAGCCTTTGTGTTTTGAGTATTTTGAGTGGTAGATGAGGCCTTTTTCGCATCATTATTTTGTTTAAGCTCTGTTTGGGGTGTATTTGTAACAACAGACTTCGCCACCTCAACCTCTTGAGCGGAGAGAACTGTTTGATGAGATGTATTGTCCGATAGTCTTTCATGTCCGCTGTCTGCAGTCAAAGGCACATTGTTGGGCTCCAAAGGTCTGGGCAAAGGTCTTTTAACCAAGCGCTTAATTTTTTTCAACCGACGAACTTGGGGCGAAGCAACATGAGCATTCTGACTTTGATTGTTAAGCACATCATCAACCATAACAACCTCCACTAAATCTGATTAATAATCGGCCCATTTGTTTTAGCCGTACGAATAATCTTTGGAACAATAAAAATAACCGTCTCTGAAGTTGGCGCATCAATACCAAAAATTTTGTTAGGCAAACCAATAATCATTAAATTTTCCCCTAACTTGCTGCGAACGCTAAACTGAGCAATTTCACCTTGAGTAGTATCTAAAGCAATATTAGAAAAAATCCAGTTACCTTTTTCCAAAGAGGCCTTTGCTAAAACGGACAAATCCTCTTCCGGAGCCGTTCTCACGCCGCATTTACCGACATCGAAACGAGACAACCAGAGGTTTGGCACAATAAAACGCCCTTCAGCCACCGGAACAATAGAGGCTTGAGCGCCCAAAAATTGCTTGAGGGTTGAGATATTTAAGTCATTAGATGTGGAAAGAATTCTTCCAATAACGCCGGCTTGAGCTGTGTTAAGAGTGCTAAAATCAAAAGCATCCAAGGCAGCCTGCCAGTCAACATATTTTTGTTCATTAGCGGGATAAATTCGAAAGACGCTAACGTCATAGGCAATCAACACCGGATTGCTTTTGAAATAGTCGACGAGGTCCATAATTTTGTTTTTTTCATCAAAATCAGCGGTAAAAGTAATAGAATAATCTCCCCAGTCAGCAACAATGTCCGTAATACCGGACCCACGAATAACATCAAGCAACCCCATCATAATCGGACGAGACTTTGGCACATAGAGTGTGAAGTTAGCCCGACGAGAAACGCGCAAAACTTTACGTTCAGCGTCATAAGAATAAAAGATTCCGGCCGCGTCCGTCATCATCTTGACAATATCGGTCAAATTACCATGTAAATTTTCACCGGAAATTCTGGCGTAAGGAGCATCTTTGGCCACAAGGTGAAGATCAGCTGCTTTCAACAGTTTCAGCAAAGCTTTTTGCGCCGGTAAAGACTTAAAGGAAAGTCCGCTGATTTCATACCTAGGTAAAGCGTCATTACGTCCGTTTTGAATCAGGTTAAAAGAGTTCATATTATACGGCACGGCCGTAATCATTTCTTGCTTATTCCAGTTAACATCACAACGTAAAGGTGTTTCCAAATCAAGTTCGGCGGCCCCCTTAGTTGTTTTAATCAAATCAGGGTTTCTAGCAAAAACAAAATCCAATTCATCGCCCATGTTAGAGCCATTAGCCTGCACAGGCAAACTATCAGCATTGCCAAAATCAGAAGTTCCCGAACAAGCGCTTAACAATCCAACAGCCAACAAGCAAAAGAAATAGGTCAAAACAGAGAATTTATTACCGAGCTTCATGATGATTGGCCATCCTCTTGAATAGGGTTAATATTATTTTCTTTAAGGAGTTTTTCCATCAGTTGGTCCATATTCATACCGGCACCCACGGTAGGGTCTAGCTCTTTAGTAACGGTATTTCCGCCGAGAGCTTCTTTCATTTTTTGGAGCTCAGCAGCATCATCTTTAATCATATCAGGAGATGCATTTTGTGTCAGTTCACGCCGATATTCATCCAAATCTTTTTTGAAAGCGGCCATACCGCCCTGAATTTTAGATTCGACATAGGGGTTAAGCTCAGGATGAGCTAAAATAAAATCCCCATCTTCGGTAATTTCTTCCAAAACATCAAGAATATAAGCATAAAAAGGATATTCTTCAATGGCAATATTTCCCTTACGCACACAGCGCGCGGCAATACGAGAAATGGTGCGATCGAGATAATCTTTCAACAAAATATAATTATTCAAATACCACAAGGTATCATCAGACACCGGCGGCAAAGAACTAGCTTGCTCATCCATAAAAAGCACTCCTTAATAAGACACCATTAGTGTAAAGGAGCAACAAAGATTTGTAAATTGTTTTATAGCGCCTTTTACACAGTTATATCAAAAGGACCGGCTTAGGATAAGGAGAAGAAACGTCTGAAATTTTTTCCAAACCATTAAGTTTCAGTTTGGAAAAAATATGACGATCATCATCAGCTAATAGAATAGCCTTTTTTCCGCGACTTGTGTCGGACATAGATAATGTTTGCAGAGGAGTATTTTCACTATGCTTTGAAACTAAGGGATTAGGCTGATGATTGTCCAAAGGAATGTTCTTTTGCTCTATTTCAGATTCGTCAGTAACGGGGTTTCCGTTTTCATCGACATATTCCCAGACATACTCACCGTTTTCTGCATCAAGAGCTTCCGCATCTTCGGATATATACTCACCGTTTTTTGCATCAATATTTTCAACATCATCGAGATTATCATCATCGACATATTCCCAGACATACTCACTGTTTTCTGCTGTAAAATCTTTCTTATTTTCGGATTCCAGCGCACTGCTTTCTTCCGCAAGCTCTTCTTTATATTCTGATGCATGTTCATTGTTTTTAGCAGCAATATTCTCCTTATTTTCGGAATTATCATCGTCGACATATTCCCACATAAAATCTCCATTGTCATCAGCAGAGGCATCTCCGTTATCATCAACATATTCCCAGATATACTCACTATCATCATTAGAATTATCCGGAGCCGAAAGAGAATCCTCATTTGGAAAAGTTTCTTTTTTAGCTGCATCCAAAGCATGGTCATCAGTCATATCAGGGGCAGAAACATCGGAAAAAGATATATTAGGCTCAGGTATATTTTTTTTCTTATTCTTTTTATCTTTCTTTTTCGAGCGAATTTTGCTGTCCGCATTATCTAAATGAAGATTGTTTGCAATTTTAAGGTCATCAGAAACACTCATCTGAGAATGATCAGGATTTTTTCTGTTATCAGAATTTGAGGGGGCGATGGAGTTATTAAAGTTTTCCTGAATTTTCAGCAATCGAGAACTTTCTTCCTGAAAAGACTGCAAAGCCTTTTCAATGACTTTAATGGAAGCAGAGTTGTTTTCTTTCAAAACAGAGCTCAAAACATTACTCAAATTATCCGCTTGCTGTTTAGAAAATTCCTTAAACATCTCAGTTTGTTTTTCCGTAATCTGAGTAATAAAATTTTCAAAATCAAAGGCTGAAAAAGGAGCCACGGCATCTGCTGTATTTTTGCTTGACTGCTGAACATTGGTTTTAGAAGCAACAGTCTGTAAAAGATTTTGATTTGAAGATGCCCAGTCAGAAAACTTTGAAAAGAAATCCTGCTTGATTTGAGACAACTTGTCTTGCTGTTGAATAATATTATGAGCTGCATCTGAAATAGCTTTGACAATATCTGCATTATTAGAGCTTAAAGTCGCCGTTTTTCCATCTGCGGAAATAACTTTAACCGAGTCAATTCTGTTTTCAAGTTCGCGTTTAAGCGATTCGAATTTATCGTACAAATCTTGTGAGATTTTTTTCACATCATCAGGAGCGAGATTTGACGGATGTCCTTGAGCTTCAGATAAGGCCTTAGCCAGAATTTTAACCTGAGCAATTTCATCATGGCCTTCTTCAACGGACTGAATTTCTTTTTGAATATTTTCTTTAGAAGACTTAAGCAGACTGATATCAGTTTTAACGCCGGCTTTCTCTTCCAGTTCATTCAGATATTCGAGCACGAGCGAACCGCCGGGCAAAGCGGCCAAAGCTTTTTTAACCTGCAAGGGCTGTTTGAGCAAATCGTCATTAAATTCTTTTCTTTTATGAGTCGTAAAGATATGGAGTTGGCGAAAGATATTAAGCAAACGCTGAGCAACCAGACGCGGATCTTCCTCATCATGG
Organism: uncultured Alphaproteobacteria bacterium; assembly: GCA_944391615.1. GTDB lineage: Bacteria > Pseudomonadota > Alphaproteobacteria > RF32 > CAG-239 > HGM16780. The sequence continues at coordinate 5,626 of CALXUE010000023.1, forward strand.
TTAAGCCCAAAAGCCTGGGAATATTCAGCATTTTTTTCTAAGTCGCTTTCTGCCAATTTAACAAACCTTTTCTCAAACACTTCAAACTTCAGAAGAGAGTATAAATAAATCTCGTAAAAATCAGGTTAATAAAACACAAAAAACTCCGCCTAAAGCGGAGTTTTTTTGCTAAAAATAAGTTTTAGAGGTAAATAGCAACAACTTTATGAATTTTGTTCATATCATCATTGCTGATTTTAATTCTTTCATCCGGATTCCATCTCAAGCCATAAAGCTCACCATTTTCATCTTCTCTGATGCTGAGAATTTTAGCATCATGATCTGAAGTATAAAAAACGGCAATATCGCCAATACTGACCACATCATTTGGGTCAACAATCAAGATAGAACGAGCCGGCAACAAAGAGCCCAAGCGTCTGGAGCATAAATTCAGAGCATAAACATCTTTTTTACCGTTCAGCTGAGGCGGACAAGCAACTTTCTTGGTTTCGTTTTCCATATCCACAACAATGTCGCCATCTTTACCCGCCGTACCATAAACCGAAATTTTGGCAGTTTCTTGAGGCGCACCGGTAACAAAAGAAGAAATAGCCCCACGAGGCGTAGACAAGAGCTTGTACTTAGCGTCATTACGTTGAATAATTTCTTCCAACATACCTTTTTCATCAAGACTTTTAATTTCAGCTTTCAAATCATCCGGAGAGATATTCAAAGCTCTGGCAATATTTTTGAATTCCTTGTCAGAAACTTCTCTCTGCCCCATTTCGATTCTGTGATAAACCGACAAAGTCATATCAGCGCTTTCAGCCACTTCAATAAGGGTCAAATTTTTCTCGTTTCTGATTTGGCGCAAACCGGCACCCAAAGTTTTAAGGCCGCTTTTCTCATTAATTTTGTTTCTTCTTTCTTGTTCACGACGCCAAGACTGAACAACTTCCAACTGAGAGTTTTGTTCATTAACAAAAAGATCCTGAAGCGGACAATCAAGGAATTCAGCCACTCTAACGAGCTGTTCTTGATCGACGCGGCGATAACCTTTTTCAATTTTAGAAATAGCCGAGAGACTGACAGACAAATGATCGGCCAATTCCTGCATAGAGCGACCGCGCAATCTTCTGTACATTCTGATTTGGTTAGGGAAAATAATTTCTTCCATCTTGATACCTCATAAACATTACATAATAGTTATCAGCAATAACTACCCCGTATAATAAGGACAGAATAAAAGAAATCAAGAACAAAACGTACAAAAAAGACAATAATGTGTACAATTTGGATAATTTTTTTTAATTAAAACCCGACAAAGGAGCCGGAGAACCATTCCGCGCCACCTGTTGCCCAAATTTTTGCAAATCCTCAGCCGAATAAAAAGAGTCATTAATCGGAACCCCTCTGGCCACCATACCATTGCTATCGACAACATTTCCAAAATGTTGGGTATAATAATCAGTTGCGGAGAATTTAGTCTGCCGGCTGGCTTCATCGATCATTCCGTCAGATTGGTAGGCATAAGTCTGAATGGAGTTAAAAATACCGTCGGAAGAACGTTTAACCGCCTGACCATCTTGACGGACTTGCTCCATTTCTGTTAAAACACGTCCGTTATGACCAAAAGTCATTGAAGCCGTAATTTTTTCACCATTTTTATTTTGTTGGACGATTCTAAAATATTCGCGACCATTTTCATCAACGCCTTTTTGAATTTGCCTTGAATCAAAAGGTTGCCCACCGATTTTTGTTTGTGAAATAGGCATTCTTTCACGAAGAAGCTGTTCCAAAATGGCAATCTTTTTATCATTCTCCGACAAAGCCGAGTTTTGCATAATGTTGTTAAAGATAACCTGATTAACCGATCCGTCTTTATTCAACATAGCCCGTCCGCCAACAGTAGTCATAGATGTCACACGAGACACTTCTTTTCCGTTTTTATCAAGCAAAACTTCCTGCTTGATGTATCCGTCCTTGGAAATAATGGTTTGAGAACCGTCTTTGTTTGTTTTTGTCGTAGTATAAACGGAGTTTCCGTTATCCCCCCTGTTCACGGTTTTTGTAACAGTTTTACCGCGCCAATTTTTATAAGAATAGCCATTGTCTGTAGCCGTAAACTTTCGACCGAAAATATTGGTATAAGATGTAGAACCGTCAGCGTTTTGAGTTCCTTTATTTTGAATTTGTTCTTGACGGGACGCCACATGAGATTTGTTGCTGTCAAGACGCATATCCTGCCACTTTTCTTTGGCAGATTGCCAACCACTGTCGGCAACGGACACTCCTTTGCCAAGAGCTTTTAGTCCCATGCCTTTAACACCGCTCATCGCTAGAGTTCCGACACCGGGACCGATGGACGATTTGACGCTAATTCCGCCGCCGCCCTTAACGGCAGATGCAAACTGAGAAGCAAAGGTGTTAACTTGTTTCAACACCGTCCACCCAAGGAACAAGATAAATACCAACTTCAAAAAGTTCATAGACCACCAAGCAAGGGAGTCCAAAATAATTTGAAAAGCATTTCCGTCATCACCGGCAGAAGTCAAACTACGGTTAAAAGCTTCGGCGGTAATATTATCCAAAGCCATTAAGATAATAGCCACCACAATCGTTTGGAAGACAAACATAAACAAAGCATTCATAAATGCACCCCAAACTTTGCCCACAAACATGGCACGCGTTGGTTTATAAGGATAGCCGGCTATTGCAAAAGGCAAAAAGACCACAGCCAAACACAGGTTCAATAAAGAGTCGACCAGCACCCAAGGATAGATGACCAAGATTAAGAAACTTGCCACCCAAAGTACAATTCCGGTGAGTAAATACCCAAAATGCGGCAGAAGAGGGATCTGATGCCAAGATTCGATATAGACGCCAACACACATAGAAGACGACCCCACAGCCATAATATCCAACACCTTATTTTGGATGGCATCAATAATGCATAAAATACTTTCTCCCATAGATTGCGGCAGGCCGCCATCAGCCAAAATACCGGCAGTTGAAGCCGTATTACAAGTTGCACCGGTAGAGTTGGCAATGGCAATTTTAGCCAAATCCAGTCCGGTCTGGAAAATCGGTTCAATAACCAATTCCGTAAAGCTTTTGCTGTCCATAACAACTAAAATCGCAACGCAACACAGCACCACAAAAAGTTTGTTGGCAATTTCTTTAGACATATTCCACGGATTTGCGGCATTAAAAGAAGACACATAGCGCATAATCGTCAAACCAAGCCACAGAGCCGTACCGACCAAGAGCAAAGTCAAAGCACTGTCGGATAAAGTTTCATAAGCCGACTTAGCCATAGTGCTTGCGGTGTTAAAAAGAACCTTAAAGATATTGCAAAACAAACAGTCTTTAAAAGAATTCCGATATTTACTGACACGGCAATCTTCATCAGATTCTCCGGAAAGAGTAGCCGCAGCGTTTGCAGATGGGTCATTGCTCCAAGATCCGGTAGAATATCCCGGATATTCATCTTCAGCACATAAGCGTTTTCCGGTAACTTCCAAGGCCACCTCATTTGGGTCACGGCCGGCATTTGCCGGATCATTAATCGCCTGACGAATTTTGGCAGAAGTTAAAGCGCGCTCATTATCTTTGGATTCTCTGGCCACAAGAGAGTCATAAATTTTGCGTTTAGCTGGATCAGTTTTATAGCTGGCATAACCGATTTCAGTACGCAAATGGTTAATTCTGGGAATAATATCTTCAACCGGAATATCACTCAGAGCAGTATTAGGATTCTCTTGCTGAATTTGTTTAATAACACTTTGCACGGTTTTAGGACTGGCAATAGCACAAGCCATCAGCGTCATTTGTACCTCGGGCATAAGCTTATCCCACTCAGAGCCACAAGCTTTTTTAGGATAAACCACATATTCATTATAAATTATTTCATCCTGAGCAGCGCCAAATTCGGCATTATCGCCCAAAGAGGCCCATGCCTCCTGAAAAGCCTGATTTTCAGCCGGATAACTTTTATTGTTGCAAGCATATTTAACCGTAGTATCCAAATCATTTCCGTTAGAGAGCACCTGAAAAAGGTCAGGATGATTAGTGGAAAGATTTTGCATAAATTGATAAAACACCCCAAATTTGCCGTCCGATTGTTTTTCGGCAGTTTCGGCCCCGCAAGCCATCTGGTTGCGCCCATAAGAACATCCACCGTTGTCAGCCGCCAAACATTTATTGGTAATACCGGCATCACCGCCGGATTCGCCGGCCGCACTGAGAGCAATAAGGTTGTTTTCGTTATACATCTTGGCACAATCGCCAGAAGAAGCCGTAGAAGCAGAAGAATTGTTATCTGTCGGATTAATGGGATCGCCGTTATGGTCGTAACCACCGGTTTCTGTTTTGCGGCATCCGTTCGCATTAGCCGAGCAGTTTCTGCATTGAAAAGCATCATAATCAGAAGAGTTTTGATAGAAAATATTACTGGACTGAGTTTCACACAAAGACTGAATTTCGTTGCATAACGGGTCCAAAACATTACCACTGGCAATTCCGCCGTTTCCGTCGCGCATTTCAAAATGAAGGTGAGCACCGTAAGCCCCAGTTTTAATCTGTCCGCCGGAACAACTGGTATCACCGGATTTAGCGATAACTTGTCCTTTTTTGACCTGAGCACCGTTCCCAACCAAAATTTCAGACAAATGCATATAAATTGAGGTATAGTAATCAGAATTACTGTTATTGGTTAAGGAAACCCCATCACTTTGAGGAGAGGTTGCTTTTTTGTGAACAATGACCACGGTCATACCGCCGCCGCTAACACATTTGTTAACCTGAGCCACGCCATCTGCAGCGGCAGTAACAGGAGTACCGACCGGTACGGCATAATCGATTCCATTATGGTTGCGCTTATTGCTCCACCCCTCACCACGATAACAAACATCTTCCGGAATACGAGAAACACTGCCGGAAACAGGCATTGTGTTAATACATGAATTTTGGTTTTGCGTTTTAAGACAATTGGCGTCAATGTCATTGCGTGTTGCGCTACCGCTCGGGCATTCAAGCGTATATTGCCCATTTTGTTTGTTTGGAATACAGTTTGTATAATCATCGGCCAAAGCGCAAGAGCAAACACTCCCCCAAGCCACACAGGCCGCAAACAGAAAACCTGAGGCTTTTTTGAGGGGTAAATATGTCAACTTCCAAAACATCATTTGTTTCTCAACAACTTTTTTAGCGTAAATTTATTTATTTTTTATTATTGGCCTCTTCAGTTTTATCATTATTCTTGTTATTGTTCTTGTTCTTGTCATTATTTTGGTTGTCATTTGGAGAAGATTTGTCTTTTTTCATATCTTTTCCTTTTTCTTCCATTTTTTTACCGGTATTTTTCATTGTTTTTCCGGTTTTTTCAATATTTTCACCAGCAGTTTTAACACTTTTACCGGCGGATTCAGTTGCCTTACCGGCAGCCTGCGTTGCAATACCGACAGCTTTCAAAGGCACACCGACAATTGCGCCGATACCGGATGAACTAAGAGAAGCGCCAGCCTTAGACATACCTTTACCTGCAGCATCCATACCTTTACCGGCAATTTCCATACCCTTACCAGCGGTTTTAGTAGCTTTTCCGGTAGCTTCAACTGCCTTTCCGGAATTTTTAAGGGTCGCGCCGGCCATCTGTGTAGCTTGACCGGCAGCAGACTGTTGACTTGAATTTTGGCCGGCATCTTGTTGTTGCAGGTTAGCAAATCTGACGGGATTAATTTTGCCCAAAGTGCTGGCAATTCCTTTTGTTGCCCGAGACCCTTGATGAGTTGCCACATCTTTGACATATTTTCCGGTGCCGATAGCAGATTTTTTAGCCACATCGGTAACACGCGTAAGCTCTTTGTGTATAGGGGTGAGCTTAGCCGCGATTCCACCGGAGAAGAACAAAGACACATAACTCGGAATAGTCGCTTCAATAAGCTTTAATGAATAAAGAAAAGCAAATAAGATAATTAAAAAATAAGGTCCCGTGACATCAAACGTGTCAGAAATCCATTGAGTATCCCCGTCACTAAGCTTTGTTTCCAGAGTAGAAATATCGCGCAGAGAAGCACTGATGAGTAAGGTTGCATAAGATGCCGTTAAAGCAAGAAATGCAAAAGTAGCTGCAGACATAAAAATAGTAGAAATACAAGCTTTCACACGGTCTTTTGTCAGGGAAAAAGGCCACAAAGCAATAGTAATAGGAAAAATAATGATAGCGATTCCGATTTTAAATGCGATGTCGACCAAATAATAGGCAATAGACAAGGTCATCATAAACCCGAGAAACCAGATAATAGCGCCGCACAACCAAATCCAAAGATTAACAATATGCAAGGTAAAGACCCCGATAGTAATAGTCCAAACACCTGCGTGAGTCGCATGACAAGTCAAGCCGTGCCCGATAACCAAGTTGGTTGATACAATGCGGTCGATTCCCTGATTAAGAGCCAAAATTTTATTCAAAACATCCTTAGATAAAAGGGAGGATCCTTGGTCATAAGCGTATTGCGCATCCGGAGAAGTTGAAATAGATTGCTCGGCGGCTTGAATAATTCCCAGCCCATAATCGGCACCGGCATCCATAATAGGATTAACAACATAAGTAATAAAAGTATCAGCGCCCGAAACAATAATAGCATAAGCCACCACGATTTTGAACAATTGCGAGAGTAATTGATTAACAAAAGAAGCCGGCTCAATACTTGTAAGAGAGGAAACATTTTTCAAAACAAAAAATGCAATCCACAAAGCCGAACATAAAAACAAAATTTTAACCGCGGCGTCACGGCAAAGAGAATAAGTTTTATCGCCTATTTTCATAAATTCGCTCAAGAGGGTTTTAACCACCAAACAAGAATAGCAGTTGGTTTGATACTTCAATTTCATTCGGCCGATTTCGCAAGTTGCATTACTCTCACGAACAGTTTTGCAGTTTCCTGACGTATCACAAACACGTTCGCTTTTTTGGTCATTGATAGCATTAGAATTACTGGAAACATCACGAGTAATTGTTCCGATTCCCAAGCTACCTTCTTCACGGAGTTCATAAATCGGGTCATCAACATTTTCGTGTTTAGGAATTTCGGTCCCGTCTGCAACACATTCCCAAGAAATCACTTGTTTTTTTGATGTAAAAGAAGTCACAAAGCCGCCCACATCTGAAGTATAAGTATCACTAACCTGTTTTGTAACGCGATAGCATTTTGTTCCTTCCGGACATCCATAAGGATATTGTTCACCACAAGTCTTAAATAATTGTCCTTTTTCTGCCTCCAATTTGTATTCTGAAGTTCCGACAGCAGGTAAATTGGAAGCATTGGTATTTTGAGTTGTGTTATTTTGAGGCGTCTCGGCAGGAGCAGTATTTTGCGAGGTATTTGTTTGCTGGGGCGTTTGCCCAGACAGAGACTGAGCCACAGCAAAGTTTGCGTTTCCACAACAACACAAAGACAGAAAAATCAAAAATTTTCCGGCAAAAGCGAGCAGGCGATTTTTAACAAGCAAAGTCATTCTTGTTGCCCCCTTCCTGCCAGACTATTAAGTTTATCAATAGCTTTGTTTTTAACATCTTTAACCTTGTTAACGGTTTTGGCAATAAAGCCGACTTTCATCAACAAAGCACCAATTCCGGCCGAAAGCAGCATAACCAGCCCTTTGCCGAGCCAAGCCGTAAATTTTCCGGCCTGTTTTTGGAATTCTTCGCTGCCGTTTCCGCCGACGAGTTGTCCCGTAAGTTCAGCCACAATCTTCATGGTTGAAGCAATAACAAACACCATCATAAGCAAACATAAAAGAGCAATACTAAATTCCTTAAAAGTTGTTTCATAAGCAGCCGGATCTTCTCCGTTCAAGCCCAAGGCCGGCAAACTAATAAAGTTTTGCAAAGCCAATAAACAGGTAGCAATAACAAAAGCAATCATCATCATATACGCCGCAGAATTCACAATAATAATAACGCAACTAGCAGACAAACTTCGAGAAAACTTAAAGGCATAAGCCATAATGCAAATCGGCAAAAGCGCAATCATAACCGTAAATCGAAACAAATTATCAACCAAATAAAAGACAAAAGCGATTTTGACGAACCACATCACAACATAAAGCAACAACCCGATAAACAGAGCCATCACACCTCTATCCATAAGAACGGTCAAAATCTGGGATGAAGCCAAACCCAAACGTTCATTGATGGCACAGGCCAAACACGACATCAATTGCTGAGGCGCCTCAGGAAAAGCAACCATATTATCATCAATGGAGAGTTCACCCGCAGCACACTGAATATTTTGAGAAAAGGAAGTTTCCTGTCCCATAAAGAAAAATGACGTCTGTTCTTCCGGGCCTGCCACGGCGGTATTAAGAATAGCGGCTCCAAACTCTAAAAAAGCATAATAGAGCGGAAAAATCACATGGTTAAGCACCCACATAACATTAGTGGAAGATCCGGCGATAAGACCGCACACCGTACACAATAAAAGTTGTTTGAAAATCTCGCTCCAAGTTTCAGGAATACTCTCTTCTTGAAAAGAGCCCAAATGCTTTAACAACCTAAAAGACATCCAAACGGCAAAGCCGGTTAGCATAAGGGTCAGGGCCCCACCTGTAATTTGTCCATAAAGAGAAATAGAAAGCTTGCCTGATTGCTCATAAATTTCTTTAAGCAAGGCACTTTGCCAACAGTCAGTTTGTTCAGCGGCTAAAGACTGAGGCGTGGCATTTTCAGAAATATCGCCCAAGGGGGTTTTGTCTTTTGACGTTTTATCTTCAGGAGCACAGGCGGCAAGAAAAAAACACGTCATAAACACGAGCAAGCAAATCTTAGCAAAGGAGAAAATGTTAATTTTCTTAAACATTTCCACCTCCCTGAGGTTTCACAAATTTATTATAGAAATCCCATTGAGCTTTGTTTTGCTCTAAATCCTTAGCCAAAATCTGCTGTTGTTTGCCGAGAGCTTGCGCATCCGTCTTTAACGAATCAACTTGAGACTGCATTCTCTGCAAATCATCTTGCGTTTGACGAATAATGTTTTCGCGTTCTTGAGCTTGTTGCGCATAAAGAGTTCGAGAAGGTTCATCAGAAGCGCTGGCAGCTTTGTTCTTTTCATCTTGCAACAAAGCATTTTGAGCATTAATTTCTTGTTGCGTACGGTTGATTTTCTCTGCCTGAGCCGCCTGTTCACGAGCATTTTGTTCAATTTTTTGATTGATATCATTAATTTTTTGTTGTGTTGCCTCGGGCGAAATAGAGTTTTCGTAGGCCTGAGCCCCACCATTAGCATTAATTTGATTTTGAATATCTTGAATACGCTGTTTATTTTCTTCCGTACCGGCAATATTAGATAGTTTATTATAAAGGTTATCATGATATTTTTGAGTATCGGAGACATATTTATCAAGCGTAGCTTTTTCAGATTCGAGCTGGGCTTTTTGCTGTTGAGCTTGAGCTAAAGACTTTGAATCCACAGGGTTCTGAATAGTCTGATTAACCGCTTGCAGTTGAGAATCAACACGAGAAGCATTTGCTTTTGCATTTTGAATAGCGGCCGCCGAATTTTCCAAATTTTTCTTATCATTGATGAGTTGCTGAGAATTATATGCAGAATTTAAAGTATTAAGCATATTTTTCTCCAAAGCTTCACGATTTTTCAAAGCTTGCATAGCTTGAGCCTGTGCATTTTGCAGTTTGAGTTGAGCTTGTTCGAGTTCTCTAAGTCTTTGAGCCTCAAGAGGCGTTCCTTGAGCAGAATTAGCCATTTTTTGCGCGGAGTTAACCTCTCTTTGAGAAGTGCGAACTTGGGCGTTAGCCATAGCCTCGCTGCGAACAGCATTGCTCCAAGCTTGTTGAGGCGTCTGATTGTTGGAATTAGGATCCTGATTTGTTCTGGAATCAGGTTTGGGTTGAGGTCCCGTATTTGCATCGGGATTCTGGTCCGGATTTTGATTTGGATTTTGATTCGGATTCGGATTCGGATTCGGATTCGGATTTTGGTTCGTGCTTGGGTTCTGATTCTGAGGCAACGGTTGATTTTGATTGTTGCGTGCCGCAGTATTAGCCCCCGTAACAGAACTCTGTCCGGCTTTTCCCGCAAAACGCCCAAGCCCCAATCCTTGAGCCACGCGGCTTGTAAATCGGTCTTTTGCCTGAGAAATTCGTGCCGGAACGCCGGTAGCATTCGCCATATTTCCTACTTTGTTAAGGCCTTTTTTAGCCATACCGGTAGCGCCGGACAAAGCCAAAGTTCCGATTCCCGGAGCAATATTAACAGCACCAGCGTTGGCAAATTCGCCGGCAATAGAGTTGGCTTGGCCGGTTAATTTGAAGGCAAACAAGCAGCTGCCGATAAGAATTAAAAATCCGGAAAATCCAATATCCAAAGCCTCGCGCAAAGCATCAATATTATTGCCGTTAATCAAATCCTGTAAATTATCGGCACTAGCCGTACCGGCAGACACGCCTTGCAAAATAAGCTGAATATTAATACTGATGACCAGCCCCATCAAAGCATAAACAAAAAACGTATTAAGCAGCATATTCCAACCGGTTGAGGCATAACGCGAGGTAGCCTTAAATGGCCAAGAAGCAATAAAGAAAGGCATCAAAGCTCCGACAATACCAAGCTTCACGGTCGCATCAATCAAATAGAAGGCAAAAGCAATGGTCATAATGATAGCCATAAGCCAAATAATCAACCCTTGGAACATCATGGTAAAATCGGGAATAGGCACGGAAGCCACGGTATCAGCGGCCGCATTTCTGGAAATACACATCAAAGAAGAACCAATACTCTGTGAGAGGGATATTTCAGCCTGCACAGCACGAATAAAACATTCAATTTTAGTGTAGATATAAGCCGGAATAAGCCCTTCTTTCAAAGGTGTTTCGGTCCCGTCCTCACCGCCCTTAATAAATTCATTGGTTTGGTCGGTAATATTTTGTTCAATACTGCACCATTGCGTATATCCGCTGCCTTCTTCAAACAAAAGAGCGCCTCCGAGCTCAGTACCGGCATCCAAAACAGGCCCGATAATTTTGCTATAAACAAAATCAGGCGTATAGAGCAAAACACAAGCCACCACAACTTTGAAGCATTGTGTCAATAATTCGTTCATAAAGCGAGGCGTGTCTTGTTTGGTCATGGAACTCACATATTTTAAGACCAAAAAGGCAATATAGAGAGCCAACCCAATAAAAATAACTTTGGCGATTTCAGGGCCTAAAACCCCAAAAGAATTAGTTGTCATAGTTTGAGCTGCATTAAAAATAGTCAAAAAGAGCGGGCAAAAAATACAGCTTCTGGTCTCTGCCAGTTTAGCCGGCAAAGGCATGCAACCTTCAGTGTTGGAAGCATCAATGGTTTCATATTTGCCAAAAGCGGCTTCACCGGCACTTTGGAAGGAGTAATTAACCTTTTTAAACAAGATGGATTCGCCATTAGGCGTAATGTATTCATAAATAGGTCCATCAGTTTCACTAATATTATCCAAAGCATCAATTTTTCGTTCAAGAGAGTGAAATTCACGTCCGATAGTGCGCAATTCTTCAGCAAGCTTTAGCGCTTCAGGGTCGTTAGCATATTTTTTCTTGACCATTTCGTAAATTTCATCAAGGTCTTCATTGTTTGTAACAACATTTAATTCCCATGTGTTTAAGAATAAATCGCCGATAGCCCCTCCGACTTTTCCAAGATTTTTAAGTCCTTGAGAAATAGAATCACCGGTTAAAGCACCAGCAATAGTGTCAATGGTACCTTCAGCAAAACGATTCCCCATACCTTCACTGTTAACGGTATCATAGGCCACCAATCGTGCGAAGAGTTTGTTTTTTGTGCTATAATATTTAGATTTAACAGCTTCTAAATCGTTTTCATACTTTTCTTTGTCTTTTGTGACATCATCTTTATTCTTAGCGTCACTGACTTTAATAAAATCATCGATTTTGAAAGGATTCTTAGCTCCATCAGATGTAGTCAGAGAAGAGGAGTTGTTGCTACTGGAAGAGGATGTTGTCGTCGAAGATTGTGCAACACTTTTGTTGTAGTCCTCAATTTCCTGTCCGGTCATTTCACTACCAGTTCCGGTTTTCACATTATACACATTATAAGTTTTATTAGGGTCAAGAGTTTGAGCCATCACAGAAGGGACAGAAAGCACAGTTGTACTTTCCAACAAATTCAATACCACCACCAAAGATAATAATTTTTTCAACAGACGCATATTATTTAATCCGGCCCAAATATATTAAAGTAGATAAAGCTATTTTAACACAAAACAAATAGGATTCGTGTTAAACTTTTATGATAAAACAGCAATTATATCATAAACCGTTAAGGTTAAAAAAAAGAAAACATTAACAATAAAAATTATTCTTTTGAATGAGGAATTCCAATAACTTTGATAGCCACAATAAATAGAAAAATTATAAAGAATATAACACCCCAAAACAAATAAGAAGAAGAAAGCACCTTAAAGAGCCCAAGTTGATAGAGCAAGAAAGCCGCAGCAATAACCAAGACATTAAACAAGGTATATTTCATTGTTATTCACTCCTAAAATATCCGTGTTTAATAAAATGCAAACAAGCCTCAACAATATGTTTATTCTTAAACGGGTTCAAATGCCAGTTTACAATAAAAACATCATCACGCGCTTGCGGCAAAAAAGCCTGTTCTCTAGTACAAAAGAGCCTAGAACAAACCTGAGGCAAAAATCTCAACAATCCACGCTTTGTTTGATGCGTATAAATAACGCCGACCTCGGTTTTAAGGCGCAATTTTTGCCATTCAAGAGCATGAGCACGATCCATTTCAGAAATAACCGGCCCGAGAATAAAGCGAAAGAATTTGAACTTAGAAAGTTTTGTAAGCAAAAAAGACCCCTGATTCGGCGGGCAAACTTCAACCGCTCTGTTAATTTCCAGCCGAGACAGCCAAGGTTCATTTGAAGCGAGCAGTTTCCGCAAAACAATTCCACCGATTCCCAAAGAGATAAAAGACACTTCTTGCACATCTTCCAAATGGTTCAAAAAGAAATTCAACTGCTTTACAAAAGAGTCAGTTCTTTTTCGAGTGGAAGGAAAGTTCACGGCTGCCGCCAAAAAATTTTCTTTCAAAGCAGCCCGCCACATGGGTTTAAACACATTTTTAGAATCAGCCAAGCCATGAAGCATAATAATCATATGCCCTCTTTGCCGCGGCATCTGATAAATTGAAATATATTTAACAAAGGCCTGCCGACACTCTTCAAAGCCGCCTTCATAACGTTTGATATCCCAAGGATCCAGCAGACGAAATTCTTTGGTTTTATAGTGTCTTTGGATTCGCCATTTCTGATAAAAAAACACATCTTCCCAAAATTGCCCGCCGCCAAAAGTAAAAAAATTAAAGCGCATATTTATTTACCTCTGCCGATAACATTTTCATTCGGAATAGCGGTTACCGTCACCAAAGAGGAGTCTGAAGAATCCATTTCAATCAAAATCTGCACGGCGCGTCTGCCTTGAATATAAGTCATATGGCTAACTCTGGCACGCACGGTGGCCACTTCAATCCACCCAAGCTTAGGCATTTCCGACATATAAAAGTCAAAAACTTCACTAGGAGAATAGTCGACGTTGAAGACAAGACTCCCAATCCAGTTATTGCCGCTACCCAAAGCTTTTGTGTCTTCCAAATCAACATAAGCGGAAGCAGGGAAGGGCATATCCGGAAAATTAGCAAAAGCTGGCGGAATAGCCGAACCATCGATTCCCGTAATCGGCGGTTTTTTTTCAGAACAGGCAGTTAATAAGCAAAAAACACAAAAAACAGATATCAAATTTTTTAACATAGCAAAAACCTTATAAAATATAATTTATAGAACACTATATAATATTTTGGTTAAAAAAAAGAAAACAAAAAAGAGCCAACTAAAAATAGTTGACTCTTTAATAAAATAATAAAATAGGTTAATAATCTGCAGGGCGATAAGCATCATACAGGCCCTTAATGGTATTATTACTCATCAAAGTTTTTGCCTCAACCGGAGCCGAATATTGCTCTGAGCTTACCGGATGGAAAATGGGCGAGATATAATGCCTAGCATTTCCAAAACGATTCACGTTAATAATTTTAACGTTAATTTCTCTTTTGGTTGTGTTAAACTTTCTATCCTGCACTCTAAAACGGCAGTCAGCAAGTTGCTCAGTCATAGAGCAAGTTCCTAAAGACAAAAAAGATAAAAATTTACCGTTAGGCAAAGCCAACGTTATTCCGCAAGAAAAGCTTTGGTTAACCTGCCAATAAGGATAATATTTTTCCCCTTTTTCAAATACGACCAAAGGCTTTAAGTCATAGAAAAACAGATTGTCATCACCAGCGGCTTTATCTTCAGCGTATTCGTTCAGATTAAAGTGCCAAGGCACTAAAAAGACCTGTCTGCCTTCCGCCGTCAAGAATGTGATTTCACATCCCTTGTCGGTATTTTGGATTGTCGGTTCTTCAAGCGATTCGCTAAGTGCGATAATGGCATTTTCCGATGTCGTAAGACAAGGAATGTACACTGGCTCAACATTTGAGTAGTCTTTTTTGTCAGAAGAATTTCCGCCCCCCTTGCAGGTGACAAAAATAAGTAAACAAACACAAATCAATCCGAATGCGTATACAATTTTTTTCATAATAGTAAATTTTTGGGGTTTGAAAAAAATTAATTAAAAACCACATAGAGTCCTTTAACACTATGCGTATCCAGAAGTTGGCGAATAGCGGTTGGCTCGCTGTAACATTTATCCGATTCTAAATGATACAGAGGAATAATCGTCTGATTCGCATAGGAACTTGAAGCTTCCACAAAATGCACGGCATCAATCGGAAGCAATCTCGTAAAAAGCTTGCCTTTTTGCATCGTAAAGCGTAGATATTGCAATTTTTGCAAATCAACACCATCAAGCGCTATCAATACAAAAGCGCTGCCATCAGGCATTTCAAAAGCCACAGCTTTATCCGGATAAAGTTTTACCTCACCGTCAGAAAAAAATTCACGTTCTTTTCCAAAGACGTCAAAAGGTTCAATTTTCTTTTTACCTTCGGTGGTAGAGACCTTTAATCCGTCATAAGCACTTATATCATAATGATAAGGCAGAACAAAAACTTGTCGTCCGAGTTCAGTCATCATTAAAATTTCACACCCCCGCTTAGTATTTTGAATACTGACCAGAGTCGCCTCAGGCAAAACAAAAGCAGAGTTAGCACCATTGGTCGGCACCATTGTGGGTAAAGGTTTAGAATCCCCCTCAGCCGACCCACAGGCAGAAAACAGCACTAAAGACAGCACCGTAACAGCCACAGAAAGAAAGAAATTAATTTTTTTCATACAAAAATTTTTAAGGTTAATAATATAAAGTATAATAATTAAGGTTTATAGACAAAATATAACAAAAATTACAAAAGTCAAGAAAAAAGTTAAATATGAAGTAGATGATGAAATATCAAATATAAAAGAATCACAAGGACATTAAAAAAAAGAATCTAAAAAATACGATTATAAAGATTCTCAGCCAAGAAAAGCGAATAAAATTAAAAATAAAAACAAAGAAAAACAAAAAGATAATGGGTAAATCGCCAAATATAAACAAAACGTCCATTTTAGGCAAATATGAAATAAAAACAAATAGTTACAAAAAAATAAATAAGAAAAACAATAGATTAATAAAAATCTTCAAAAAAAGTGAATTTTTTTTAATTTTTTGTGTTGACATTTGAGAAGAGTTAGAATATAAACCTGCAAGTCAGCTGATGATGACCAATCACAAAAGCTGATGAGTTATAAAGACAAGTTAAATAAGATATGATGAGGGGATACGCAGACGGTATTTTGGTAAGAAAAAAATATGAAGTCTGTGATATTTTCTAAAGAAAAGGAACCAAGAGATTCTTTTGAAGTAAAGGTAATGAACAGACAGG
>CALXUE010000024.1 GCA_944391615.1 uncultured Alphaproteobacteria bacterium
ACCACAAGGAAAAAAGTCTGTAAATAGAAATTTTCAAGGATTGACAAGGGTTTACACGATTTTTTTTTGCAAAAAAAAAAACTTCCTGATTGTTCAGGAAGTTTTATAAACTTAAATATTTTGGTTTAGAATTTGTATCCCATACCGGCGTTAATCGCATAGCCGCCGTTGTCTTCGATAAACTTGTTAAATTCACCATAAACATTCAGGTTATTGCCATATTCATAATCCATACGGACAGAAACCACGCCACGACTGCGGCTTAAGTTATATTTGTTGAGGTAATAATCAACATCCGCATCGGTTAAGCGTGCACGGCGAGCTTTATACGGGTCACCAAATTCATGATAATACGTTCCGCCGGCTCTGATTTTGAACTTTTGTTTTTCTCCAAATTCAAAGAGTTTTGTTGCATACAATCCGAAACCGCCTTCAATTGATAAGGCATCCTGAGCATCCACTCTGAGAGCGCTGTTTTCTTTCAAAGCGTTTTGATGCATACCCAAAATATTCAATTCCAAAGTAGGCTCTAATCCTAACCAGCCGATATCATACATTTGTCTGACTTCATTCGTAATACCATAATAGTAGTTTGTAATATCGCCGTCATAATAGCCACTAATACTTTGACGATGATATTCACCTTTACCGATACCCAAACGCGGGATAGAAACCAACATTGTGTCTTGATTGGGTTGATAGGTTAGGGGTGCCAACACTTGGCCGATAACTTCCGAACGATTCGTGCGATTATTATCATATTCGGAACTATATTTGGTTAACAAAACACCAATACCAGCGCGCCAATCATCACCCAATTTTTTATCAGCCAAAGCAAACACGGAATGAGCCTGATCTTCATAACCTTGCATATCAGCAGAAGCGTCACGGTCATGATAATGGTAGTCATAACCGGTCAAAATACGCACGTCTTTATCTTGTTTGTCATTAAACAAAGCAGAGTTAATCTGACGATTTGCACTCTTGATTACATCAAGATTTTGCTTAGTGAATGATCCAAAGAGCTTTAAGCCCAACTCATCAGCAATTGCACCGGAAAGTTCTTCATTAGTTTGTGCCATTTTCATCGGATCAAAAATTTGAGAATCTTTTTGAGCTTCATAAGCTTGGTCCAGTTTATCCAAAATTGTACGATCCTGAATAGTTGTGTCTTGAGCCAAAATTTCTGACAAATCGCCTTTTGTAACGGTAACATCATAATTTTTGAGGTCATTGGCACTAAGCTTGTTTGTCAGAAGCTTGCTTTCATCCACTTCTTCACCATTTTCTTCAGCCTCTTGTTTAAGGCTGTTGTTAATCTGTTCGATTGCTTTATCAACAGAGCTTAAATCAACTTCATCATCGCTTTCGGTAACATCAACTTTGTTAAACCAAGCCGTACCGCTGATATTAGCTTCTGAAATATCGGCAGAAGTCAGAACATTTGATAAAGTATAGGAATTTTTATTGCCATCCAAAGTTGCTTCACCGGCTATTCCAAAGTTTCCGCTGATTTTTTTAGCAGTAATATTACTGCCTTCGCCCATCAAGATTCGAGAGGATGTATCAGAAGAAGATGCAGAGTCTGATGTTTTAGAATATGAAGAGTCTTCATCTATTGAATTTTCAGTTTCAACCGACGCAGCTAAAGTATTTTCAATAACATCTTCATCCGCAACATTTTCATCGGAAGCACTAACAGGAGCAGCGGCCATCATCAGCATAGGCGCGGCCTTACTTGGAGCAGGAGCCTGAGCAACTGTACTATCCGCCAAATCAGCTGACGTCTCAGTATCTGTATTATCCACTTCATGAGCGTTTTCATCGGAAGCACTAACAGGAGCAGCGGCCATCATCAGCATAGGCGCGGCGTCTGAAGAAGCCATAGAATAAGTCACGGGAGTATTGGCACTCTGAGCAGAAACGCTGGGAACATCACCGGGAAAATCTGCAATATTAATAATTTGTCCGTTATTTGTAGCCGTTCCTCCTGATGACACCATAATTTTATTTGTGACATCTGTGCTGGCATCATAAGAAGCACTGTCCCAAACAATTGTTCCATTATTTGTAACAGTTCCTCTGCTAGTAGCCTTCATACCAGCAACATTACTTCCCGAAATGAAAATATAGTTTTCATTTGTAGCGGAAGCACCATTTTCAGCCAACATACCAATACCAGAATCATCTGAAACATTAATAGTTCCGTAGTTTGTTGCAGAAGAACCAGTTCCACTAACCGAAACGCCCACATTATTTCCGCCGCTGACGTTAAGAATACCTGATTTAAGTTCGATTTTAGAACCTTCAGTTGCCATTAACCCAACAGCACCGGAGCCGGAAACATTAATAGAGTAAATATTATTTTTATTGGACGATGTTATACTAATGCTTGAGCCCCCTGTAGCCTTTAAACCAACAGCGTTCTTTCCGGAAACATCAATAGAATTTCCGGCGCTTTTATTATTATCCACAGTTAATTGAGCCGCTTTTCCTACAGAAATACCGACAGCGTTACTTCCAGAAACATCAATCTTGGCATTTCGAGTTGTAATAGCACCGCCATTAGCCATAATACCGATAGCACTAGAACTATCAACGAGAATATTACCCGTATTATTAACGGCACCGGAATCAACTTGAATTCCGACAAGACCGGAGCTGTTCTGACCGCTCATGCTAATGTTACCACTGTTCGTTACGGTACCTTTAGCCACATAAATACCGATAGAACCACTACCGGACAAATCCAAATCTCCGGTATTTGTAACATTGGCATTTGCGCCACCTGCAACATAAATGGCGGAAGAAGATGTTCCTGTTAATTTAATATCGCCGGAGTTGTTGACATTACCGGATTGCGCCACATACAAGGCCTTAAAATTATTGTTGGAAGACGTTAAATCAGCCTCATTGATAATATTACCGACATTAGCATACATAGCAGAAGAACCTGCCGTTTGAATGGTAGCTTCTGAAGTATTTTTAATTGTTCCGCCATTATCGGCATACATAGCATATCCATCCGTTGAAGAAACACTGATAGCCCCTTCATTAATCGCCGTACCGCCATTGGTTTTCAAACCGGCAGCCTGACTGCCCTTAACAGAGATTGTGCCATCCGACGAGTTTGTAACAGTCGCACCACCGTTATTGGCGTTCATACCGCTGGCAGATGTTCCCGAAACACTCATTGTTCCGTTATTGCTGCCCGAACCCGTTGTAACCTGAATACCAGTCGCGTTCATACCTTTTATGTTCATATTTCCGGTGTTGCTGCCCGAGCCTGAAACAACGTCAATACCAATAGCGTTATCTGTGATTTCCATATCACCTTCATTGATACCGCTGCCGTTCAAAACATTCATCAACACATCACCCTCAGAGCTGATAGTTCCCGCATTGGTAATTGTGCCGCCATTATCTGCCTGCATGGCATAGCTGTTACTTTGAGCAACAGAAATCTTGCCGTTATTGGTAGCGGTAGACATAGCACCACTTGCTGACATACCTATTGAATTTTCACCGTTAACTTCAATTTCGCTTTCTTCATTAGAGTTGGTTGCGCTGGAATTACCGGTTGCTTCCATACCAATTGAATAATCTCCGTCTAGCTTAATGTGGCCTTCATTTGTCAAACTACCTGCATCACTATGCATAGCCACAAAAGGAGTGTCTGCCGAACCACCATTTATATTTTGAATAAGACCGGTATTATTTCCTTGTCCGGCATGAACATACATACCATATTGCCCGTTTGTATAAATCATTCCGTTTTCGGTGTTTTGAATAATACCGCCGTCAGCATACATAGCCTGAGAATCAGCATTTTGTACAATGATAATACCATCGTTATTGGCCGTTCCGTAATATGTTTTAGAGCCGATGGTAGTACCGGTTGTGGCCATACCATAAGAATTAGCCCCGTTAACAACAATAACACCGGTTGATGTGTTGTTGGCAGTTGATTGTCCGCCGGCCTGCATACCGTAAGAATTTTCACCATTAACAAAAATACCTTTGGTGGGTTGATAAGTGGCCAGCTCTTCATAAGTGACATTACCGACTTTACCGACAGAGTTTGTAATCGTACCTCCACCGATTGATTGCATAGCAAAAGCGTTGTTGCCTGTCATATTAATAATATTCTGGTTTTCACCGCTTCCGGCTTGAACAAAAACACCGATGGCACCGTCTTTTGCAATTGCCAAATTACCTTCATTAAGAGCCGTGCCGTTTTCAACATACATGGCATATTTACTGTTATTGGATTCTCCAAGATTAATATTTCCGTTTTGCCCATTCACAATGGTAGCGGCGTCACCGTTTGCATAAAGGGCATAAGCATCATCAGCATCAACATTAATCTCACCATTATTAGTAGCCGTGCCATCAGTAGCTGACATACCATAAGAGGAGGAGGCGGTAACATTAATTGTTCCGTCATTAGACACACTACCACTGCCATCAGCAGTCATACCCGAAGATTGAGAACCGGCGACATTAATTGTATTTTTGTTAGAAACTTTACCTTCTCCGGAGGTTTGCATACCGACAGAATTTGTACCATTAAGGGTGATGGTTCCTTGGTTGACGGCACCTTGCGTAGATGTTGATGTTGTTCCTCCGCTGGCTGTTTCCATACCGATAGCGTTGTTGCCGTTCATTGTGATTGTGGCACCGTTTTTGTTAATGATGTCGGCACTTTCGCTATACATACCAACAGAATCATCAGAGTTCACCGTAATGGTATTGTTGTTTGTTCCGCTGCCATTGGTGGAATAGATGCCATACGAATTACTACCGGTGATGTTAATGATACCATCATTCCAAGAGGTGGTAACACCTTCACCCTTCATACCATAAGAATCTTGCCCGTTGATTGTAATAACACCGGTCGTTTGGTTAATCATGGCGGCAGTTTCTTGAGAGTCGCTGGAACCTGTGCCGTTTCCGCCCATACCGATACCACCATAGTTTAAGGTAATATTGGCCGCGTTGTTTAATGTACCGCCATTGGTGAAATACATACCGTAACCATACATATCATTAACAATAATATCACCATTGTTAACAGCTTGTCCGTTTGAAAAATAAATACCATAACCGACATTTTCGGTTGTAGGATAGCCTTTGCCCGAAAAAGTGATAGTTCCGTCATTTGTAATACGGCTTAACACACCGTCAGAACCATACATACCATAGTTATACAAACCATTTTCACTCGTTGTGATGGTAATGGCGTTTTTGTTAATAATCTGTGCATTTGAAGCTGTAACGGCCATACCTTTTGAGTTGTAGCCGCTGATGTTAATATTTCCGGTATTTTCGGCATAAAACTGTGATTCCATACCGGTAGAAAGACTCCCCGTAATATTAATATCACCTTGGTTGAAGGCTTGTCCCAAACCAGATTGCATACCAATACCGGTATCATCGATTGTAATTGTAGCATTTTTAAAGTTTGTAGCATTACCAGATGATGTGCCGATACCCACGCCGCCGGCCTGCATATCAATATCACCATAGTTATTAATATATCCGGAGGTAGAATACAAACCGTTACCCCGTTTTGTAAACGTAATCGTGGCGTTTTCATTATTTGTAATATTTGATTGGTTTGTCCAAATACCAAATGAGCCTGTGTCCGTATCAATACCGGCCGACAAATCACCCGTAACATTCATATTAATGTCGGCATTATTGATAACATTACCCAATTCAGACTTAATACCATAAGATGTTTTGTTCTGAGATTGTTGCGTGTTTGTGAGGGTAATGGCGGCGTTGTTGGTAATATTTCCGTTGCTTGAGGAAATACCATAGCCCTCATTCGCATTGTTAATCACAATTTCGGCATTACTGTTAATATATCCTGTACCGCCGTTAATGGCATAAGCAATGCTGGAGAGTGCGCCGGAATTTCCGTTAATAGTAATAGCTGCGTTACTGTCAATGCTTCCGTTTTCAGTGCTGAGACCATACGCATTGTCTTTATTTGCGATGTTAATGGCTGCGTTATTGGTAATGTTTCCTTTTTGGGTTTGAATAGCATAACCGGCGTTACCTTCCATCAAAGCGGAATCTGAAATATCAATAACGCCCGAGTTGGTTACGTTTCCGTTACCTGAAGAAATACCATAAGCATCCGTAGCGTTAAAAACGGTTAAATCAGCGGTATTGCTAACGCTGCCCGAACCTGCCGAAATTGCATAAGCAACGGAGTCGGAAGTAGCCGTTGAATTTTCAATACTAATTTCAGCTGTGTTCACAACATTTCCGGAACCAGCCTGAATACCATAAGCATTCAACTTGTTGCGGAGGCTGATTTGTCCGCTATTGGTCACATTTCCTTGCGAAATTTGCAAACCATAAGCCGAGTTATTAGCCGTTCCCGTGGTGTTGCCTAAGTTGATGAGCCCGCTGTTTATAATCTCGCCGTTGGTAATAGAAACACCATAACTGTCATTAGCATCATTAATTGTAATTGAACCGGTATTTTCCGCCGTAACTTCATTTCCCTTAATACCATACGAAGTTGTATTGCTGGCATTTGTCTTGTTGGTCATAAGAATAGAGCCGTTATTATAGACATTACCTTTTTGAGAAGAAATAGCAATACTGGCGTTTGAAGCATCATCTGTTGTTGTCGTCGTCTGAGTAGAAGAGGTGCCGGTATCTTCCGTAGTGGTATCTTCCGTATTTGTATCTCCACCGCTTTCTTGGGTAGCAGAATTATCAGATGAAGTAGATGTTGCCGATTGCGCGTTGTCAATAACAATTGAACCACTGTTTGTGTTATAAATATCACCTTGCTGCGTCATAGACAATCCGACGCCGCCTTTTTGCAAAGAAACAGAGCCGTTGTTGTAGATAATACCGGTATTATGCATAATTCCCGTTCCGACCTGCGCCATTGAGATTGTGCCGGAGTTATTAGAACCACCGCCATTATAAGAGGCCATACCATAAGAATTTTCACCGTCAATAGAAATAGTGCCGCTGTTTTGTAAATTAGGCGTAATACTGTCAAACTCGCTGTTTGAGCCATCACCACGAACAGACAACATACCATAATTTCCGCTGCCGCCGGTGAGGGTAATGTTTTTTTTGTTTGAAATTGAGCCGCCATGAACACTTTGCATAGCCGCAGCAGCACCGCTGACCGTATTACTGCCGGCATCATTAATATTAATGTTTATATCTGCGGCGTTAACGGCGGTGGTGTTTCCGTCAGAACGCATGCCGACAATTCCGCCGACACCATCCAAAAGCATATTAGAGCTGTTCTCGGAGGAAGGAGAATAGCTACCGGAACCACTCAAGGTGGCATTAAGGGTGATGGTTCCTTGGTTGATAAGAGAGATAAAACCGGCGCGAGAAAGATACATTCCGCCATTCAAAAAGCTATCTTCAAGCCAACTTCCCATACCAATCATAGATGTATTAACTTCTTTGTTTGTAGCAGACAAATCAAGCGTAATTGAGCCGTTATTGGTAACATTTGTTTTTGAAAAAGGCGCTTTTTCCTGGTTAAGAAGTTGTCCGCGCATACCAATCATGGTACCTTTTGTCGAGTCGCTTGATTGAGCCCGACCATAAATAGTTCCTTCATTCGTAATAGAAGCCCCTGTGTCGGCATACATTCCGATAATACCATGGTTATCGGCTGTTCCGTTAAAATTCATATTGATATTACCCAAGAGTTGGTTAACAGCTTGAGAGTTCAAGCTAGCCACCATACCCAGAGCACCGTTTTTAGCATCAATATTAATATTTGAATAGTTGTTGGCAAAAGCGTTTTTGTAGGCAGATAAGGCCGCTGCATTGTCTTTAACCGTAATCAAATATGTACCTGAGGGCTGATAATTGTCACCACCCGGTTCATAGCCGTTATTAACGGTTGATCCTTCGTTAATTGCTTTCATGGCGGCTTGAATATAATTTCCATAATCCAACACGCTTGTTCTAAAGTCGATAACGTCGGTCAATGGGGTAGAGGTATCGTCAATATTAATGTTTGCGTCATTGGATACGACCCAACCATCAATTGAACCAACGCCCAAATCATAATCCGGATAATCCCCGTTTGTGATTGTTCCACCTGTTTGTTCCAATAAAATAATGGGATTATAAGGATAATCAGCCGGATAATCGGGCCTTTTTGTGCCGACAATTCCAGCCAGTGTATATTCCGTCGTGTTATAAGACAAAACATTGTCACCGCCGCCACCGCCGCCACTGCTGAAAACAATGGCCAAAGCGGCCCCCAAAGCAAGAGCTCCACCGGCAATCAGCGTTAAATTAGATAAAGAAAATTCTTCATCGCCGATATAAGAATAAGCCTGACGAGAGGTAGCTGTAACCGGAGCCACCCGCCGAGATTCCAAAAATGAATCTCTGCCTTGAGCTTGCAAGTTCTGCATACAAGGATGATGAGGGTTAGCCCCAGCGGCGCGTAAAGTGTTGTAAGCCGTATAGTTGCGTTGAATAACGGAGTGACAAAGAGCCGTATTACCGCGAGAATCAAGCGAGTCTATATTTAAACCACGCTGAATAGCCATACGTAAGGCCCTGACATTTCCCTGAGAAGCTAGAGTGTATAGCTGAGCGTTGCTCAAAGGCGGTAAATAAGCCTGAGCAGGGGTTGGCAGAGAAGCCGCAAGAAAAGCATAAGTTGTTGTAAAAACAACAATATTTTTCAAGCAATGTAGAGTCTTTTTGAGCATCAAACCGCCCTTATTAAAGCCACAAAATCACACTCAGAGCACACTCCGAGCTAATCTAGTCTTAACAAAGAGGAGGCAGGGCGTCAATGACGCACAAAAAATTATACAACGTTTTTTTTATATAAGAAAAAAGCAGCTTTTCAAAAAAAGCTGCTAAAAGAAAAAATTATTCACCACCGACTTCTTCAATACCTTTAAGCTCTTTTTTCTTTTTCCACTTAAGTTTGGCATAGAGGCGCATATCGGCCACCTGATCGGTTTCATCAACAATTTCTTTTCCGAGAATAGTTTCAATAATATCTTCAAGCGTAATGATACCATCCCAATTTTCATATTCGTCAATCACGAGTGCGATATGATTGTGGTCCATAAGCATAAATGATAACACATCTTCGAGCTTAGCATCGGGAGAAAAGCTGCGCATACTACGGGCATATTGCTCCACTTTGTCAGAATCTTTTGCTTTATAAGAGCTGGACTTGTGGATATAGCCATAGTAATTTTGCTCGCTTTCATCAATAATCGGAAATCTTGAGAACGGAGAAGTCGCAATGGCCTTGTCAAATTCCTTAATAGTCATCCCAGGTCGAACCACATGTACAACGGTCCGAGGGGTCATAACATCTTTAACCTTAATTCCTTGCAGATTAATGATATTGGTAATAATTCTAAACTTATTGTCATCGAGCACGCCTTCATTTTTACCAATACGGGCAAGGGCTTTAATTTCGTCACGCACATCAGCACTCTCAACCGAACCGAACAACCCCATAATCCAGTTAGAAATATAAAGAAAAGGTTTTAAGATAACGACCATAACGTGTAAGGTAACACACATGGTTGGAATAAGCTTTTTCCAATATTTAGCACCAATTGTTTTAGGCAAAATTTCAGAGAGAACGAGAATGGCAAGCGTCATAATTCCTGAAGCCAACCCTAAATATTTTTGGCCGTAAATATCAGCCACCTGAGCACCGACGCCGGCGGCACCGACAGTGTGGGCAATAGTGTTAAGTGTCAAGATAGCCGCCAAAGGAGCATCAATATTTTGTTTAAGATAAGAAACTTGCTTATACCATTTAGGACTTTTTTCTTCCAACTGAGCAATAAAGCTAGGAGTGATGGATAAAAGAGTAGCTTCCAAAACGGAACACATAAAAGAAATAAAAATGGCGGTAACCGCATAAACAATGAGTAAAAACATAAATAAAAAAATACCTCTGTAATTAATAATGGAAAGATAATAACGCAAACTTTATAAAAATAAAGTAAAAAAAACAAAAATTAATCGAGTGTTAAATAAAGCGACATAAATTATATGAAAAATAAAAAGAGGTCCCAATGTCAGAAAACAAAAATTTCATAACGTCAAAATATCAAATAGAAGAAATGACAGGAAAAGACAATACCTTAATAATCCGCCGCAAGGATGGTATAATTATTGCGTTTATAGAAGTCAAAGACAACACGTTGGTCTCGTTTCGCCGCCATGAAAACCGCAAAGTATCCATAAATTTTCTCAACAAGTTTGCTTCATATGTCAAAAAACAAGGCTATAAGCTAAACATCGGCGTCAGCAAAGAAATCGGTATGAGTATTGTGCGCGATGCAACAGGCCGCCAAACGTATATCACCTCAGACGAGCTCAAAAAATATGGTCTTGAAAAATACGTGCAAACAGGAGAAGCATATCAAATAAACATAAACAATCTGATGCGCCAAGACCTTAAAATTCCGGACAATTCAAGTGGCAACATATACGATTTCCACAATTCGCATGTCAAACACCTAAAAATAGGCAAAAATGTTTTTGCCGAAATAGATTTAAGAGAAAACCAATATATCGAGAAAGTAGAAATTGCGCCATCTTTTGCCGGCAAGATTAATTTATCTTCAAGCCAGGTCAAATCATTGCACATAGGAGCGGAATCAAAAGCTGAAATTTCAGCACAAGGCTTAAATAAAAGTGCAAAGCTCACCATAGGAGATAATTTCATCGGCACACTTAATATCAGGGATAGTGCCTTTTCAAAAATAACCTTAGGAGCCGCGTGTAAAGGACGCATTAATTTAATGCAGTGCCTTGTGCAGCATCCGATAATTGTAGGCAATCAAGGAGAAAGTTTGATTAGACTGCATAATGTCTATGCAAAATATATATTATTAAATCAAAATTTTCATGGTGATTTAAAAATATCCGGAGACAAGCCCCAATTAGGTATCAGAAGAATTTTTGCCGAGAGTGGCTTTGTAGGACATATGGATTTAAGCAATAACAATGTTGTCGAGAGAATAGAGTTAGGCAAAAATGCCGAAGGCAGTGTAGAGTTAATCGGCACCAGCTCCATAAAAATAGTCAGACTAGGTGAAAATTTCTCAGGGAAACTGGATGGCCGAGAATCAGGATTAGTCTATCTTTCGGCCGGTTCCCCGTGTTCAGGAGAATTCATCTTAAATGACACCACACGTTTGGCCGAAATGAAATTACCAAAATCAGCCACATATCGCATATATGGAGCGACCAAACCCACCAAAATTATCAAACAAAAACAATATGTGATTTATAAATTTAAAAATATCACACTTCCCAAAAGCTACTATCAAAGCCGTTTTCCTTACAGCATATGGCAAAAGCTCGCCGCCCCATTTACTCAGGAATAATAAAGGAAAACAATAAAAACAGTTGAGTTGAGATATGAAGTATGTTATAATACATTCATAACAACATATAATTATGAACAAAAAAGAGAGGGGGTCCAGCCATGGTTGAAGTCAGGTATCAAACACTCGGCGAGGCATTTATTGAAGATTTAAATCTTGCCAAAAAAAGCAAGTCATCCCTTTTTGAGTTTTTAATCCATACTATACAAAGAGACAATCCTGAAGCAGATATTCGAAGCTTAGTCAGCAGTATTACCGATAGTGAGAGTTTAATTAATTATTACGATGTTTTATCCAGATTGCAAATTGAGCGCAATTCCAAGAGCATCAACAGCATCCGCCGCCGCTTGCAGGGAATGCACTCAATTCAACATCCAGGAGATAGCACATATGCTAATATCATGAAAAAGAAATTAAACATTTTATCATCGATGACCATAGGCTTAAAAGAACACTTGTATATGATAATAAATTGCTATGTAAGGGAGATGTCGTTTGGCGATGTCAAGCAGTTTAAGGAAGAGTTTCTTGAGTATTTGGGAGAAACACTTCATCAGGGGAGTGGATTTGGCAAAAAAGCAATGCGAGAAGCAGGAGCCATGTACGCAGGATATGTATAACAACTCTCAGAAGACTTAAAAAAACGCTAAAGTTGGAGGACTTTGGCGTTTTTTTATTTGACAATCATAAAAAAAATTCGCACACTCATCAACATGAAAAATTTGATAGAAATAAAAACAGATGACGACTTCATTATAGACTTAATGTATGCCGGAACAGAAAATATGATGCAAACCAACGTTTATGAGCGCGTTGGTCTGGGCAATCGTTGCTTTGTACAACAAGATATGTTTATAAAACTGGAAGCTCTGCGCCCAAAGCTGAGAGAAAAGGGACTAAAGTTAAAAATCAAAGATGCCTACCGCCCGCCGCTTGCCCATGAAATGATGCTAAAAATCATTCCGATGGAAGGGTTTTTTGCCCGCACACCGGAACGTTCGCAACATTGCCACGGTTCGGCCATAGATTGCGTGCTGTGTACAAGAGACGGGAAGGAGTTAAAATTTCCGTGTCAGGTCGATGCTTACGAAAAAAAATATGCCGAGCAAATCGCCAGAGGAGAATGGGCGGAGTTTCAACAACACCTAAAAAAAGCAAGCTATAATTGGCAAAACAGTACGATGGAAGAGCTTGCAAATCGTGGTTTGCAAAAAGAGTTAATGGAAAGCGTCGGCTTTAAGAGCTTGGAGCATGAATGGTGGCATTTTAACCTTCCGGATAAAGAAAAATACCCCATGGTCGAGTTTAGAATAAACCATAATCAAATTGAGTTTTATTAAGAAACAAAAAATCCCCTGTTAGAAAAAAAAGCCAACAGGGGATTAATTTTGCAAGATTACCGCTTATTTTTTGAGCATCACTTCAGGTGCTTTAATCCCCAAGAGATAAAGCAAGAGTTTCAAGATATCTCTGGTCAAACGCGCCAACCGCAAGCGAGAAGCCGCCAATTGAGGCGTTTCAGCATTGAGAATGGATGATGCGTTATAAAAAGAACTAAACGTCTGCGCCAAAGAATAAGCATAGTCGGAAATAATGCTGGGTTCTTTTTCCAAATGTGTGCGCCAAATAATGTTGTTGAGCTGAGCAATTTTCAGAGCCAAATCGCGTTCTTCTTTGTTAGAGATAATAATTTCTCCGCATTGAATACCGGCCGCTTCTGTTTTGCGCATAATTGAGTTTATGCGCGCCACGGCATATTGAATATAAGGACCGGTTTTGCCGTCAAATTTAGCAAAATCATCAACTTCAAAGGCATATCCCGAGGCAATGTTATTTTTAAGGTCTTGAAATTTCATTGCGGCCACGGCAATTTCAGAAACTAGCTCGTCGATATATTTTTGCGCTTCAGCAACGCTTGCAAAACCTTCAACATCTTTGGCCTCAGGCATAGATTCTCTCACTTTGTTTTCAGAAAGTAAGATAAGATCTTCAAGCTTCATCACCCCGCCGTCACGAGTTTTGAAAGGCTTTCCGTCCGGCCCGTTAACCGTTCCGAAACCAATGTGCTGAAGCTTAACATTTGGAGCAATTCCAAGCTTTCCGGCAGCTTCAAAAACCTGTTCAAAGTGTAAGGCTTGACGTTTGTCGGTAAAATAAATAATTTCGTCGGCTTTAAGGTCGTCAACGCGCATTTTAATAGTGGCTAAATCGGTGATGTGATAAGTAAAGCCGCCGTCTGATTTTTGCAAAATAACTGGAGGTTTGGGCTTGTTGGCTTCATCCATACGAATAATGATTGCACCGTCATCTTTTTCAGAAACACCTTTTGCCGCGGCAATGTCTAAAATTTTATAACAAGTTTCATGCGCATCGCTTTCTCCAAGCCATAAGTCAAAAGACACATCAAGCTTGTCAAAATTTTGTTTGACCGCATCGACGGAAATACGGCGTAAATGCTGCCACAAAGCGCGGTATCCGGCATGTCCGTCTTGAAGCCTGGCTGTGATGATACGAGCTTTCTGGCGTTCATCTTCATTTTCTTTGCAACGAGCATTAGCTCTTTTATAAATTTCGGTTAGGTCTTCAACCGAGTAGGGCAGTGTGTCGGGAAATCCGTCTTTTTTGTTGTCATCAAAATAAGGCCAATCAGGATGGTCGAGTTGAATTTCTGAAATAATCATCCCCATAGGTGTGCCCCAATCGCCCAAGTGTGTGTCGGCAATCACATGGTTGCCTACAAAACGTTCAATACGTTTGACAGATTCGCCGATAACAGCCGAGCGCAGGTGTCCGACATGCATTTCCTTAGCCACATTAGGCGCACCATAATCCATCACAATATTGAGCGGTTTTTCAACTTGCGCACAGCCCAAGCGTGCATCATTGCTCATATCAAAAATAACTTTAGATAAAAGATTGTTGCTAATGGTAATGTTGATGAAGCCGGGACCGTCTATTGAAATTTTCTCAAAATCAGCATCATCTTTCAACATATCGGCAATATTGGTAGCAATTTCGCGCGGGTTTTTGTGTTGCTCTTTGGCAAGAGCCAAGGCCCCGTTGCATTGAAAATCGCTCAAATCGGGTCGATCAGAAACTTTCACCACGGCAAATTTAGGGTTAAGACCAAGTTTTTCAAAACAGTTATGCAATTTTTGGTTAATAACATTTTCAAGAGATAGCATAATTAATTACTCACTTATTTTATTATTTGTTTCACATTTAAAATTGGCTCTAGACGGCACAAAAATTTTGCAATCAAAACTACTGGTTTGAAGCAAAACAGCTTTATCACCTGTTTTATATTTCAGACACTCTTCATCAGCCAATTTTTGCACTTCATTAACATCAGAAACCCAACCATTATAGCAGATGGAAGGATTATAAGGTGTTGACCTGCCGACATAAAGCCTGTCGGGCGGATTTCCGGCATTACGTCGCCTGTCAACATAAGGCTGCCAAAAAGAACAAGCACTTAGGGTAAGAATAAGTGCGGAAGATATAATCAATTTGAAATTAGCACTTGCCAATTTAAAAAACTCCATTAAATTAATAAATACAGTATATATATAAACGAAGAATTTTAAAATGAAAAGTCAAAATGAATATATCGGTGATGATAGTTTCAAAAAAATGTTAGACCATTACCACTGCCCAACACCTCTGCACGTCATAAAAATGCGTTTTGCCGGAGCAATATGCAGTCCAAATTTAGAGCTGCGCCCAACAGAAGTGATAAGTTCTTTCTGGCCGCAAGGAGAAACGCCGCGGCTTGAAACCAAAAACGAAGCCGAACTTTTTTTCAAATTTTTTATGGGATTATGGGATACAATTTTTGTTGGAGTCAAAAATAACCACATCAAATTAGATAGACTGGAAGGAAAAGACAAAGCCACACTCAAAGCCTATTGCTACCATAGGTATGAGGAAGTCGAAGCAGGTTTTATTGAGGGTTTTTGGGGCGGCAAGGCAGACTTAAAAATAACCCAATATATAGCAGGTATCATAGATTCATTAACGGATTTATCAGAAGTTTATGCAAAAATGCCAAATAAGATAGATTCGGCAATGGATTTGACAGCAATCACAAGCGCTCTGCATAAAACAGACGAGATGGTTGAAAAATCCATAAAATTCATAATCGAAAATTCCGTTTTGCCGCGTATTGAGGAATTAAGGCGCAGCGTGAATTGAACTA
This sequence comes from uncultured Alphaproteobacteria bacterium, assembly GCA_944391615.1. GTDB lineage: Bacteria > Pseudomonadota > Alphaproteobacteria > RF32 > CAG-239 > HGM16780. The sequence continues at coordinate 15,589 of CALXUE010000024.1, forward strand.
AAAGGAGAACAAAATGGAGTTAATGGAAGGTTTATTGAGCAGACGCTCAATCCGCAAATATCAAGATAAAAAAATTCCCAAAGATATATTGGAAAAAATAATTCAGGCAGGTGAGTGCGCCCCCTCGGCACACAACACTCAACCATGGCATTTTATAATTGTAGAAGACAAAGAAAAGCTCAAACATTTCCGCGTGATGCAACGTTCAGCTTTATTTGCAGAGAATGCAGCCGCAGTTGTTTTGGTTTGTGTTGATGAATCAGAATCTTTCCGCCGCGACAAAGAAGGCTGGAGCTATGAAGATATAGACGGTGCCGCCGCAACAATGAATATATTGCTGGCAGCACATGCATTGGGGCTAGGAGGTTGTTGGTGTGGAGCCTCTCCGATGACAGGTCCGATAGCAGCCATAAAAGAATATTTCGGTTTACCGGAGAATATCCGCCCATTTTCAATAGTAGTACTTGGTTATCCGGATGAAACGCCTAAGCCGATGCCTCGTCATGGAGAAGAAAGAATACATTGGGAACATTGGTAGAAATATCATAAAAAAAGATAAAAATGAGCTTGTTTTCAAATGACAAGCTCATTTTTTTTGCAAAAAAAGATTGCCTAAACCCTTGTCAATCCTTGAAAATTTCTATTTACAGACTTTTTTCCTTGTGTTATAATACGAGTCGTGGAGATAAAGTAATTGAAAGGAAATTATCATGAGTAAGCGGAAGTTTATCTTGTTGGCTTCGTTGTCTGTATGCGCGTTTGTTGCGGAGACGGCGCAAGCCGATATTTCTTCTTCAATGAATTATATATTCAAAGATGTTACACTTTTCAACACACTTCACACACATTTATCTTTGAATGGAGCTTTATCTCCACAACAAGTTTCAAAAAATCAAAAATCTTTGGTTAAAGTAGCCCAAGTCTGTTGGATTATGGACACGGGAGATTGCGCCGGTTTGGACTTTGTAAGTTCGGATATCGGCAATCACGGTGGAGCCGGCGGCGCTGACGACAACCCCGAAGAATTTGACAAGAAAGGTCCTGAAGATTGTATCAAAGAGGGATATACCATCACCAACTGCCCCGAGGGTTATGAAGGAGATAAGGCTTGCTTGTATGCGGATGGCTATTATGCCGCCTG
>CALXUE010000025.1 GCA_944391615.1 uncultured Alphaproteobacteria bacterium
TATCAAAAGCTACAAAAACAGCATGACAGGCTGATGAACTTATTAGATAAAGGTCTCACTAAGGCTGAAATTGCACGGAGTTTGGGTTGCTCGTGGCTAACAGTCCACCGCTATATGCAAAGAAACTTAAACTAATTTCAAAAACACCAAATTTACAAGGACTTCTCTTCTGAATGGAAGGAAGTCTTTTTTCATCTCATAGACTCAATGTCTTTATTGGGTATGGGGGTTATTATCTGCTCTCTGTGAATGAGAATAATTGAAATATTTTTCCAGCCAATCTATATGTTCATAATTTGTTGGGCTTTGTTTATTAGTCTGCTAAAATGCTTGCTTTATACTTTATTCTTGTTATACTTTTTCATTATTTATGTAACTTTTAGTTTTAAGGATTTTTTTATGAAGGGAATCGTTCTTGCCGGTGGGTCCGGCAGTCGGCTGTTTCCGATGACGATGACAACTTCTAAACAGCTTTTGCCAGTTTATGACAAGCCGATGATTTATTATCCCTTGTCTACTTTAATGTTGTTTGGAATTAAAGATATTTTGATTATTTCAACGCCAAGAGATTTGCCAAATATTGAAAAACTCTTTGGTGATGGTCACCATTTGGGGCTTAATCTTGTTTATGCCGTACAGCCTGAGCCTAAGGGAATTGCTCAAGCTTTTACGATTGGGGCTGATTTTATCGGCAATGATGATGTGGCCTTGATTTTGGGCGACAATATTTTTTATATGGGTGAGCAATTTCGTTTGCTGAAAAAAGGGGTCGAAGAAAACAAAGGTAAATTTGCTACGATTTTTGCCCATCACGTTTCTGATCCTGAGCGGTTCGGCGTGGTTGAATTTGATGAAAACAACCATGTTCTTTCTATTGAAGAAAAACCTAAGCACCCAAAATCTAATTATGCTTCCGTCGGGTTATATTTTTACCCGCATGATGTGGTTGAAAAAGCATCTCAGCTTAAACCATCGGCCAGAGGCGAACTCGAAATCACCGACCTTAATAATATGTATTTACAAGAAAAACGCTTGAATGTGGTGGTGATGAAGCGCGGAAATGCTTGGCTCGATGCCGGAACACCCGACAGCTTGATGGATGCCGGACAATTTGTGCAGCTTATTGAAAAACGGCAAGGGCTTAAAATTGCTTGTATTGAAGAAATTGCTTATCATATGGGCTTTATTGATAATACCCAAATGAAAGAACTTATTCAGCAGCTTAAGCCTTGTGATTACCGAAATTATTTAATCAAAGTGTATGAGGAAAATCATGAACTTTATTAAAACCGAAATTGACGGGGTGTTTATTATTGAACCTAAAATTTTTGAAGATGCCCGCGGCTATTTTTTTGAAAGCTATAATGAGGCGGAATTTATTAAAAACGGTATCTCCAACCGGTTTGTTCAAGACAATCAATCAAAGTCTTCTTATGGGGTTATCCGTGGGTTACACTGCCAGCTCGGAGATCATTCTCAAGCCAAGTTGGTGCGTGTTTTGCAAGGTAAAGTTTTGGATGTGGCGGTTGATATTCGCAAAGGTTCGCCGACTTTTGGCAAGCATGTCGCGGTTGAATTGTCTGAAGAAAATAAACGTCAGCTCTTTATCCCCAGACATTTTTTACATGGATTTTCGGTTTTGAGTGAAACGGCCGTGTTTGCCTATAAGGTGGATAATCTTTACTGCAAAGAATCCGAATTTGGTATTCGCTATGATGATCCGGAAATCGGCGTTGACTGGAAAATTCCGGCTGATAAAGTTATTACCTCTGAAAAAGATCGTTTAGCCAATAAATTAAAGGATATTCCTGATGAAAGATAAGATTTTAATTACCGGTTGTAACGGGCAGCTCGGCTCAGAGCTTGCAAAGCTTCTGCCTCAAGCGATTTTGACTGATGTTGACACGCTTGACATTACAAATCCGCAAGCTGTTTCTGACTTTGTTAAACAAAATAATGTCGATCTCATTATTAACTGTGCGGCTTATACCGCTGTTGACAAAGCAGAGGACAACCCTGAATTAGCCGCAAAAATCAATATTGACGGTCCGAAAAATTTGGCTCTTAGCGGTGCAAAAATCATTCATATTTCAACAGATTATGTTTTTGAGGGCACAAATTGTCGCCCCTATGAGCCCGAAGATGAAACCAACCCTGTTTCGGTTTATGGCAAAACGAAGCTAGCCGGTGAGCAAGAAGTTTTGAAACACGCAAAATGCGCCATCATCATTCGCACGGCTTGGCTTTATTCTCCTTATGGCGGAAACTTTGTTAAAACCATGCGCAAGCTTGGCGCTGAAAAAGAATCCATCTCTGTTGTGAATGACCAAATCGGAACGCCGACTTGTGCCGCTGATTTGGCGCAAGCCATTGTTGAGATTATTCCGCAAATGAATGAAAGCAACAAAGGGGTTTATCACTTTAGCGATGAGGGTGTTTGCTCTTGGTATGATTTTGCGCATGAAATTATGGCGCTGTCTAAACTTGACTGTTTAGTAAAACCCATTCCCTCCTCTGCTTATCCGACAAAAGCAAAACGCCCATTCTACAGCGTGTTAAGCAAAGAAAAAATCAAAAACACTTTTCATATTGAAATCCCTTACTGGAAGGATAGTTTAGTAAAATGTCTCAAGCAATTTTAGTGACCGGTGGTGCCGGTTTTATCGGGTCCAATTTTGTGCCTTATTTTTGCAAAAAATATCCTGATTATCATATTATTAATCTTGATAAACTTACTTATGCCGGAAATTTGAATAACCTCAGCGAATGTGCAAATATGCCTAACTACACTTTTGTACAAGGTGATATTTGTGACGAAACTTTGGTGAAAAATCTCTTTAATCAATATGATATTCGCGGCGTTATTCATTTTGCGGCGGAAAGTCACGTGGATAATTCAATCAAAAACCCTAAAGCCTTCATTCAAACAAATATTGAAGGGACTTTTACTTTGCTAAATGCGGCGTTTAAGCATTGGATGAGTGGCCCTAACCAAGTTAAAGCGGGTTATGAAAAATGTCGTTTTCATCATATTTCAACTGATGAAGTTTACGGGGCTTTGGGTAAAGAGGGATTTTTTAGCGAGCAAACACCTTACCGCCCGAACTCGCCTTATTCTGCCAGCAAGGCAAGCTCAGACTTTTTGGTGCGGGCTTATTTTCATACTTATGGTATGAATGTTACAACATCAAACTGCTCAAACAACTATGGTCCTAAGCAGCATGAAGAAAAACTTATTCCGCATATGATAAAACTCGCTCTTGAGCTTAAGCCTTTACCAATTTATGGTTCGGGGCAAAATGTGCGCGACTGGCTTTATGTTTTGGATCATTGCAAAGCGATTGATTTGATTTTTCACAACGGAAAAGCAGGTGAAACTTATAATATCGGCGGGCATAATGAGCGCAACAATATTGAAATTGTTCATCGAATCTGTGCCATTTTAGATGAAAAAAGACCTCGCGCGGATGGTGCTAAATATGCTGATTTAATCACTTTTGTGCAAGATCGAGCAGGTCATGATTTTCGTTATGCTATTGATGCCTCCAAAATTGAGCGCGAACTGGGGTGGAAAGCTGATGAAACTTTTGATACCGGAATTATTAAAACCGTTGAATGGTATTTGAAATAATTTTTTCTAATTTTATATCAAAAAAAGAGAGATTCTTATGAAGCTCTCTTTTTTTGATATATTTCGCGATACCAATTATTTTCGGCCAATACCTTGATAATCGAATCCATAAGATTTGGCTTCGGCCACATCCAGCAAGTTGCGGCAATCTACAATTTTTTTGTGGCGCATCAGGTTTTGGGCCTGTTCAAAGTCAAGTTTTTTGAAATCCTGCCACTCGGTCAATATTGCCAAGACGTCGGCATCTTTAAGCGCTTGATACATATCATCGGCATAGCTGATTTTGTTGCCGAATATTTGGCAGGCCGTGCCCATTGCTTTAGGATCATAGGCTGTTATGTCTGCCCCTTGAAGTACAAGTTCAGAAACAATATCTACGGCCGGTGAGTTGCGGCAATCATCCGTGCCGTCTTTGAACGCCAGCCCCAATACTGCAATTTTGGGATTTTCGATATCTTTGACTTTATCCAAAACACGTTTTGCCATTTGTTTTTTACGATTGACATTACCCTCGATTGCGGCATTGATTAGGCTCATATTTACGCCGTTTTGGCGCGCCATGTAGGCCATCGCCATAGTATCTTTTGGAAAACAGCTGCCGCCGTACCCCGGACCGGGGTTTAAAAACTTGGGTCCAATGCGCGAATCCAAACCCATTCCTTGTGCGACCTCAAAAACATCTGCTCCGGTTTGCTCGCAAAAGTCAGCCATTTCGTTGATATAGTGAATCTTTATACTCAAAAAGGCATTTGATGCGTATTTTATGGTTTCGGATGAACGGCGTTTGACAAAGAGCATTTTGGTTTTTCCTTCAAAGGGTTTATACAGCTCTTTAATTACGTTACGCGCACGTTCTGAGTTTGCTCCAACAACTATTCTATCCGGATTAAAAAAGTCGTGTATGGCGAATCCTTCTCTTAAAAACTCTGGCAAGGATACGACATCAAAATTGGCAAACGGATTTTTGTGGGCAATTAGGGCTTCAACATCGTCTCCCGTTCCGACAGGAACTGTTGATTTTGTAGCAACAACCGTATAACCCGTTAAATAATCAGCCAATTCCGTTGCGGCAGCGTGTATATATTTCATGTCGGCCTCTTTGGTTACCGGATGCGGCGGCGTTCCAACGGCTATCATTACGATGTCAGCATCGGTTACGCCCTCTTTCATTGAGGTGGTGAAGCGAATCCTCCCTTCTTTGACATTTTTTTTGAAAAGTTCTTCAAGTCCGTCTTCATACAGTGTTAAGGTGCCGGAATTTAGAGTGTCTATCTTTTGCGAATCCTTGTCTATGCATGTAACCTGATTGCCTAATTCTGCTAAGCCTACGCCTGTGGGCAGACCGACATATCCGGTTCCGATGATTGCTACTTTCATTTTGGTCCTCTTTTTTAGTTGCTTTAGATGAAGGTATACTCTTTTGTTTTATAAATCAACCGTGATTTGTTTGAGGTGTATATTTGTTGTTAATCTATTAGAAAGTTTTTTTTGATATAGTACTTTTGCTTTATTTTAGAGAGGTATTGGACATGAAAAAATTTTTGTTATCTTTATTCTTGTCCATAATGGCGGTTGAAACTGCCATGGCTAACCCTCAGGCTGCAGCACAAACTATTCCTGCGGCTGAAGGCTCCGGTTTTTGGAGTTATTTTGAAGGGATGAATGCACTCACTGTGGTTTTTGCTAGTTTGTGTATTTTTGCCATTGCTTATCGCTTTTATGGAATTTTTGTTGCTAACAAGGTCTTGCGTCTTGATGCGAATCGAGTGACCCCTGCGGTTAAGTATGCCGATGGGCATGACTATGTTAAAACAAACAAAAACGTTTTATTTGGGCATCACTTTGCAGCTATTGCCGCTGCTGGTCCTTTGGTTGGTCCGGTTTTGGCCGCGCAATTTGGTTTTATGCCGGGAGCGTTATGGATTTTAATCGGTTGTGTATTAGGCGGCGCCGTTCATGATATGGTGGTGATTTTTGCTTCCGTTCGTCATAAAGGCGAAAGCTTGGCGACCATTGCCGAAAGAGAAATTGACCCCTTTACCGGTACAATTGCCGGTTTTGCCGTGTTGTTTATTTTGATTTTGACTTTGGCTGGCTTGTCTTTGGCTTGCGTCAGCGCTATGCATAATGCACCGTGGTCTTTGTTTATTGTTGCCATTACCATGCCGATTGCCATTCTTATGGGCTTGATTATGCGCTATAAGAAAAACGGCGGCGTGTCTTTGGCCTCAATTATCGGTATTGCATTGTTATTGATTGGTATTATTTCCGGTCACTCTTTGATGCAAGAAGATGTTTTGGGATGGATGTTTAACTGGGACAAAGATACTGTATCAATTGCTATTCCGGCTTATGGTTTTATTGCGTCTGTTTTGCCGGTGTGGTTTTTGTTGGTTCCGAGAGACTACCTCTCTACTTATTTGAAAATCGGCACTATTCTTATGTTGGCTTTGGGTATTATTTTTGTTCAACCCGACATTACTATGCCGATGTTTACGCCTTTTGATAATGGCGGCGGTCCGGTTATTAATGGTCCGGTTTTGCCGTTTATCTTTATTACCATTGCCTGCGGTGCAATTTCTGGTTTCCATGCTATTATCGGTACAGGTACAACACCTAAGATGATTGGCAATGAAAAAGAGATTTTGTTTGTCGGTTATGGTGCTATGTTGACCGAAGGCTTTGTGGCTATTATGGCTCTTATTGCCGCTTGCACCATGATGCCGGGAGATTATTTCGCCATTAACGCTACACATGATGCTTATCAGGCTTTGCTTGCCGCTCATCCTAACTTCAATGTTGTTGATTTGCCTTATTATGAAGAGCATATCGGCATTGATTTGCACGGAAGAACCGGTGGTGCGGTCTCACTTGCCGTCGGTATGGCGCATATTTTCAGAAATATCCCTTATATGGATCACTTGGTGGCTTATTGGTATAACTTTGCCGTGATGTTTGAAGCGGTCTTTATCTTGACTGCTGTTGATGCCGGCACGCGTGTGGGTCGTTTCTTCTTGCAAGAAATGCTCGGAAAAGTTATGCCTAAATTCAACGAGAAAGAATGGATGCCGGGTATTGTTATTACCAGTGCTATCTTTACTTTCTTGTGGGGATATTTGGTCTATACCGGAAACATCAGCTCGATTTGGCCGTTGTTTGGTTTGAGCAATCAGTTGTTGGCGGCTTGCGCCTTGATTGTTTGCACAACCATGCTGTTGCGCCTCAACAGAGGTAAATATACCTTGGCGGTTGCCATCCCCGGTATATTTATGGTTATTGTTACTTTCTGGGCCGGATATTTACAAGTATTCACCCAATACTTACCAAGCGGACAGACCTTATTGGCTACGTTGGGCTTGATTGTTATGTTCTTGATGATTGTGGTTTTGGCGGGTGCTTTCCGCAAATGGATTCAACTCATGCGCATTAAAACCCTTATCAAGGATGAATATGGTGAAGAAGTTAAAGCAAGAGCGGTTGAATAAACCTATGCTTTAGCGCTTTTTGAGGAGGCTTGTTTGCAATAGCAAGCCTCTTTTTTTGATAGGCATAACGGAATGGCTTGCGGTATTTAATGTTCTATTTTCATACGTTTACGTTGCTCTTGCAGACACAAATCAAATTGATTTGTATTGCTCCTCTTTGGCATCTAATTTCGCTGCTGTCGCTATCGCTCCCTTGCTCAATAAGATGTTACAAAGAGTTTGCAGAGATAAAAACAACATTTGTTGTTTTTATCCTTAGCACTCCTTTCGTGTTCGATTTCCGTTACTCTTTTTTCTCCACAAAAAAAGCACCCCAAAGGGTGCTGTTTTTGTTGGAGCGAGTAACGGGAATTCGCAAATTTCATTTGCTCGTTGCAACGGCCGCTAGGCTTGCTTCGAATGCTTTTGCATTCTCTCGCGCCAAGCGTTTACGTTGCTCTTGCAGACACAAATCAAATTGATTTGTGTTGCTCCTCTTTGGCATCTAATTTCGCCGCTGTCGCTATCGCTCCCTTGCTCAATAAGATGTTACAAAGAGTTTGCAGAGATAAAAACAACATTTGTTGTTTTTATCCTTAGCACTCCTTTCGTGTTCGATTTCCGTTACTCTTTTTTCTCCACAAAAAAAGCACCCCAAAGGGTGCTGTTTTCGTTGGAGCGAGTAACGGGAATGCGCAAATTTCATTTGCTCGTTGCAACGGCCGCTAGGCTTGCTTCGAATGCTTTCGCATTCTCTCGCACCAAGCGTTTACGTTGCTCTTGCAGACACAAAAACAACGTTGGTTGTTTTTGTGCTTAGCGAGCCCTTCCGTGTTCGATTTCCGTTACTTTTTTCTCCACAAAAAAAGCACCCCAAAGGGTGCTGTTTTTGTTGGAGCGAGTAACGGGAATCGAACCCGCATTTTAAGCTTGGGAAGCTCACATTCTACCATTGAATTATACTCGCATTTTGATGCAAATTTTTGCTTATATTATCCTCTTTTTTTTTATTTGCAAGCTTATTTCTCCCTACTTGTGATATTTTTTATGCTTTTTCCTGTTCCCGTTTGTGTATAATTTGGGTGGTTTGCTTTTTTTTATGGATTGGCTCTTTTTTTTAATGGATTTTTATTTCATTCGGTGATATAAATCGCGCATATAGAGAATCCTAAGCTCTATAAAGCAGGTTTTCTGCCTGCCGATTTTAGCTTTTTTTATTTAACTAAACTAAGGAATTTTAATATATGTCTGAAGTTAAGATGAAAATGATGGATGGTAACGAAGCTGCCGCTTCCGTTGCTCACCGCATGAACGAAGTCTGCGTCATCTACCCGATTACGCCATCTTCTCCGATGGGTGAATGGGCTGATGCGTGGTCTGCCGCTAAACAGAAAAACCTTTGGGGTGTTATTCCTGAAGTGCAGGAAATGCAGTCCGAAGCCGGTGCCGCCGGTGCTTGCCACGGCTCTCTTCAAGCCGGTTCTTTGACAACCACCTTTACCGCTTCTCAGGGCTTGCTCCTTATGATACCTAATATGTATAAAATCGCCGGCGAACTCTGCCCGTTTGTTATGCATGTTGCTGCTCGCTCTTTGGCTTATCATGCCTTGTCTATTTTTGGCGACCACTCCGATGTGATGTCTTGCCGTCAGACCGGCTTTGCTATGCTTTGCTCTAACTCCGTGCAGGAAGTTCATGACTTTGCCGCCATCGCTCAGACATCTACTCTGCGTTCTCGCGTGCCGTTTATGCACTTCTTTGATGGTTTCCGCACCTCTCACGAAATTAAAAAAATCAAGCTCCTCTCCGATGATGATTTGAGAGCTATGCTTGAAGGTGTTGATGTTAACTTTAATACTAAACATGCTCTGCGTCCGGAAGCTCCGGTTATTCGCGGTACGGCTCAGAACCCTGACGTGTTCTTCCAAGGTCGCGAAGCTTGCAACAAATATTATGACGCTGTTGAAGGTATTGTTCAGGAAGAAATGGACAAGTTTGCTAAAATATCCGGACGTCAATATCATGTCGTTGATTATGTCGGACCTAAAGATGCCGAACAAGTTATTGTCATCATGGGTTCCGGTGCCGAAACAGTTGAAGAAACCATCAACTACCTCAACAACAACGGCTATAAAGTCGGATTGGTTAAAGTTCATCTTTATCGTCCGTTCCCAACAAAATCTTTCATTAAGGCTTTGCCTGCCTCTGTTAAAGTGGTTAATGTGCTTGATCGTACTAAAGAATCGGGCTCTATCGGTGAACCTTTGTATTTGGATGTTGTTGCTACCTTAACTCAAGCTTTTGCTAACGGCGAAATTAAATCTATGCCGCGTATTTTTGGCGGCCGCTATGGTTTGTCTTCAAAAGAATTTACCCCTGGTATGGTTAAAGCCGTTTATGACAACGGTGCTTCTGCCAAACCAATCAACGGTTTCTCTGTCGGTATTGACGATGATGTTACACACAAATCTTTGAAATACAGTGATGATATTGACACTGAAGGTAAAGACGTTGTTCGTGCCGTGTTCTTTGGTTTGGGTGCTGATGGTACCGTCGGTGCTAACAAAAACTCAATCAAGATTATTGCTGAAGATGCCGGTAAATATGGTCAGGGTTATTTTGTTTATGACTCTCGTAAATCCGGTTCTATGACAACTTCTCACTTGCGTTTTTCTGATCATCCGATTAAGGCTGCTTATCTCATTAACAAAGCAGACTTTGTGGCTTGTCACCAATTTCCGTTCATGTCTAAGGTTGATATTTTGAAAATTGCAAAACCAGGGGCTACATTCCTTTTGAATGCTCCTTATGAAGGACAGGAAGTTTGGAACCACTTGCCGGTTGAAGTTCAACAACAAATTATTGACAAGAAGATTAACTTCTATTCAATCAATGCTGTTGACGTGGCTCGTAAGACCGGTATGGGCCAACGCATTAATACCATTATGCAGACCTGCTTCTTTGCAATTTCTAATATCTTGCCGAAAGATGAAGCTATTGCTCAGATTAAAAACGCTATTAAGAAAACTTACAGCAAGAAGGGTGATGCCATTGTTCAAAAGAACTTTGATGCCGTTGATGCTTCTTTGGCTCATTTGGTTAAAATCGATGTTCCGGCTAAAGCTGACTCTAAGCTGCATATGTTACCGCCTGTTCCGGCTGATGCTCCTGAATTTGTTAAGAAATTGACGGCTGAATTGATTGCCGACCGTGGCGACCAACTCCCTGTTTCTGCTTTTGCCGAAGTGGCTGACGGTACTTGGCCGACTGGCACAACTCAATATGAAAAACGCTGCATTGCTACTGAAATTCCGGTTTGGGATCCTGATACTTGTATTCAATGCGGTAAATGTTCTATCGTTTGCCCGCACGGCGTCATTCGTATGAAAGTTGCTACCGAAGAAGAGCTCAAAAATGCTCCGAAAGGCTTTAAGTCTGCTCCTTATAAAGGTAAAGAATTTGCCGGGAAGCAATTTATTTGGCAAATGTCTCCTGAGGACTGCACAGGCTGCGGAATCTGCGTCAGCGCTTGTCCGGCTAAGAACAAAGCTGACCCAAGCCGCAAAGCTATCAATATGGATCATATTGAAAATCATTTGGATGAACAAAAAGCTTGCTGGAAGTTCTTTGAAACTCTGCCTTATGTTAAACGTACTGAAGTTACCAAGAACTTGCCTAAGACAACTCAGATGATTCAACCGTTGTTTGAATTCTCTGGTGCTTGCGCAGGCTGCGGTGAAACTCCTTATATCAAATTGTTAACTCAACTCTTTGGTGACAGAATGGTTGTGGCTAATGCTACCGGATGTTCTTCAATCTATTCCGGAAACTTACCGACCACGCCTTATGCTAAAGATGAAAAAGGTCATGGTCCGGCTTGGGCTAACTCTTTGTTTGAAGACAACGCAGAATTTGGTTTGGGTATGCGTTTCTCTATCGACCAACAACATGGTGTGGCTTTGAGCTTGTTAAACAGCCTCAAAGACAAAATCGGTGCCGAATTGGTTGAAAAGATTACCTCTAACCCACAATCTAATGACGTTGAAATTGATGCTCAGCGCGACAATGTTAAAGCTCTGCGCGCTAAGTTGGCTACCATCAAAGATGCTGAAGCTAAGCACTTGGACAGCGTTGCCGACTACCTAATTAAGAAATCCGTTTGGATTATCGGTGGTGACGGTTGGGCTTATGATATTGGTTTCGGTGGCTTAGACCATGCTATTGCTTCCGGCAAGAACATCAATATCTTGGTTATTGATACGGGTGTTTACTCTAACACAGGTGGTCAACAATCAAAAGCTACACCGATGGGTGCTTCAGCTAAATTTGCTACAGCAGGTAAGGAATTGCCGAAGAAAGATTTGGCTATGATTGCTATGTCTTACGGTAATGTTTATGTGGCTCAGGTTTCTATGGGGGCTAATGACTCTCAAGTTATCAAGGCCATGAACGAAGCTGAGGCTTTTGATGGTCCGTCAATCATCATTGCATACTCTCACTGTATTGCTCAAGGCTTTAACTTGGCTGATGGTTTGGAACACCAGAAGATGGCTGTTGAGACCGGTAGCTGGCCGTTGTATCGTTATAATCCGGACAACATCAAGGCTGGTAAGGCACCTTTGGTTCTTGACTCTAAGGCTCCTTCTCGTCCGTTGTCTGATTATATGTCAAACGAAGTTCGTTTCCAGATTGTCAATAAGGCTAATCCGGAACGCTACCAGACTTTGATGAACAAGTCAGAAGAAAACCTGAAGAACAAACGCGATTTGCTTGAGCATATGGCTGAGTTCAAAGGTCAGGAATAATTAATTATCCTGCTTAACAAAAAAGCTCTTGATGAAAATCAGGAGCTTTTTTTTTGTTGCTCAAACAAAAGAACGAGGTTTGAAGCAATGTTTTATTTCTCTAATAATATTTTTTATATATTGTTATGCCCAAAACTTTATAGGTTATACAATTGTCTTTAGATAAAACTCTGAAAAAAATTCTTTTTAATTTTGCCAACCGTTTATAATATTTCATTTGCGGGTATTTGGTTTTGAACACATTTTGAAAATAAGGAAAATATTCTCTTAACTTTTGGTTACGCGATTCATCAGTTGTTTTGATGCGATAAAAGAACAGCACTTCCGGAATTCGGTAAATTTTTAGGTTATGAGAAAATACCATATTGAGCCACAGGTCATAATCTTCTATTCCAAGATTGAATTTTTCGTCATAGCCTGTTGTTTTATCAAAATCTGATTTTCTGAACAATGCGGCATTCACGAGGCAATTGACGCAGCTCATATTGGTGCGGCTTGGCTTTGGCAGATACTTGTAGCCTTCTTTTTGACCAAACATATAAACTCTTGTGGTGATGATATCTCCTTTACCCTGCTCTATGGCTTTGATTGATTTTTCAAACATTGTTTTTTCTATTTTATCATCAGCATCCAGCGGATAAATGTATTGCCCCTGCGCTTGGCGGATGGCATTATTTCGTGAGGCAACAACACCTTGATTTTTTTGATTGATGAGCTTTATGTTTTTGTGTTTTTGCAAATATGGCGAGATAACGGAAACGCTATCATCTGTTGAACCATCATTGACTATAATCACCTCATAATCCGTATAGGTTTGAGCTAAAACAGAATCTAAACATTCGGAAATATAATTTCTTTGATTATAACACGGAATTATGACGCTTATTTGTGTCATTTTGTAGTCTCCATTTTTTTGTTTTTGATAATATAGGACTTAAGTCCTAAAATCAACCCTTAAATATATCTCTACAAGCAACTGGCTCTGTCATAAAGACAAAATTTGACAAAGGCTTAAAAATATGATATTCTGATTCTATCAAGCATAATTCAAGAAGTCAGACAAACGACCGCACCCTCAGAAATTTAACCACTTTCAGGAGAAAGACCATGGAAAAGCAAACACCCGTTAAAGCCGTTAATGCTCTTGTTAATATTGATGAAAAAATCCTCAAAGCAATTTTGAAAAAACATTTTTATTTTTCTCAGCATGGGGCGGAAAGTGAATTTGACAAGCTTCCGGGGCATTTGCAACGTGCCGTTAACCGCGAGGCCGAATTTCAGGTTAAAAGATTGGCTCAGGTTGAGGGCTTAACCGAAATCTTAACTGAAAACGAGATGAAAAACGCTCAAGATATGCATGATGCGTTGTGTGAATATATTACGCATCTTGGTAATCAAGAAGAAAAACTAAACCCTAAAAGTCCTAATAATTTGTTTGCCAAGCTCTTGCGCACAGACTCTAAAGCTGTTATGCAAAATCCTTTTAAATACAAGGATGAAGATAATGCTATTGATAAATCTACTCGAGCCGCGCGTCATATTAACGACAAAGTTAAAGAACGCAAAGAAAAAGGCACGCTTACGCCCGCGCCGGAGATGTTTGCCAAGATTATGAATCACCTTAAAGTTAATTCTAAAAATTAATTCTAAAAATTAATCTGGCAGAAAAAATCCCTTGAACAAATCTTCAAGGGATTTTTTTGTGCGATGTCTAAAAAGCTAGGACTGGGCGTGCTATGTAATAGTAATAATAAGTAATATAATCCCCATATGAATCTGTATAGCTTCTTGTTCTATATGAATCTGTTTTCTTCTCGCTTGATGAATCGGCTTCTCTACTGGAGCTTTTTGCATAATCATACCTTGTATAAACATTTTCCTTACTATTCGCTGTAGAAGTCCAATAGAAATATACATACTGACGTGTATGTTCCATTATTGATCCCACTATTTGATCTTTATTAATTTTAGAAATTGTAGAATTTATTTCATCATAGTACTTGAAAATTTCTCCTAGTTCCACAAAAGATGGCAAATGCCAGTCACCGGCACTTGTACCTGCGGTTTTGTACTCATAAGCATATTCCACAGCCGGACAGCTTTTGCCGTTTGCTTTGCAATATTCATAAATAACTCGGGTGTTTTTTTTACCCCAACCATCATAGCGTGCATCATATGGGTGTAAATCGAGCCCTGGAATATCAAAAGTAGTCGTTGACCAGGCAATATCTCGCTTTTCTTCCAAAGACACTGCCAAATAGTTTGTCACATCAAACACCACACCGATTGGCTCTTTGGTGTAAACCACATTTTCGTTACAGCTAAAATCATCATACAAAATATCGCCGACCTTACAGTTCACCTTGTTTTCATTATTTGACCCTTGCTGAACTTTTTTGATTGTTGTTTCAAGTTCGGTAATTTTATTTGTCAGTTCGGTAAATTTATCAGCTGCCGTGCAATTCCAAGCATTTCCGAATGGGCATTTAATTCCGCCCTCGCAGGCAACCGTGCTGTTATAACCCATGGCGCCACAAGTCGGTGTTTGAATACAGGCCGCTTCCGCCATCCCGCTCGATAAAGCCAACGCTGAACTCATTAATAAAATTTTTCTCATTTTCTCCTCCGTAAATTAATAATAAACGTCGCAATAA
>CALXUE010000026.1 GCA_944391615.1 uncultured Alphaproteobacteria bacterium
TGACAGGTCTCAAGCGCACCAAGATGTTCCCAAGACCTTGCAGACAAAAATGCCGTATTAAAGGCATTTTTGCTTAGCGGTTTCTATCTCTCCGCCATAAAAACCAAGCCCCACCAGAGTGCGGGGCTTTTTGTGTTCGTGAGATATCTTTTCAAGCATCGCTAAGATTATTTAATCCCATTTTTTGAATACAAAAAATACGGCCAATAATATAAGGGCGAAGCCGACTAGATGATTCCATTTTAGGTCTTCTTTGAGATATAAAACCGAAAATATGCAAAAGATTATTATGGTAATTGCTTCTTGCATGATTTTTAATTGCGCGGCGCTGAAAAATTCATGACCAATGCGGTTCGCCGGTACTTGAAAACAATATTCAAAAAATGCTATGCCCCAGCTGCACAAAATGACGACCCATAATGCGGTTGATTTGAATTTTAGGTGGCCATACCAGGCAAATGTCATAAATATGTTGGAGATGGTTAATAAAATCAGCGGATAATATATTCTCATTGTGGTTGCTTCTTTATCTTTGCTTCTGTTTTAATTCTTTTTTTATGAAAAAAAAGCCTGATAATTCTATCAGGCTTTTTTGCATATAACTCATTTATTGGGCTTTTTTCATAACTTCTTCTGTTATATCTATACCGCCGCTCAAAACATAACTCTTGGCAAGGGTTACTTCACAGCCATTATCTGCCGCTACTTCTTTGATGATGCTACGAATCTTGCTGTCTGCTTCTTCAAAGTCTTTTTTGTCGGCTTCTTGCGCTTTGATTTGCGCTTCTCTTAACTGAGTTTCATATTTTTTGGCAATTTGTTCTTTCTTTTTATCAGTTTTTGCCTTTTGCAACTCTGTTTGAATCTGGGTGTATAATTTTCTCAGTTCTTCTGCGTTGGCTGTGCGTTTGGCTTGCAAATCCTTAAACATTTGAGAATCTCTGACTATAACTTCCATGTCTATGGTGGCTATATTGGTGCTGCTGCACATGCTCTTTATGCCATATCCTAACATAAGCGCTACAACCAAACATACGGCAGCTATTATATATTGTTTTTTGTTCATGTGTTTTTCCTTTCATCTTTTTAGATAGCTTTAGTTTAGCTTATTTTTGTTTATTTGCAATTTTTATCTTCTTTTAATGCACGTTTAAAATCGGTAGGGGCGTTTGATGATTTTATATAATTTTTTGATGCGCTGTTTTAAGGCTGTGCGTGCCAAATATGGAATTATTCGCTCCAGTCTTAAATAGGTCCAGGGTTTGTATTTTTTGTAGCTCTTTAAGTCAATGTATTTTAAGTATTGATGCTTGTCTTTTTCTTGTACAACGAAGTTGGCTACATTAAAGTCATAAAAATACATTTTATTTTCAATCAATCGATGGCAAAAATCGTCCAGCTGTTGGTAATATTCTTCTGTTATATGAGGGTATTTGAGCCCGAGAGACTGTGAGGTGTCGTGGTTGTCGTCTCTTATGATTTCGGTTACTAAACCGAGACCTTGATTGGTGGGGACTAATTCTTCTTCATAATGGCAGATATAGGGTGAAAGTTTGTTCTTGACTTCTTGATAAATTTTTATCTCTTCTTTAAGCTCTTTTTCCCCGTAGCCTTTCTTGGTGTATATTTTAACGCATAAATTCGGGAATTGCGGATGCTCGTAGCAAATACGTGAGGCTCCTCTGCCGATTATCTTTTGGAGTTGCAACATTTCTTTTGTTTCTCTTTGTTGTTGTTGTTATTTGTTTTCAGTATAGCTTGTTTATGGTTTTTGGCAAGAGGCTATTTTTTTTCGATTTCTAGAACTATTGTCTAGGTTATTTTGTCGCCTCTTGTTTGATATAATCTATGGTGACGGAGTTTATCCGTTGTGTGTGTGTATTAAAAATTATGTGTGTAGGTGTAACATGAACATTGTAAGTTGGAATTGCAATGGTGCTTTTCGACATAAGTACTCATTGCTCAAAAAGTTTGCTCCTGACGTCGCTGTTGTTCAGGAGAGCGAAAGTCCTCAATATATGCTTAAAGAAAATATTTCATCTTTTTATGATGATTGTGTGTGGGATGGATCTTCCCCTTCTAAAGGATTAGGAATCTTTACTTTCCACGGCTTTAAGGCTGATATTGCCGACTTTTATAATAAAGATTTTCAATTCGTTTTGCCGGTGTTTATTCATCGCGACTCGCAGAGATTTTTGCTCGTGGCCGTGTGGACCAGATTTGTCGGCAAAATGTCGGATAGTTATATCGCCCAAGCTTATCAAGCGGTTTGTTCTTATGAAAAATATTTTGATGATGAAACCATTATTATGGGCGATTTTAACAGTAATGCTATGTGGGATGGGCAATTCGGAACCAGAGTTCAACATGCCGATTTGGTGCAAAAATTGGAAAATGATAATTTTTGCAGCCTTTATCATGTGCTTAAAAATGAAGAGCAAGGTCAAGAATCCCAGCCGACACAATTTCAGTTTCGGCACAAGGAAAAAGCTTATCACATCGACTATATGTTTATTAACAAAGATAAAGTGCGCGATGTGGATGCTTTTGATATTGGAAAGTACCGCGTTTGGGCGCAGGTGAGCGATCATATGCCGTTGTTTATGAATGTGCGTGATGCCGCTTATAGGCGTTCGTAGTCCAGAAATACGGGGCGTCTTCCTTCTCTTAGAGCCTTTCTTTGGTATTTGGTTTCTATCCAGTCGGTGGGCGCCTCTTTCCAGTCTTTGCCGCATTTTGCCGTCCAGCGGAAATATGGACAGGCATGCATTTGTCTTAAGGTCCAGCTCTTATATACCGGATGGTCCGTGGCTATTCTTAACAGCCCGTGCGGTTTGATGATGCGGGAGAGCTCTTTTAAGTTTTCTGGGTTGACAAAGCGGCGGGAGGCGTGTCTTTTCTTGGGCCATGGGTCCGGAAACAACAAGAACACTCTATCTAAGTAAGCATCAGGAATTTTTTTGAATAAAAGGCGGATGTCATCATCATATATGCGGATGTTATCAACGCGGTCCGGTGTTAGCGTGATTTCTTCGGGGATATTGGTGCCTTCTTTGATGCCGGTTAAAAGTGTTAATAAATTAGCAACCCCATTTTGAAAAACTTCTGCTCCTATAAAACCTATTTCGGGGTGGGCTTTAGCTTGTCCGGCTAGATGTTCTCCATTGCCAAAACCAATCTCCAGATATATTTTTTCTACCGGTGCGCCAAAGAGTTGTTCTTTTTCTAAAGAAGTGTTTTCGCTAATCCTTAATTTGGGAAGAAGTTTTTCCAGTAAAGTGCTCTTGGCTTTGTGGATGACGCGGCCTTTGCGACGCCCGAAAAACTTGGGTTTGTCAGACATTTTTGTTGTTTGTGTTTCTTTCATGAAGTGCTGCCTTTTATCTTCTTTGATTTGTTTCATGTATATTATAATTTTTGATTAATCGTCAACTGATTTTTCTTCACATAAAAAAAGCTGATATAAAATTTGACTTTATATCAGCTTGAAAGGTTTTGTTATTGTTTATTTTTCTTTGTGTTCAGAATCTTCTCCGGATTTGTCATATGTTTTTGACATTGAGATGATGAGGTCAAACAGGTGTTTGGCTGCTGTCCGGTTGGGAATTTTGTAGTAAGCTTTTACCAGTTCGATTGTTTCCTGACGGTTCATCGGGTCATCATTGAACTTGGATTGCTCTTCTTCCAAAAAGGTGGCTTCGTTTCCTGGGATACTGAACATTCTTGGACTTTGTTTGGCTACGTCACTGTCCATGTCTTCATAGAAAAACTCTACCGGTACATCCAATACTTTGCCTATATCCCACAAACGGCTAGCTCCGACACGGTTCATGCCTCGCTCATATTTTTGGACCTGTTGAAATGTTAACCCTAGGAGTGAGGCTAACTTTTCTTGGCTTAAGCCCAGCAAGGTGCGTCTTAAGCGAATGCGGTTTCCAACATGGACATCTATCGGATTGGGTTGTCCGGTTGGTGTCCGACCGCGACTGGCTTTTCTGGTTTTTGTTGTTGTCATTATGATTAGTTCCTTCTTTTGTCTCTTACCTTTTTCTGTCACATAGAATAGGATTTTAAGCTTATTTCGTCAACTAAATTTTTTTGATATTTTTTGTTTTATAATCTTTCGATGTGCTCTTTGTCTCTTGATTTTACATAGAATTCTACTTAAGCTTGTGTCCCTCGAGTGCGAAACTTAAACCTATTATTAAGAGGCATAAAACTATCGGAATTAGGTTGCCAATTTGTCCATAAGGTGTCGATATAGACTTTTGTTTAGGTAGGGCGATATCTAGTATTCCTTTTTGATTTAAGGCGAGTTTTCCTTGCATTTGCCCATATGCATTAAATACTGCGCTTATTCCGCTGTTGGCGGCTCGTATGAGTGTCACGCCTTCTTCTACAGCACGCATTTTGGTGCTGATGAAGTGCTGATAGGGGCCCGATGTGTTGCCGTACCAGCCATCATTTGTTAAATTTATTACAACTTCTGGTTTATGCTTTTTATCTAAAATTTGATGTGGAAAAATTATTTCATAACATATCGAAATCCCTACCTTTAAGCCGTTTAGTATTTGTTTTGTTTGCGGACCGCCGCCTGGGATAAAATCGGATATCACATTGGTAACGGGTCTTATTTGCTTGGGAAGGATGTTTCTGAAAGGAATATATTCTCCAAATGGGACCAAATGACTCTTGGTATATTCTGCAACGATATGGCCTTTATGGTCTATCGTAAACATTGAATTTTTCGGTCTTAAGCGGCCGTCTTTGAGGGCGTAATCTATGGAACCGGTCATGAGCTGTGTTTGTGGCGGCAGAATGGCAGCTATGGCGCGCCGCTTGTCTTCCATATAGCTTAATGGGTATGGACTCGCCGTTTCGCCCCAGATGATTAAGGATATGTCTTTTATTCCGGGGCTTTGGCTTAAGGCTAAATAGGTTTGAAAATTTTGTTCTAACTTTTCGTCATTCCATTTTAAATCCTGCGGTATGGAGGGCTGAACTATGCGGATTTTTTCCAATCCTGAAATATTTTCTGCCTGACTTAAGCGGTATTCTCCGTATAATATTAGCCCTACCAGTGGGATTATTATCAGTATGAGGCTTTGCTTTAGTGTTTTATAGCTCGGGGCTTTAAGCCAAAGAAGCGGCGCTCCGGATATGATTAAGGTAATAAGAGATAAGCCATATGTGCCGTATAGGGCGGCTGTTTGTATCATGGTGTCTGAAAATCCCCATACCGTGCCCAGCAGATTCCACGGAAATCCCGTTAAGATAAAACTTCTTATCCATTCCATTATGGTCCATATTGCCGCAAAACCTAGGATTTTGCTCAGAGGGGTTTTAAAAAATGAACTTCCCAATAAAACTATGCCGCTGAATAAACCAAAAAAGCCGCCGCTGCCGATGAATACAAACGGAATCAGCCAGCCCAAGGTCTTGGCATCAAACAACAATGCGTGGGCTATCCAGAAAAAGCCCAGTCCGTAAAAGCCAAAGCCAAACCAATAGCCTAAAGCAAAACTTTTTAGTTTGTTTTGGGATAGTTGACTTTGCTCATATAATATTCCGCTTATGCCGACAAAAAGTGCCGGCAAAATATAATAAGGCGGTAAGGCTGACACACTTAGCAGCCCCAGTATAAATGCAGTTGTTTTGGGGTGTTGTTTGGCCCATTGCATTTATTTTTTGTCCTGCGCTTTGTTTTGTATTTCTTCTTTATTGGTGCTGTTTACCGATATGATTTCAGGTATTTTAGCGTCCGGTAAGATGATGGTTATCTTTTTGATGCGGTTGGGGCTGACATCTATTATTCTGAATTTTATGCCGTTTACCCACTCAAAGACTTCTCCGCGATTAGGAATCCTTTGGGCTATGTGAAACACTAGCCCGCCAATGGTGTCAATGACATCTTCTATACCATTGTCGCTCATGATTTTTTCAAAATCTATGCCGGTTTTTGCTTTTAGTTCTTCTATTTCGGTTTTGGCGTCTGTTGTAATTAAGTTGCCTTGTTTGATGATGCTGTGTTGCTCTTCTAGGTCATATTCATCTTCAATATTGCCGACAATTTCTTCCAGCAAGTCTTCAATGGTGACCAAGCCGTTTACTCCGCCGTATTCATCTATGACGATTGCCATATGAACTTTTTCGTTTTGCATATCTCGTAATAAATCCAAAACGCCCATTTGCGGAGATACAAATTTGACAGCGTTGGTGACGATTTCTTTGACCTTGCGATTGTCTTCGCCTTTTATCATGCAGGTGGCCAAATCTATGATATGTAGAATACCAATTATATCATCCAGAGAATCGCCGTATATCGGTATGCGCGAATGGCCTTTTTCGACCATTAATTTGGCCAGTTCTATGACACTGCCGTCTTGATGAAAGGCGATGATGTCATTGCGTGGAACCATAACGTGGCAACATTTTTTGTCCTTAAGGTACAAGACGTTGTTCAGAAGCTGTTGTTCGTGTTCTGAAAATGAATCGTCATATCCTTCCGTGCTTTCTTCTATCAGCTCTTCAATTGTTTCTCTGACGGTTTCAGTTTGTGCACGTTTGTGAAACAAGTTTTTTAAGCGTGATAAAAGTCCGTTGTTGCTTTTGGTTTCTTCTGTCATGGCTTTGGTTTACTCCGTGTAGGGATTTGAAATGTTCAGACGTGATAAAACGGCTATTTCTATACCTTCCATTTCATCGGCTTCGGCGTCGGTTTGGTGGTCAAATCCCGATAAATGCAAAAGACCGTGTGTTAATAAGTGGCTATAATGCGCCAGCAGGGTGATGTTTTTTTCTTTGGCTTCTTTTTCCATCGTTTCATAGGCGATGATGATATCTCCTAATTCTACTTCATCATAGGTTTCGGAATCTTTAACAAAATCAGGGTCATCAATGTTGGCAAATGAGAGTACATTGGTGGCTTTGTCCATGCCTCTGAATTCTTTGTTAAGTTTATGAACCGTGTCATCTCCGCTTAGTGTTAAGCTGATGATAACCGGTTTGTTTTGCGGAAGAAAGTTTAACAAATTGTTTTCTGCCAGATAAGAAAATGTGGCATCCGCTATGCGTTGAGACTGCGAATCTATATCTTTGATGGCGTTGTCCCAGCTTGGTTCTTCGTGATTGATGTATAGACTCGGCTTATTCATCTTTCGGGGTCTTTCTTTGTTTTTTCTTGTTGCGTTCTTCATACGCTTTGACGATTTTTGCGACCAGACCGTGGCGGACAACATCGGCCGCACTGAATGTTACGGAGCCTATGCCTGAGACATTTTTGAGCGTGTCTAATGCGTCTTGCAAGCCCGAAACGGTGCCGTGCGGTAAATCTACCTGTGACAAGTCGCCGTTAACAACCATGCGTGAATTTTCGCCCAAGCGGGTTAAAAACATTTTCATTTGCATCGGAGTGGTATTTTGGGCTTCATCCAAAATTACAAAGGCGTTTGACAAGGTGCGGCCGCGCATGAATGCCAAAGGTGCTATTTCTATTTCGCCTATGGCTAGTTTTTTATCAACTTGTTCGGCCGGCAGCATTTCATATAAGGCATCATATAACGGGCGCAAATATGGGTCGACTTTTTCTTTTA
Source organism: uncultured Alphaproteobacteria bacterium (assembly GCA_944391615.1). Lineage (GTDB taxonomy): Bacteria > Pseudomonadota > Alphaproteobacteria > RF32 > CAG-239 > HGM16780. The sequence continues at coordinate 7,593 of CALXUE010000026.1, forward strand.
AATCTCCGGGCAGAAAACCTAAGTTTTCTCCGGCTTCAACCGCCGGACGTGATAAAATTATTTTATCTATTTTTCCTTCTAACATCATGGATACGGCCAGGGCTACCGCCAAATATGTTTTACCTGTTCCGGCAGGGCCCAAGCCAAAGACCATTTCATTTTTCATCATGGTTTGAATGTATTTGGCTTGTGTGGCTGAACGCGGGTATATGTGGCGTTTTTTGGTCTTGAGAACTATATCGGCCATAGCGGTTTCTTCGTCCTTGCTTTCTATGGCATCCGGATTATCGCTCAAACGAACGGCTGCTTTTACTTCAGCTTCTCCTAAGGGGTGGCCTTTGATGAGTTTGTGTTGCATGATTTCTAAGGCCATACGGGCTTGCTTGACGGCTTCTTCACTGCCTTTGATGATGATTTGGTTGCCAAAAAACGATATTTCAACTCCCAGCAAAGTTTCTATGGTTTTGAGGTTGCTGTCTTGCGGGCCGACCAACTGTTGGGTTAGTTGATTGTTGTATATTTCAAATGTATCTTCCATTTTTATTCTCCTATGAAACTTCCTGTCAACGAGTTGGTGGTGGCAGCCGTGACTTTCACTTTGACTATTTTGTTAAGATTGTCTTTGGAAAGTTCTGCATGCAGGTTTTGCATATATGGGGTTCTGCCGATGAGCTGGCCGGCATGGCGGCCTTGGGTTTCAAACAAGACGGGCATGATTTTGCCAATGCTTGTTTGATTGAATTTGTTTTGATAATCAAAAAGCTTGTTTTGCAGAATTTCAAGGCGCGCTTTTTTGATTTTTTCTGGAATTTGGTTGGTCATTATAGCGGCCGGTGTTCCGGGGCGCGGGCTGTATTTGAACGAAAAAGCCTGAATATATTGAACTTTGTCAACAACATCCAGTGTTGCCTGAAAATCATCCTCATTCTCCCCAGGAAAACCGACGATAAAATCTGAGGACATGCCAATATTGGGATTGGCCTCTTTGAGCTTGTCTATGATTCTTAAATAATCTCCCGAAGTATGGCGGCGGTTCATGGCTTTGAGTATTTTATCTGAACCGGACTGAATTGGCAAGTGCAGATACGGCATTAGTTTATCTATATCTTTGTAGCAATTTATCAGCTCATCGGTCATATCTGCCGGATAAGAGGTGGTGTAACGAATGCGTTTTAAGCCATCCAACTCAGCCAATTTATGGATTAAATAAGCAAGGCTGCGTTCTTTGCCAGATGAATCTTCTCCATGGTAAGAATTGACATTTTGTCCTAAAAGGTTAAGTTCAAGGCAGCCTTCAGACACTAAACGCTTCGCTTCTTTCAGTACTTCTTCAACCGGACGGGAATATTCCGCACCGCGGGTATATGGCACAACACAGTAGGTGCAAAAATTGTTGCATCCTTCTTGTATAGCCAGATAAGAACAGGCGCCGGAGGCGTGATTTTCCGGTAAAAAGTCAAACTTATCTTCTGCCGGAAAGTCGGTGTCTATGACGAAATCCCCTCTTTTTCTCATAACGCGAGCCAAAATTTCAGGCAGGCGGTGGTAGGTTAAGGGGCCGGTGGCAAAATCAACAAACGGGGCTCGTTTCCAGATTTGTTCATCTTCTGCCTGAACAACGCAGCCGCATACGCCGACTATGGTGCTTTTGCCCTCGGATAATCTTTCTTCTCTTATTTGGTTGTAGCGGCCTAAATCCGAAAAAACTTTTTCTGCTGCTTTTTCCCGAATATGGCAGGTGTTGAATATGACAATATCGGCGTCTTTGATGGTGGGGGTGGCTTCATGGCCGAGGCTTTGGAGTATGTTGGCTATGCGTCCCGAATCATATACGTTCATTTGACAGCCGAATGTTTTTATATAATATTTCATCTCTTTTTGTTCTTAATTATTTTTATATCTTTTCTTAATTCTAAGGTATATTCTGTTTTTTTTCAAATATTATTTATGTTTTTTTGTATTTATATTTGTTTTAGAATTTTTTTCTGGAAAGTCGGGGCTTTTTCTGTTATCATAGGCTTGCATAAAGAAATTAACTTTTTTAGGATTTATTTAATGCGTGATTGTGCTATGGAGAATGATATGGATATTGTGGCTTCTCTGAACGAAGACCAAAAGGTGGTGTTTTTGAAAATTTTTGCGGCCCTTACCGCGGCTGACGGTCATGTCGATGATGATGAAAAAGCTTTTGTTAACGATATGGCACGTTTGTGTGGTATTCCTCAAAAAAGAGTGAATGAAATTTGGGCTCCAACCAGCGTCGATGCTTTGGAGAAGGAAGCTTCCGTTATTCATAACCGTAAGGCGGCTTTGCTCCTGATTAAGGAAATGTGTATGTTGGCTCATGCTGATGATGATTTGTCTGATGCCGAGGTGTTGTTGATTGGTCGAATCGGAGAGGCACTCGGTGTTTCTTTGGAAAAAATTCAGGAAATAAGCAACTGGGTTATTGACCGCCTGATTTGGCTTGAAAAAGGTCGTATTATTTTTGAAGAAGTGTAGTCGTTCGGATTTATGGAAGGATAAAGGTTATGTCGGATGAAAATCTTAGCCGGATACAAAAACTGAGACTTGCTAAAGAAAAAAACAAAATAACCAAGACGCCCGAGCAGGTTATTCAAGAGGCCGTGGTCAGACTTGTGCCCGATATCAAGCAAGATGAGGCCGAGCATGTTACGCATGAGATTATGACCAAGCCAGGGCAGAAATCAATTCATATTAACGGGCAAGATTTTGATTTGACGTCTATGGAAGAATGGGTGGCCGATAGTATTGAAACAATTAATGCCAGCGGTACGGATGATGGTACTTCTCGTGAAGGTGAGTATTTTGGTTGGATTGAACACGGGCAAGAAATTATTTCTAATATGACTGATGGTTTTGTGTCTGATGAGGATCTTAAAGACAGAAATCATTTATTGGAAGAATTTGAACAACGTGAAGTCGATTTGATGATTTGTGTTTCTCTTTATAAAAACTGCAATTTGGAAAATCCGCGTATTCGTAAAAAATATGATGATATTTGTAAAAAACTGCAAAAACTGAGAGAAATTCGTAGTGCGATTAAAACTTCGACTCGGGATGTGTCTGATGAAGAAAAAATTCGTCAACGAGAGGCTGCATCCCGCGCAAGAGATAAGGCAATGGGATTGGTTTATGTCGGTTTGGTGGCACGTTTAGGAGAGGAAATGGCTCAAGGTGTCACTCGTATTTCTGATGAACAAAAACGTGCGTATAATATTTATGCGGATGCTTATGTGCCGGAAGATTATTTGGAAAACTCTTTGGAAGAAAACTCTCATGTTTATTCGCAAGTTCAGGAAGGGTATGCAGAAAATTTGTTTATCCAGCGGGCAGAGCAGAAAGAACAGACTAAAGAAGATGTTTATAATCGCTTGGCTGTTTTGTCCGGACGCATTGTGGAAACGCCACATAAAGAACCGCAATCACGCCCACAACCTATTGATATGAATAGGTATTTACAGCTCAAGCAGTTACAGCAGATGCGTGGTTTGGAACTTGATTAATTTTGGAGCTTATGAATTATGTTTTTTATGGTACAGCCTTTATTTTATGTCATATCTTTATTGATTGATGTGTATTTGGATATTGTGGTGATTGAGGTTATTTTGAGTTGGCTTATTCATCTCAATATATTAAAATTACATACACGCTTAACGCAAAGAATTATGCTCTTTTTTGAAAAGGTGACGCATCCGGTCTATGCTGTTATCAGACAGAAAATTCCACCCGTTAGGCAAATTGATTTTTCTCCGCTAATTTTGTTTGTAATTTTGCTTATCTTGGGGACTTTGGTCGATAAAGCTGCTCTGATTTTGGGAGCTTAACGCAAGTGTTTTGGATGGAGAAAAACGGTAAGCTTGTGTTAAACGTGCGCCTTACACCTAGTGCGTCTTGCCAAAAAGTCGGCGGGGTGTTTGTTGATGCCGACGGAGGGTGCTTTTTGAAGATAAGTGTGGTGGCGGTGCCTGAAAAAGGTAAAGCTAACAAAGAACTTATTGCATATCTTTCTTCGCTCTTGAAATTACCAAAATCTGCCTTTAATATTATCTACGGCGAAACGGACCGATATAAAAAAATTGAAATCGAAACTGATGTTTCGGATAAACTAAAAAAAGCTTTAACCTCTTTGGGAGATTGATGGTTTGCAACTGATTGACGGAAAAAAAATTGCTGATGAAATTTTGGAAACACTTAAATCCGAAATCGAATTAACGCACGCAAAACCTTGCTTGGCTATTGTTTTGGTTGGAAATGACGAATCCAGCAAAATTTATGTGCGAAACAAAATTAAGGCGGCTGAAAAAGTCGGAATTGAAACAAAGTTGTTGACGTTTGACGCTGCGGTTGATGAAAAAACTTTGTGCCAAGAAATCAACACACTCAATAAAAACAAACATATTACCGGAATTATTGTACAGCAGCCTTTGCCGCCGCAAATTAGTTTGGATAAAGTCTTGACGCAGATTTCTCCGTTGAAGGATGTTGATGGTTTTGGAATCCATAATATGGGGCTTTTGTGTTTGAATTTGGGTAAGGGTATCATTGCGGCTACACCTAAAGGCGTTTTACGTCTTTTGCAAGCAACGGGGGTTAATTTGGCCGGAAAACATGCTGTGATTATCGGCAGGTCAAAAATAGTGGGTCGTCCTTTGGCCGCTTTGTTGCTTAATCATGATTGCACGGTGACGGTGACACATACCAAAACTTTGAATCTGCCTCATGTTGTTAAAACGGCAGATATTGTTGTGGCGGCTTGCGGTGCTCCGAAGCTTGTTAAAAAAGAATGGGTTAAGAAAGGCGCAATTGTGATTGATGTCGGGATTAACCGTGTTGACGGCAAGCTTTGCGGTGATGTTGATTTTGAAAATGTTGCGCCCTTATGCTCTTATATTTCTCCCGTGCCGGGGGGCGTGGGGCCGATGACTGTGGCTATGCTTTTGGAAAATACTTATCAGTCTTATTTTGCTCAACGTAGGGAGGATTAAATGTTGCTTAAACGGATTAGTGATTATTTTAGAGGTTGGGTGCAAGCTGTTTATGATTGGATGCTTAGGATGTCAGAAAGTCAGCATGCTATGTATTTTTTGGCTGTGGTGGCTTTTACGGAGAGTTCTTTCTTTCCTATTCCGCCTGATATCATGCTTATTCCAATGGTGTTGGCTATGCCTCAAAAAGCGTGGAAAATTGCCGCTCTTGCGATGATTGCAAGTGTGTTGGGCGGGTATTTTGGTTATGCTGTCGGCGTCTTTGGTTATGATTTGATTGCAAAACCGATTTTGGAATTTTATGGTTATATGCATCAGTTTGAAGTATTTCAGGGGTATTATCATGAATGGGGGGCTTGGATTGTGTTTGGTGCCGGTATCACGCCTTTTCCGTATAAGGTTATTACCATTGCCAGTGGTGTGGTTGGCTTAAATATTTGGGTGTTTGGTTTGGCCTCGGTTTTGGCTCGCGGTATTCGCTTCTTTTTGGTGGCGTGGCTGCTTAAAAAATATGGGGCGCCGATGAAGGTTTTTATTGAGAAAAACCTAGGCTTGCTCTCTGTTTTGTTTTTGGTTTTGCTTATCGGCGGGTTTTACTGCATTAAGTATTTATAAGTTTAATGTGAATTTTTTGTTTGCATAGTTAGAGAGGTGGATTTCCACCTCTATTTTTTTGCGCAAAGTGATTGCCTAAACCCTTGTCAATCCTTGAAAATTTCTATTTACAGACTTTTTTCCTTGTGGTATAATACGAGTCGTGGAGATAAAGTAATTTTTGAGGATTATTATCATGAAGACTCGTTTTTTGTTGGTGTCAGTGACTTTTGTCGGTTTGTGCAGTGGCATAAGTTCGGCAAGTGCAGATAGTTCTTTGAGGTTATATGGCTTGAGTGATGTTATACCTTTCAACACACTTCACACACATTTATTGCTCAAGCCCAATTTATCTCCACAGCAAGTTTCAAAAAATCAAAAATCTTTGGTTAAGGTAGCCCAAGTCTGCTGGATTATGGATACGGGCGATTGCGCCGGCTTGGACTTTGTAAGTTCGGATATCGGCAATCACGGTGGGGCCGGCGGCGGAGCTGACGACAACCTAGAGGAATATGACAAGAAAGGCCCTGAAGATTGCATCAAAGAAGGTTATACCGTCACCAACTGTCCAGATGGATATAAAGGTGATGGAGAATGTATGTATGCGGATGGCTACTATGCCAAATGTATTCCCGATTGTCCAAGTGATTATAAAACGTGTAAATCCCCATACAAAGGTGTGGGTAAAGTCTGCGGTGATGATTTGTATGCGGAATGTTGTCAAGACACGTGTGGAGCAGAATATCAATATACATTAGGTTCAATCCCCGATGGATATGAGGCGGTTGGTGAACCTTGCGTGCAATGCAACGGCAACAATACCACGGCAATCAAAAAATACAGAGTGAAAGAAAAAGATTGTTCCGGATTTTTGGATTGCGGAACTTTAGGTTGTGATAATGGGGCTTCAACCTGCCAAAGCGGAAATCAGGTCAAGTGTTCGGAATGTAAAAAATGCCCGAACTTGGGCACAGAGAGTGAATGTCCGCCGTGCACAGTCTGCACGTTTGAGGAATGTTCAAATTT
>CALXUE010000027.1 GCA_944391615.1 uncultured Alphaproteobacteria bacterium
TTTATTTCTACTTTGGTGTTTTGATTATGATATTTTTTTTAATTTTTACTCTCTGCCCCATACTTTGACGATGAACCACAAAACCCTGCACAAGGCAGAGCTTTCTTGTAAATGGCGGATAGAGTGGGATTCGAACCCACGGTACGCTTTAGACGTACACACGATTTCCAATCGTGCGCCTTCGACCACTCGGCCATCTATCCATATCGAAATGTAAACTACATTATTATCCTGCCATTTGCAACAAAAATTTTTTACTAAACGACATTTTTATTCCCCTTGCCAAGCTTTTTATAATTGACTATTCTAACCCAGATAAAAAAAGGAAATAATCATGAAACACTTGCTTTGGACTATCTTTATTTTAGGCATATTGTCTTTTATATGGGCTGTATTTGTTGAACCTTATAGGCTTAAGATTAAAACTTATCAGGTTAAAAAGCCATCTCTCTCCGGCTTAAAAATAGCCTTAGTCAGTGATTTGCACATCAATCCCCGCCAACAAAAATGGCTCGAAGAAGTTGTCTCCAAAGTTAATGAACAAAAACCGGACATCATTTTGCTTGGCGGAGATTTTGTTAAAGGCCATAAACTTGAATCTTCTATGGATATAAATAAAATAGCAAAAAATCTGGGAAACCTCAAAGCCAAATATGGTATATATGCCGTTCTGGGCAATCATGATTGGTGGTATGGCGGACAAAATGTTGCACAAGCTCTTGAACAAAATGGTATCAAAGTTTTGAACAATCAAAATATTTTAATTCCCAATCCTTACCAAGATTTGTATTTAGCAGGAGTTGAAGATGCCACCACGCGTGCGCCCAACCTTTTTGAGGCCTTAAACAACACGCAAGAGCCAGTTATATTACTCTCGCATAATCCGGATATTTTTCCCAAAGTGCCTGAACAGGTATTTTTAACGTTAGCCGGACACACCCACGGCGGACAAATCAACATTCCTTTTTATGGTCCAATTTTAACCTCATCCAAATTTGGGCGTCGTTATGCATATGGCAAAATTGAAGAAAATAACCATACCTTGATTGTCAGTCGAGGAATTGGTACCAGTATATTACCGATGCGTTTTTTCTGTCCACCCGAAATAACCCTAATAGAATTTATAAAATAAAAAAAACCGCCTTTCCTGAGGAAAAGCGGTAAAACACAAAGTTTATAGAAAAATTACTTATGCAACTGAGCAGCAACTTCAGCGGCAAAGTCTTCATTTTTCTTTTGCAAACCTTCACCGAGTTTGAAGCAAACATAGCCGGTCATTTTAATCGGAGCGCCAAGCTCTTTTTCGGCATCGGCAATAATTTGCTTAACCTTCTTATCCGGATCCATAATATAAGCTTGTTCTTCCAAAACAACTTCATCGTAATATTTACGAATACGGCCTTCAACCATTTTTTCAATAATATTTTCAGGTTTACCGGAAGCTTTAGCTTGTTCGGTATAAATAGATTTTTCGTGTTCAACGGCAGCAGGATCAACATCGGCAATTGTGTGGAACAAAGGATTAGAAGCAGCGATATGCATAGCAATATGCTTGCCGAGTTCACGCAATTTTTCTTTGTCTGCCGGAGATTCCAAAGCGACCAAAACGCCAATTCTGCCAAGTCCCGGACGAGTAGCTGAATGGATATAAGAAGCAACAACACCGTCCTTAACTTCCAGAGTTTTAGCGCGGCGCAAATTCATATTTTCACCGATTTTGGCAATCAAGTCAGTCAAGCGTTCACCAAAAGGTTTGCCGACTTTAGCGCAAACGGCAGCTTTCATAGCCTCAACATCGCCATCATTAGCCAAAGCGACTTTAGCGGCATCTTCAACATATTCTTGGAAAATTTCATTTTTAGCAACGAAGTCGGTTTCGGAGTTAACCTCAACGATGGCACCTTTGTTACCATCCACAGTAACGGCAACCAAACCTTCAGCGGCCACACGGCTAGCCTTTTTAGCGGCAGAAGCCAAACCTTTTTTACGTAACCAATCAACGGCTTTTTCCATGTCGCCGGCAGCCTCGGTAAGAGCTTTTTTACAGTCAAGCATTCCGGCACCGGTAGATTCTCTCAATTCTTTAACCATAGCGGCGGTAATATCTGTCATTTTGAATTTTCCTATTTTAAGAAATTAAAAACTGAACTTATTTTTTTAAGAACCGCAGCGAAACACCTCAAATTTAAGAGAGGGATATCTCGCTGCGGTCAAAATAAACTAGAGCAAGATAATCTTTAGAGATTATTCTGCGGCTGATTCTTTATCAGCTTTAGCTTTACGAGGAGCTCTTTTTTTAGCAGGTTTAGCATCGGCATTGGCAGCATCTGCACCTTCAACCATTTCTTCAACCTTCAAGCCCTGAGAAGCGATTTCTGCTTGCATACCGTCGATAATGGCAGAAGACATCAATTCGCAGTAGAGTTGAATAGCGCGAATAGCATCATCATTGCCCGGAACCGGCAAGTCAACATCATTCGGGTTAGCATTTGTATCGGTAATACCGATAACAGGAATACCCAATTTTTTAGCTTCTTTAACAGCAAGAGCCTCTTTCGGAGTATCAATCACGAACAACAAATCAGGTTGTCCGCCCATATTCATGATACCGCTCAATTCTTGAGAAAGTTTTTCTCTTTCTTTTTTAAGATTAAGCATTTCTTTTTTGGTATAACCGTCATAAGCGTTTTTTTCTTCCATTTCGTTCAGTTTAACCAAACGAGCAATAGATTTATGAACGGTTTTCCAGTTAGTCAACATACCGCCCAACCAGCGATAGTTAACATAGAACTGACCGCAGCGCTCAGCATTTTCTTTAACAATGTCTTGAGCCTGACGTTTAGTTCCGACAAACAGCACACGACCACCATTAGCGGCAACATCACGAGCTGTAGCCAAAGCCTGATAGAGCATCGGGTATGTTTGACGCAAGTCAATAATGTGAATATTGTCTTTTTTGCCGTAAATATAAGGAGCCATTTGTGGGTTCCAACGACGAGCATGGTGACCAAAATGAACGCCTGCTTCAATGAGCTGACGCAAAGTAAAAGTAGGAAGTGCCATATTAAAATATCCTTTTCCGGTTATTCCTCCGCAGACATTTGGCTTTATGATTAAAGCACCGGAGCGACCACATGTTTAATAAAAAAAACAGTGCCGCCTTGCCTGCGTGTGTAATTAATTAAAGTTGCAATAGGAACATTTATCCGCCCACCCGAGCAAGAACATTTATCCGCCCACCCGAGCAAGAACATTTATCCGCCCACCCGAGCAAGAACATTTCTTCACCCATCCGAACAGGAACAGTTATTCGCCCCTATCCACAACACCAGAGCACCCTTGCTTTGGCAAATAGGGTTTTACACTTAATTATCTAAAAACGCAAGCTTTTTTTGCTATAAAAACAAAAAAACTCCGCAATTTTCGTTGCGAAGTTTCAAATCAGTCCAATTTTTATAGGTTGCCAGCCAGAACATAATCAAAGCCGCACCAAATACAAACCCAATAAGTACAAAGTGTTCTCTGTACTTGTCGCGTTGCTTCTTGGCATAGGTGTCAAATATTCCACCGGCATAGAGCAGGACGCAAATCCCAATAAAAGTTTTGGGAAAGCACCCAATCGCCGCACAAATTATTCCTGCAGCAAAGCTTTGCAAAAATAATTTGTATTTTACGATTTCACTATTGGGCTTTTTGCGCCCATCTTGTTTTTCGATATAGGCACCAAGAAGGTACATAATAGCACTCGTTGCCGTTACAAAGAAAAAGTTTTGAAACGAAAACTGAAACACAGCGGCAACTGCCGCAATTCCTAACGCTCCTACAGTCATCCAAAAACCTGGGAGCAAGATTTTATATTTTTTCATAATATGTAGAATAATTTATTTTAAATCCATTATGTCACAAATAGACAAAAACGTCAAGAGCAAGATACAAAAAATGCCTGCATTATGCAGGCAAAAAAGTAATAAATTGGAACAAAAAAATTATAAGAAATGCAACAATCGCAAAAATTATTGCAATTTCGAAGATTCTGAACCATTCCTGTCGCGTCGGAAGTTTCTTGTCATCGGGAAAACCGCCAATGATGATAACCGCGCCTATCGCAGCAAACCAATAACCCAAATCAACATAAAGCGAAAGGCATATGTTCAAGCAATAAAATATAAGACTTGCAATCCACTTCTGTTGTTTGGGAACAGGGCTTTCGCTCCATGGATCCAGAGCCATACCACGTTCAAAAACATAGCCGCATAGCCAAAGCACAAGCGATAATACGGCGACAAGAATCATTAGATTGAAATTTGCCGCAGGGTGAAAAGCGACAAGAAACGTTGACACCACAAAAAGTATAATCCCAAAGATAATTTCTTTTTTCATAATTATAATATTTTAATAATTAGACATTGATTGAGCTTTAACATATATCGAAAATTTTGTCAATAAATTAATCCTCCAAAAAAAATTGTTTCAAAATCGCTTTTAATGCTTGAAAAATAAAGGGTTTTGGGCTAAATTGCCCTCAAGTTTTGAAAAAGATTAAAGGAAAAAAATGTCAGATTTATTTGAATCAACAGCACCAGTAAAAACCACTTATTCGGCACAAGATATTGAAGTTTTGGAAGGATTAGAGCCGGTTCGCCACCGCCCCGGAATGTATATCGGCGGCACGGATGAAACCGCATTGCACCACTTGGTTGCCGAGATTTTGGATAACTCAATGGATGAGGCTGTTGCCGGTTATGCCAATCATATTGATGTGAGTGTTAACGCTGATTTGTCAGTTACCATTGCTGATAACGGCCGTGGTATTCCGGTTGACCCACACCCCAAATATCCTAATAAATCTGCACTAGAGGTTATTATGACGGTTTTGCACTCCGGCGGCAAGTTCGGCGGTGGCGCTTATAAGGTTTCCGGCGGTTTGCATGGCGTAGGCTTGTCGGTGGTGAATGCTTTGTCTGACAAGTTGGTGGTAGAAATCGCGCGGGATAAAAAACTTTATCGCCAAGAATATTCTAAGGGCAAACCAATGACCCCGCTTGAGCTGGTGGGAAATGCACCCAACCGTCGCGGAACATCCATCACTTTCCATCCCGATGCCGAGATTTTTGGCTCCCGTTCGTTTATGCCCAACCGCATTTATCGTATGGCGCGGTCAAAAGCCTTTTTGTTTAAGGGAATAAAGATTTTATGGAAATGCGCTCCCGAACTTTTGAGTGATGACGACCCGACCCCAAGGGAGGCTGAACTCCATTTTCCAAATGGTTTGAAAGACTTTTTGAACTACCAAATCGGTGACAGAACTACCATCAACCGCACGATGTTTTTCGGCGAGGCTGATTTGGCGAATGACGAAGGACGCGTGGAGTGGGCAATAACCTGGCCGGAAGATGAAAACGGCTTTTGCCATTCTTATTGCAACACGGTTATAACTCCGCAGGGCGGTACGCACGAGCTCGGCTTCAAAACTGCGTTGGTAAGAGGTTTGAAAGAATATGGCGAGATGGCCAATGTCAAAAAGGCGGCGGGGATTACAGCCGAAGACTTTTTGAGCAACGCTTGCATAATGCTTTCAGTCTTCATTCGCGATCCACAGTTTCAGGGGCAGACTAAAGACAAATTAACCTCGTCTAAAGCGATACGCTTGGTTGAGCAGGCGGTAAAAGATTCTTTTGACCACTGGCTGACATCTGATGTTGAAAACGCCTCAGCTTTGCTTGAATATGTGATTGATAGAGCCGAAGCGCGCAAAAAGAAAAAAGAAGAAAAAATCCAAAACCGCAAAACCCCGACCAAAAAGCTCCGCCTCCCCGGAAAATTGGCTGATTGCTCGCAGGCAGCGGCTGAAAACACCGAGATTTTTATCGTTGAGGGAGATTCCGCAGGCGGCTCTGCCAAAATGGGTCGCGACCGCGTAACACAAGCGATTTTGCCATTGAGAGGAAAGATTCTGAACGTTGCCAGCGCATCTTTGGATAAAATCACCCAAAACCAAGAAATCAAAGATATGATAGAGGCTTTGGGCTGCGGCATTAAAGAAAATTATGTTGAAGACAACTTGCGTTATGAAAAAATCATCATCATGACCGATGCGGATGTGGATGGTGCGCATATCGCCTCGCTGTTGATGACCTTCTTCTACCAACAAATGCCGAAGTTGATTGAAAACGGGCATTTATATATCGCCACACCACCGTTGTATAAAATCGTGGCCGGCGGCAAAAATTATTACGCGCTGGATGATGATGAAAAAGACAAGATTTTAGCCAAGGTCGTTAAAGGCAACATCAAGCCCGATATTAGCCGATTCAAAGGTTTGGGCGAGATGAGTCCGCAACAACTAAAAGAAACCACCATGGACAAGAAAAATCGTATGTTGCTGAGAGTGGTTTTGCCAAACACGGCAACGGAGGAAGGCAAGGAAGAAGCCTTTGAAACCCGCCGTCAGGTTGAAAGATTGATGGGTAAAAATCCGGAAACCCGCTTTAAGTTCATCATCGAACGCGCCAAATTTGTTGACGACTTGGATATTTAAAAAAACAAAAGGCAGGAGAAAAAAACTGCCTTTTGTTTTGTGGTCAATTTATTTTTCAAAATTTAGTCTTCTTTAATAAAAATAGGCTACCATTCCTTCATCACAGAATTTGAGGTATTTGATGATAAGAAAAGCCACATTACCGGATTATCAAAAAATAATCCAACTTTGCTCTGCCAATAAGATAACGGTTCCGTTTGTTAAGCTTGAAAACACAAATCAAATTTTTGTATTTGAGGATAAAAGGCAAATTAAAGGAGTCATAGGCCTAGAGGCGCCACACATTGTTTCCTTTTTGGTCGTGGATAGTAATTTTAAGCGCCAAAAGATAGCCACCAAACTCTTGCGCTATGTTCGCAGAAACAGAGCACATTTGATGATACATATTTTAATAAAAAATATTGCCGCGCTCAGATTTTTTCAAAACTTAGGGTTTAAGGCCGTTGCTGAAACAAATTCACCCTCGGTTGAAGAAACAAAGGTTTTAATGGCATGGGCACAGGGGTGTTTTTCCGGTTTCAAAAAGTTTAACAAAGAAGATTCTTAAAAAAACAAAAATTTTTATTTGACAAGTGAAATTTGTTTAATTATATTCTCAAAAGACATTGGGGGTATAGCTCAGCTGGGAGAGCGCTTGCATGGCATGCAAGAGGTCAGCGGTTCGATCCCGCTTACCTCCACCAGTTCCAAGACCTTAACAAACAGATGTTAAGGTCTTTTTTTTGCCTTTCAAAGATGTTTTTAGCAAAATAAATATTATATAAAATAAGCAAATCACAAAAAACAACGGATGTTGCACAATGAAATATACCTATACCATACTGGCAGGAGCATTACTGATAGGTTTTGTTGTTTTCAAAACACAATCAACCTCCCAATCCCAAAAGCTTTCAGACAAGGCGGTTATCATGACAAAAGATGATATAGACTGGTTCATCGTCAAAGTATGGGGCAGAGAGTAAAAATTAAAAAAAAATATCATAATCAAAACACCAAAGTAGAAATAA
>CALXUE010000028.1 GCA_944391615.1 uncultured Alphaproteobacteria bacterium
CAAGGAAAAAAGTCTGTAAATAGAAATTTTCAAGGATTGACAAGGGTTTAGGCAATTTTTTTTTACAAAAAAAACGCCCGAGTAAAACTCAGGCGTAGCTAAATTTTAAGCCAGAAAATTTACTTAATCCACTTGCAGGCCTCGGCATATTCTTCCGGTGTATTAATATCAGCCGGAGCCTCATCGACCAACTTCATATTATCAATAATTTTGGCGCGGATAGTCATGCCGTTTTCAAGTGCGCGAAGTTGCTCAAGAGATTCTTTTTCTTCCAACACCCCCACAGGGAGAGAAACAATTTTTTTCAGCGATTCCGCCTTAAAAACATAAATTCCGATATGATGATAATAGTCATGATTTTTACATTTTTCCGGATTGCGGATATAAGGAGCGGCCGCGCGTGTAAAATACAAACATCTGCCTTCTGTTTCGCCTTCACGCAAGCCCATACATATTTTAACCATTGTCGGGTCGTGAATATCTTTTTCATTTTTGAAAATCATACCACAGGTTGCCATATCGCAGTTTGTCCGTTCAATCATTTCAATCAAGCCGAGATTAACTTTCGGGTCAACGTTCAAGCCGTCGCCTTGAAAATCGACAACAATGTCATACTTCGAACCGTCGGGGTCTATTTGTTGCAAAGCAGCGGCAATACGATCCGTTCCGCTGGGAAGTTTAGGGTCAGTCAAAATAGCGGTTGCACCAAATTTTTTTGCTTCATCAACCAAAATTTGGTCACCGGCGGCAATAACAATATCTCCCGGCACAACAGCTTTAACATTTTCATACACGCGCTGCAAAACACTTTTGCCGTTCACATCAAGCAAAGGCTTGTTAGGCAAGCGGGTAGAGGCCATACGCACCGGAATCATTGTAATAACTTTAGACATCAAAATCCCTTTCAGAAAGTCAAAACATAAAGAACTTCTAGCATAAAAAAACAAAAAATAAAAGACCTAAAAAATTTTTTGTTGACAAAATAAAGAAAAAGCATTTATATAAAACCATTAGCTTATTATTTTTAAATTTTTATTTTATTTTTTAGAGTGGTCATAGCGATGATTTCTCTAAAGAAGTTAAAGTCAAGTCGTTGTGAAACGCCTCTTCTTTAATAAACTTAGTAAATGCGTTTATTCAAACGAATTACTTTGTTAAGCCATAATTCCGGGGAGATTAACACGTTGTGAAATGTCCTTCCCAAAAGCTTTAGTCATAGTATCATCTATGATTCTAATTCTTGAGTATAAATCTCTATTTCTTTAGCGCTCAAGACATTAGATTGTTTATTTTGGTTAAACAAGAGCAGAGAACCGTTGCGAAACGTTTCTCTGTTTTTTTATTAAATTTTTTATAGGGAGCAAACTTCACAGCCTTGAGCTGTGCTTGTGATTTTAACATTTGCACCCAAAGGCAGCATAACACGCTTAAATTCATGCCCCATCGGAAAATCTTTAATCACCGGAATAGAGAGTTGTTTTGCAAAATAAGCAATAACATCATCAATCGTTCCGTCGCTTTCACGTCGAATGGTGCATTCAAAGAAGCGCCCGAAAATAATCCCTTTGAGTTTGTCAAAATCCTTGCATTGTGAAATTTGTTGCAGCATCAAATCAAGTTTGTAGGTTGTTTCCTGCTCATCTTCAACCAGCAAAATTGCTCCGTCAAGAGAAGGAAAATAAGGTGTTCCGCACAAATTGCGCAATAAGCTCAAACATCCGCCGACAAGTTTTCCTTCCGCCGTCCCTTGAATAACAGATTGCCCGTAGGCATAGCAAAATTCATTGCCAAAAATCATATTTGACACACTTTCGCTAAGCATTGGGTTAATCACACCTGAGCGAAAGTCATAATTCAGCGTCAAGCCATAAGGACAAATCAAGCCGCATTTTTCCACCAAAGCGTTTTGCAAAGCGGTTGTGTCGCTAAAGCCCCACAGTGGCTTTGGATTTTGCTTTATTTTTTCAAAATCTAATAAGGGCAAAATATATTGGCTTCCGTCGCCGCCTGAAGTTGCAAAAATCGCCTTAATTTCGGGGTCAAGGAAAAATCCCATAATATCTGAGGCGCGTTCTTCAGGCGTTCCCGCCATAAACCGAAAAGACTTAAACGCGTTTTTGCCCATTACGGGATTAAATCCGAGCGAACGCAAATATTCCACACCTTTGCTTATTTCTTGTTCAGTCACATAGCGTGAGGGTGAAACCAATCCTATTTTATCACCTTTATGTAGCGGATAATACATTTGTTTTCCTGCTCCTTAAAAATTAGCAGCCAAAGGTTTTTCATCCAACTCTTTCAAAATTTGCTTGCAAAAATCCGGAAGAGAATTATCGCGCGCGCCCATAATCACGATTCTATCACCCGTTTGCGCATGGTCGATAATATATTGTTTAACCTTGTCTTTTGTTTCTAAAAACAGAGCATTGACACCATTGTTTTGCGCATAACGAACAAGGTCTGCAGCAGAGATATCAGCATCTTTAACCGGATCGCGCATATAAATTTCGGGCATAAGCAAAATATCATCTTTGCTAAGAGTTTTGCCGAAGACCACTCCGTCTTCTTCGCCGGTTGTGCGAGCAGAAAAAGGTTTGTGCGATTGATACATCACAATCAACCGTCCTTTGTGCTCTTTAATAGCTTTAAGCGAGGCTTCAATCTTGCTGGCATTGTGGGCAAAATCATCAATGACGGTAATCCCGTTGAAAGATGTACCGACAACATCCAAGCGGCGTTTAATGCCGATAAAACCTTCCAAAGCCTTGGCCGCCTCAAACTTGTCCACGCCAATCATCATACAGCAGGCAATAGCTGCTAAAGCGTTTGAAACATTAAACTTACCGATAATGTTGAGCTTAAATTTTTTGCCTTCAATTTGATAGCTGACGCCATAATCTTCGGTTTTAATGTTTGAGGCGAACAAGTCTGCATTTGGGTCTAAAACCGAGAAAACAAATTTGTTTTTGTGAGAGAGCTTGGAAGCAAGCGGGCAATCACCATTCACCACCAAAGCATGGCGGGCATGAGCTGCAAAATCGCTGAAATATTCCACCAAAGTCGGAATTTCCACATGGTCATGAGAAATATTGTTCACCAAAGCCACATACGGATGATAAGAGCGAATAGAGCCGTCACTTTCATCAGCCTCGGCCACACAAATATCACCTTCATTATAAATATAGTTTGGCAACAAGTTTGGATTGTCATAATTTTTGAGCATGCCGCCGTCAATCATACAAGGCTTTTTGCCAAGTTTATCAAGAATATAACCAATCATAGCGGTTGTTGTCGTTTTTCCGGCTGTTCCACCAACGGCAATGTTATATTTATATTCATGAAAAACCTGAGCCAAAAGTTCGGAGCGTTTAATAATTTTGATTCCCTTATTTTGCGCAGCTTTAATATCAGGATTATCTTCCATAATGGCAGAGGATACACATAAAAAGTCCAAATCATCCTCAATCATCGACCCATCTTGCGGAAAAACTTTAATTCCGGCAGCTTTGATAGCTTTTAGATTCGCATGGTCTCTTCCGGCATCAAAACTAATATCGCTCCCCCGAACATCATAACCTCTTTTAACCAAAATTTGGGCAAGCGGACTCATTCCGTTGCCAGAAACAGCACAAAATGCAACTTTTTTCATAATTAAACAGTCCTTTTTCAAAAACAAATAAATATTATAAAGCTTGTAATAGGTTTAACTCATTTTCCTTAAGAATCTTTAAATTTCTGTAATCGATGGTAATATAAGTTTGACTGTTACCATCAACATTAACGGCTAAAGCGGCACCGATACCATCCCCTTCAAAAGTAGCATACAAATCAGCGTTTCCGCTTAACAAGTTTTTAAGCAAGTCAGGATAGTCTTGCGGATTAATTTCGGTATTTTGATTGGGGGTTACATCAACATCAGAGGCATTGGGTGTAAAAAATTGCTGGGCATTTTTATATTTCTGCTTCAAGAGATTATAGTATTTGTTATAGAGTTTCAGGGTCTTAGTAGCATTGGGCGTATCATCGGAGATAAAATCGCTCGCCATTAAGATTCTGAATAGCTTATTTTCATCACCGAAAAAGAGCGTTGTTTTGCTAAAATCTTTAATCGGGGTAGGCACATTTTGCGCTATGTAGGCATGCGGGTAGTCTTTAACCTCTGTAGGTGTAAGAGACACGCCGAGTTTTTCAATATCTTCGGCACTAATCCCCCAAATCAAACCTTCGGGAGCTTGGCCATAAGCTTGAGAAAGTTGCGTAAACATCTGTTGCCTTGTCTGTACTTTTACAGCAGCGTTTTCACCTTCAGAAGAGTTTTGATTTTCAACAGAAACATTAACTTTTTTGTTCAAGAGTTGAGCAGCAGAGTCTTGAGCATCAGAGGCGGCATCACTTTTTTCCAATTCGGGAGAGAGCAGCAAATCTTGATAAAAATTTTGCGTATCGTTTTGCGCAAAGGCATAAGCCCCGCTCAGCAAACAAGCTGCAGTTCCCAATAACAACAAAGATTTTCCAAACATTTATCCAACTCCCGAAATAAAAAAATTGAACACAACATCTAATTGATATATAAATAATAACTATAAGTATAAATTACAAATTTTTTATTAAATAAACATGACAGACAGCAAAGAAAATATTCGCCAATATTTGATAGACACAGGTAGAGAAATTGTAGAAACAAAGGGCTTAGAGTTTT
Organism: uncultured Alphaproteobacteria bacterium; assembly: GCA_944391615.1. GTDB lineage: Bacteria > Pseudomonadota > Alphaproteobacteria > RF32 > CAG-239 > HGM16780. The sequence goes on from CALXUE010000028.1 coordinate 4,700, forward strand.
TAACGGCACGCAAATTGTCGGAGGCTTCGGGGTGCTCGGTCGGTACAATATATAATCAATTTTCCAATATGGATAATCTGGTAACAGAAATTAACATCCAAACCTTAAGTAATTTATATGGTTTAATGAAAAAGGTTCGCCCCTCAAGCAAGGCGTATAATAACCTTAATGCTTATATAGATGTTTTTGTCAGCTTTGTTTTGAGCAATGCCAACCTGTGGTTTATGCTTTATGAATATCATATGCACACTAAAGAACTTCCGTTAAGGTATAAGGGAATGATAGTGAGATTAATACAACTTTGGCAGCCATCTTTCGATTCGATATACAAACATCTCAATGCGCGGAAGAGAAAAGTTGCGCGTGAGGTAATGTGGCTGAGTTTGTTTGCATTAAGCTCTTTTTTAACCACAAATATTATAGATGATTTTAAGATGATAAACAAAAAAAATCTCTGCAAGTTGATGTTAAACACTTATCTGGCGGGGCTGGCGGTTTTGCGCAAAGGCTGATAAATGTTTGTAGCAATTGAGGGTGCGTTTCAAAACTTGTGGGAATATTTAAATAGCGCCGAAGTCGTAAGCGCCTTTTTCAACAATCGTTTTTACACCATATTGGCAGTGATAATGTTGATGCGTGCCAAATATGCGGTTTATGGCAATATGTGGCTGTGCGCATTGGTTAATTTTGCAGGCACTTTTTTGCATGAACTGATGCACTTTGTGGTGGGGTGGGTGTTAAATGCCCAACCGATAAACTTTGTTGTGCTGCCCAAAAAGAGTCTTTTGGGCGGTTATGTTATGGGAAGTGTTTCCTTCCGCAACATTAGTTTTTACAATGCTTTTCCAACGGCAATGGCTCCATTGCTTTTGTTGCCGCTATCATTTTATCTGAACCGCTATATGCTGCCATATATTCCATATAGTATCTGGGGGTATGGACTGTATATTTTATTACAGAGTATCATCATAGAAAATGCGATTCCCTCAGGCGCGGATATAAAAATTGCTTTATCCTCATGGTTGGGGCTTGCCCTTTACAGTGTTTTGATTATTGCATTATTACTAATGTTATAAAAAAAGAGACAATTGGAAAAAGAGATTGTGTCTTGCAATCTCTTTTTTTTGTGTTTATATTGAATTTGCCGGTTAGAGGTAGCCGGCGGTGTCTCAAAAACACCTTGTATCAATAAATCCTCCACCTGAAAAGGCGGAGTGCCGGTAATATATTGAATAACGGCGACTG
>CALXUE010000029.1 GCA_944391615.1 uncultured Alphaproteobacteria bacterium
AAAAAATGCCCGAACTTGGGCACAGAGAGTGAATGTCCGCCGTGCACAGTCTGCACGTTTGAGGAATGTTCAAATTTATACATCGTGACGGGATGCAAAGTTGGTTGTACTGATTATTGCAACTATTGCGCTTCTGAATAAGGGTGAGAGAGAAAAGTTTAATTATTATAACGGAGGAGAAAATGAGAAAGATTTTATTAATGAGTTCGGCGTTGGTTTTGTTGAGTGGAACGGCTGAGGCTGCGTGTATCCAAACCCCGAGTTGTTCAAGTTTGGGATATTCTTCAAGCTCATCTTGTTCGGGTGGGACAAAGTGTCCGTTCGGGAATTATTGGAACTGCGACGCGATAAACAAAGTGAACTCAATCAACTCACAGATAACCAATCTTACCAACAAAATAACCACCTTGGAAACAAAAGTTAATGAGCTATCAAAAGATGCCGCAACGGCAAACTGCAAAATCGGAGATATATTGTATTCGGATAAGAGTTGTGATCCAAATGTAATAGCGTCCAAGAAACCGATTGGAGTTGTGTTTGATAGAGCGAATAAGTTGGCGATAGGGCTGGAGGAATCACCCACTAGCCTACATTGGTCCACGGATGATTCTTTTGATGTTCCGGGGTTGAGTGATATAACCTCTTGGGATACAGTGACAGCGGATTGGCAAGGTAAAAACAATACGAGGGTAGTGTTGGAGTATTGTAAAGCGAATGGAAAGAGTTGTCCTGCGTTTGAGTATGTGAACAGCTATAAAACAGAAGGAACAATAGCTGGAGATTGGTACTTGCCTGCTTTTGGAGAATTAAGCGCTATATATGGTAATAAGGATGTATTGAATATAGCGTTAGGAAAAATCGGCGCAACAGAATTGGGGACAGATTACTATTGGTCTTCTTCCGAGTATTCAACCAGCAACGCGTGGGTTTTGAGATTCAGTGACGGTAACGTGTACAACCACATTAAGGGCTTCTATAACGATTACGTTCGTCCAGTCCTAGCTTTTTAGGATCATTTAAACAAAAATATGGGGAGGTAGGCCTCCCCATTTTGTTAGTTCTTTATGTTTTTTATCTCTTTGATTTTTTGCATTGTGTAATCATACAAATCTTCTATCTTCTTTTTCTTATCCGCGCTTTTTTCTAGAATTTGGATTATCTCCGCCCTATTCTTTTTTTCGTTTATGGCGATATTGCGCAACATATAAACCGAGGCTTTGTATATTTGCTCATCTTTTGACTGCAGCTGCTCTGCTATCGTCTTATACGGCGGAGTTTTGCTATCCTTGTCAACAACTTGGGCCGCCTCATAGGCTCCTTTTTGGATTTTTCTGGCAATGGCCTCTGTTATTCCGACCGTTTTATCGCCCTTAAAGATATTGCCGGTTTTTCGGACTAAGTTTTTTATCTTGTCTATTATTGCGAACTGCGAACTAAGCTGATTCATTGTTCTTCTCCGTTAAATTGTCTTGGGCTAAATCTTTATCTTTTGTGGCCGATGCCGGCTCCGGTTGCTCCGGTTCTTCGCCCTTGTTATACAGGTTTTTCAAAAACTGTCCTTCTATCATATGATAATGACGCAGCCAAAAACGTGACTTATAAACCCAAATCAGCAGACCTAAAACCACCGCATAGGTTATATAAATATTCTTGGTGACCAAATGGTTCAACACTATCATAACATACATTGCCGCAACAACCATACATATCCCTGACAAAAAGGCCAAGGGGAAGCGGTTCTTCCGGCTTCTGGTCCACAAGGTAACATACAATTTTCTTACCTTTTCTCCCGGCGTCATTAAATTACGCAAAAATGGCGCCATACATATCAAACATATTGCAGCCGTTATCCATGCAGAAACATTATCCGGCAAAACCGTACTCAAAAAGTCATGTACAAAGAAAAAGCTTATGTTGATGATGGCTATCAGCACAACCGATGTTAACACCAATGATATGATATAATTTTTAAAGAGCTCCCGCCATAAGTTTTCTTCAACATTCGGGGTTGGCCGATTGCTGGTGTGTTTACTCAAGAATAAGCGCCATCTATCCGGTAAATGACTGCTCACAAAGTCACATATCGGGCGGCTTAATTTTATCATCATCGGTGTGGTAAAGGTGGTGATAACCGATACGGCAACGATTATAGGGTATAACTGCGGACTGACAACGCCTAAATTAATTCCCAGCGAGGCAATAATAAACGCAAATTCGCCAACTTGTGCCAATGAAAAGCCACATTTTAAGGCAACTTCAAGCGGTTTTCCTGATAATAAAAGTCCGATGGTGTTGATTGACAAGTTACCGATTATCACTACCAATGTAATAGCAATTATCGGGCCTACATGGTCTATCAGCATTTCCGGATTGACCATCAACCCGACCGATACAAAGAAAACAGCGCCGAAAAAGTCTTTTACCGGTGATATGATTTTGCTGATTTTTTCTGCTATCGGCGTTTCTGCCAAAATGGAGCCCATTATGAATGCGCCCAATGCTGAAGAAAACCCAAACTTTGTGGCGAGTAAAACCATTCCCATACACAAAGCAATCGATATTACCAAGATTAACTCATCATTTAATAATTTTTGAACCTTTTTCAGCAATGAAGGTATTAAATATATTCCGGATATAAACCACAAAACCAAGAAAAACACCAGCTTTAAGGTGCTGTATATTAGGCCTATGCCGTCAACACTTTTACCTTCCGCAATGGTTGGCAGTAAGACTAAGAGTAAAATTCCTACAACATCTTCGACAACCAAAATACCAAATACGATATCGGTAAAAGTTTCTTTTTTTAGGTTTAGTTCATCAAATGCTTTGATGATTATGGTGGTGGAAGACATCGATATCATACCGCCCAAAAATAAGCTATCCGTTGTACTCCACCCCAAAATCAAACCAACTTGATAACCAAAAAACAGCATACACAGAATGTTTGATGTGGCGGCGATTAACGCTGATTTGCCAACGTTTACAATTTTTTTAAAACTAAACTCTAAGCCTAAGCTAAACAGCAAAAAGATAACGCCGATATCTGCCCAAATATGAATATTTTCCGTGTCGGTTATCGAGGGCAGAAAAGGTATCTGCGGGCCAACTAACATTCCCGCCAAAATATATCCCAAGACGACTGGTTGCTTGATTTTTTTGAATATCAAAAGCACAACCGCCGCATAAATACTTATTAAAGCTAAATCTTTAATTAACCCTGGTAATTCATTCATTTTTTGTGACTCTGTTTTTTTATTTTATTCCTTTTATTATATAGTCACAGAGAATCTTAAAATTCTTATAAAAAAAGTTTTTTATTTATTTTTTTTCTGCTGATTTTTCATCTGAGGAAAAATATTTTTGAAACATCTCTTTTAGTTCATCAAAAAAGCTCTTTTTTTCCTCACAGGTTTGGGTTTGTTTGTTCCACTCACCGCCTGATTGTTCGCAAGCCTCTATTTTTTGCTGCGTGTGCGTATAATATCCATATGCTATGGCACCCACAACGCAAAGAACTATTAAAACTTTTATCATATGCCGAGCCAAAAACCATATACCCCACAAAAGCAACAAACAAAGCATTATGACTTTGTTGACAAACGGAGAATTACCCAAAATATAGGTTTGGAACGCAAAATATCCCAATAAGCACAAAAAGAATATTGTTACTGGAGCTTTGACGCAAAAGCTTAAAAACCTTATGAAAAAACTTTCTTTTTCTTCTTGTGCCATTTTTTTGGGGTACCTTCTTTTTGTAATGTAAATTTTGTTTTTATTAGGTGTATCTTAATATCTCATCATTGTACAGGTTAAAATGTGTTTTATGCTTATATCTTTTTATTCGTAGAAAAAAAATATGTCCTGTTTTGGTCAGGACATATTTTGTTGTTTAAGGAAAACTATTTGATTATTTTTTGGCCAGCTTTTGCTTTTTGTCATTCTGTGCAAAGAATGTTTTATAGGTATTTTTCAGTTCTGCAACATTGGCCTTGAAGGTTTTTAGGTTTTTGCCACTCAAATTTTCTCCCGCGGCGGCCTTAATTGTCAACGGATTAACTCGTTTGCCGTTACGCACAACCTCATAGTGCAAGTGTGGGCCTGTTGACAAACCGGTTGAACCCACATAGCCAATCACTTGTCCTTGTTTGACGCGAACGCCGGGACGAATACCTGAGGCTATTTTGTTCATGTGGCCATAGGCGGAAGAATATTCTGAATTATGGCGAATCTTTACATAATTTCCATATCCGCCGTTGTATTTGGCAACTTGAACAACGCCATCTCCGGCAGCATAAATCTTGGTGCCTCTCGGTGCGGCATAATCAACGCCCCAGTGAATAATCCACCGTTTTTTGATGGGGTGTTTTCTTTTGCCAAACGGAGAGGATATTCGCGCAGCCTGAAAAGCCAGCGGTTTGCGATAAAGTGTTTTTTTCATCGCAAAGCCTTTTTCATCAAAGAAATCGACATTGCCTTTTTTGTCCTTAAAGCGATATAGCGCTATTTTATCTTTGCGCAACTGTAAGGCTGCATACAAAATATTGCCGGACTTAACTGTTTTGCCTTCTTCTGTGATATAATTTTCATATATAATTTCAAATCTGTCGCCTTTTTTGATGTCGCGTCTGAAATCAACCGAATAAGCAAAAATATTGATAAACTCCGCAACTAATTTATTCGGAACACCGGCATTATTCATGGATGTTGACAAGTTGCCGGAAATAGTGCCGGATGCTGATTTTATCTCTTGAATCAGCTCATCTTTGATGGCTTTGGCATGATAAGTTTCATTCTCATCTTTTTCAATAATGAACTTTTGGCCAACTTTGGGTTCAAATGAAATATTGTCTAAGGAAATAAGTTCATCTTTTTGCGTGTCTACCTTGGTGGTGATATGCAGTACTTGGCCGGCACGCAAGGATTCGGGCTTGTAAACAGGTTTTAAAATCAAATACAATTCATGGGCCTGATTGTAAGAAAGTCCTAAGTCTGTTAAAAGTTTGATAAATGTGTCACCTTTTTGCAGAACAATATCTTGTTCTACGGTTTTGATTGTGTCTTCATAACGCACCATTTCGGTCAATGAGCGAATGTTCTCAATAGATGATTGCGGGTAAACCGATGCTGCTTGCACGGATGGAGAATCGCTTTCATAATCAATTGCACTTTCCAAAATAAGATAATCCAGCTTGTCTTTCGGGGAGACAGAGGCGCTAACATCATTATTTTTGATTAAAGAAAGCACAAAAGCCAGCGCTACAATGCCAGCATATGCAATATTCATCATTCTATTGCGCACTACGGGATGAATCGCTTTTGTTGCACTTAAAAGCGGAGATATATATCGACTAATATATTCCCGTGCGATTTTTAAATATTTATCCAACGTAGACTTATTAAACTGCATATTCAAAAAATCCATAAATAAACAATCAGAAGAAAATATAGAATTAAAATCTTCGAAAAGGAAGTCTATAAATTTGTCATGTGTATAAAAAGGATAATGCCTTAATTTAATTAAGAAAAATATAATTTTTAAAAAAAATCAAAAAAAATGCTTGCAAATATAAAATTTATTGGTTATAAGATAAAACGAATTTGCTGGGGGCGTAGTTCAGTTGGTTAGAATACATGCCTGTCACGCATGGGGTCGCGAGTTCGAGCCTCGTCGCTCCCGCCAGTTTAGGGAAGGAAGGTTGCGTAAGCACCTTCCTTTTTTTGTGCTCGAACGA
>CALXUE010000030.1 GCA_944391615.1 uncultured Alphaproteobacteria bacterium
GGCACAAATATGATGTATAGCGCATGCAAGCCTTGTCCGAACCTCGGAACGGATGACGCTTGTCCGCCGTGTTCGGTCTGCACTTATGAAGAATGTTCGAACAAATATTATGTGACGGGGTGCGCCGCGGGCTGCACCGATTACTGCGACTACTGCGCGTTTGAACAGTAAGAGAGAGAAAAAGTTTAATTATTATTTAGGAGGAGAAAATGAGAAAGTTTTTATTATATTCATCGGCTTTGGTTGCTGGCGGTTTGTTGAGTGGGGTGGCCGAAGCGGCCTGTATCCAAACCCCGACGTGCTCATCTTTGGGGTATGAAAGTACAACTTCTTGCACCGGCGGAACAAAATGCCCCTTCGGTAATGCTTGGAACTGCACCGCAAGCGATTTAAGCTCTCAGATTACGGAGTTAACCAACAAAATTTCAGAACAAACAAATAAGATTACGGAACTTGAAACCCAAATCACCGAAATCAAAAAAGAAGTTTCAACCGCCAACTGTTTGGTCGGAGATATATTGTATTCGGATATGACGTGTAATTCAAATTATGTAGCATCTAAAACACCAATTGGTGTTGTATTTGACCATAGCAGAAAATTAGCGATAGGGTTGGAACAATCTCAACAATATTGGTCATATCCAGATTATTTTGATGTTCCGGGGGTTGATAATATGACAAACAATGCATTAGCGATAACAGACTTGGATGGAAAAAAGAATACAAGTACAATATTAGCCTATTGTAAAACAAAAGGGAAGAGTTGTCCGGCATTTGAATATGTGAATAGTTATAAGACAGAGGGGACGCTAGCCGGAGATTGGTACTTACCTGCTTTAGGAGAGTTGAATGCGATATATGGTAATATGGGTGTGTTAAATGTTGCGTTAGGGAAAATAGGGGGAACAAAATTGAGTTCAAATCACTATTGGTCTTCTTCCGAGTATTCTTCTGACAGTGCTTGGCCATTGTACTTCGGTTATAGTATTAGTGTGGACTACGGCAATAAGGGTTACACTAACATTTACATTCGCCCAGTGTTGGCTTTTTAGAGGGCGGAGATAAAAATGCGGAAGTGTTTGAAAGGGCATTTCCGCATTTTTGTTAATTTGAAATAATTTATTTTATTAGTTCTAAAAACTCGTTTTCTGATAATATCTTGATTCCGAGTTCTTGGGCTTTGGTTGCTTTAGAGCCTGCGTCTGCGCCCATAACGACATAATCTGTTTTGGCAGAGACCGAACCCGCAACCTTGGCCCCAAGCTTTTGCGCTTTGGCTTTGGCCTCGGAGCGCGTCATCTTTTCCAAAGTGCCGGTAAAAACGACTGTTTTACCTGACAGCGGCGAATCGGTTATCGTATCATCAATATAATCTTCAACTTTTACATAACGCAAAAGTTCGTTGATGATGTTTATGTTGTGGGACTCTTGGAAAAACTCGACAATGTCGGTGGCCATGGAGGCGCCAATGCCGTCAATTGAAACCAGCAATTCGGTTTGTTTGTTTTGCATCTCGGTCATAAAATGATTAAAATTATTATAGTTTTTGGCTAACAACAATGCTGTGGCCGCGCCGACTTGGGAAATTCCCAAAGCATAAATAAACCGCGGCATGGAAATCGTGCGTTTGGCCTGAATAGCTTTGAACAAATTATCAACTGATTTTTTGCCCCAGCCGCTTCGTTGTTCCAAATGCAAAACACTGCCTTTTTGCTCGGCAAACAAGTCATCGGCTTTGTTTCTTTCTTCCAATGTGAAAATATCGGCCGGCGTATGTAAAATGCCTTCATTGAAAAAGTCTTCAACTATGGAATCGCCTAAGCCGGTTATGTCAAACGCTTCTTTGGATACAAAGTGAATAATCCGCTCCTTGGCTTGTGCAGGGCAGCTCAAACCGCCCGTGCAACGGCGAATTGCTTCATCTTCTTCCCTTATGGCGTGGGCTCCGCAAATTGGGCAAGTCGTCGGAAAAATGAATTCTTTGCTGTCTTGCGGGCGTTTGTCTTTCAAAACGCCGACAATTTGCGGTATGACATCGCCCGCTCTTTGTACAATGACGTAATCTCCCTCGCGGATGTCTTTGCGTTTTATCTCATCTTCATTATGCAAGGTGGCGTGGGATACAATGACGCCGCCGACGTTTATGGGTTCTAAATCAGCCACAGGGGTGAGGGCGCCGGTGCGGCCAACCTGAATGCGAATCGCTGTGAGCTTGGTTATGGCTTGTTCGGCCGGAAATTTGTGGGCAATCGCCCAACGCGGCGTGCGGGTTAAAAAGCCTAATCTTTCTTGTAAGGCGATATCGTTTACTTTATATACTACGCCATCAATATCATAATTTAGGTCGGCTCTTATTTCCATTAGGTGTTGGAAATTTTTATCTATTTCTTGCACGTTGTTGCATATATGATTGAGGTTGTTTATCGGAAAGCCCCAAGCTTTGAGATGATTGAAAAAATCAGCCTGCGAATTCCACACGCGCTCTGACACTTCACCCCAAGTGTAAGCAAAGATACTCAAATTTCGCTCTGCCGTTATTTTGGGGTCCAGTTGCCTTAGTGAACCGGCGGCGGCATTGCGCGGATTGGCAAAGGTTTTTTTGCCCTCAGCCTCATATTTTGCATTGAGTGCAAAAAAGTCTGTTTTTTTCATATAAACTTCACCGCGCACTTCTAAAACATCCGGAAAATTGCCAGATAAGGTTTGCGGTAATTCTTTTATGGTTTTCATATTCTCCGTTATGTCTTCGCCTAAAACGCCGTCGCCTCGGGTCGCGCCCTGAACGAATCGGCCTTTTTCATAGCGTGCGGAAAATGATAAGCCGTCTATTTTGGGTTCGGCGATAAACTGAATGTCCTTTGAGCTGTTTAAAAAACGTTTTACGCTTTGTACAAAGTCTTCAACCTCTTCAATGGAAAAAACATCTCCCAATGACAACATCGGAAAGCGGTGCGGAACTTTTTTGAAGCCGCTTTGCAGGGGAGCACCGATTTTTTTTGAAGGCGAATCGCTGCGGATTAATTCCGGAAAGCGTGCCTCTATCTCCTCATTTCGTCTTTTTAACGAATCGTATTCGGCGTCGGTTAGATATGGATTGTCTTTTTGGTAATAAGCTATGTCGGATTTTGCCATTTCTTGAGCGATGTATGCAAGTTCTTTGGCGGCTTCTTCTTTGCTTAGGTCTTTTATCTCTTTCATGTTTTTCCCTGAAAAAAATGATGGGTTAGAATCGAATATTGCTCATTAGTATATCGGGGGGATTTTAATTTAGTGTAAAATTTTGCTTGCGTTCTTTGTTTATCATATTATATTTAGCCTCAGTTTTTTATTATTAAATTTATGTATTATGAAAGATTATTCTAAGTTGGTTCTCAACAATATTGCTCTTGAAGCTTTTGAAGAGAAAAAAAGTATGAGTTCGAAAGAAGCTGAAAAAGCCTTGGGGCCTTGCTCTTTGACCGCTGTTATGCTGCAAAAAAAAGATGGCGTTGTTCTTGAAAAAGAACGTGTATGGATGTCTGTCGGTGGCGGTGTTTGGGCTAAAAATTCTGATTATGCCCCGGTTAGCACGGTTAAAGGTATTTATGAAAATTTACCGGTTATTCGTGCCGCTAAGTTCGAAAAGGCTGTGCCTATGACGGCTCAGGAAGCTCGTAAGGTTTTGGGTGTTTGTTCTTTGGCAAAAGTTGCTCTTTGTCAAAATGATGATTCTATGCTCGAAAAAGACGGAGAGGTTGCTACTGAAGTTGTGTGGCTTAGCTTCTCTGGAACTTATTGGGCTCGTGTTGGAGGACATGTTGATAAAAATATCGGCATCATCCTTTGATGTAAAAAATTATAAAGGCGTTGTGTTATTTTGCACAGCGCCTTTCTTATTATTAAATAAAAGGAATCCGATTAAGGACTCCTTTTTTTGTTATTAATTATTTTTCCGGTGAGATGACCATCATCATCTGCTTGCCTTCAAGTTTGGGGGCAGAATCGAGTTTGCATAAGCCCTCTAAATCCTCCAACAAGCGGTCAAGAACATTGCGCCCCATGTCGTTTGCACTCAGCTCTCTGCCCTTAAAGCGCATGGTAAACTTAACCTTGTTGCCTTCTTTTAAAAACTTTTTGGCTTGTTTGACTTTGACTTCATAGTCATGCGTGTCAATCATCGGACGAAGCTTTAATTCCTTAATCTCAACAACTTTTTGATTCTTCTTGGCTTCGTTCTTTCTTTTTTGAACTTCATATTTATATTTGCCGTAATCTAAAACTTTGCAAACCGGCGGAGTGGCTTGAGGTGAAATCTCAATCAAATCAAGTCCGGCTTCATCAGCAATTTCAAGTGCTTCTTTTATGCTGACAATACCTCTGTTTTCACCTTCGGCATCAATTAAACGTACTTCTTTTGCTTTGATCTCTTCATTAATGCGCGGTCCGTCGCTCTCTCGTACTGGCGCATTGGTGTTTTCTTTTATTATTTTAGCCTCCTAAAAATTGTTACTAACTTATCTATAATATTAAATTATATTTATCTTGCAAGAAGAATCGATGATATAATTTATATCTTTAGATTATGCGCGCGAAAGAGTTAATATTTGGTTGTTGCCGGATAAATGGAATCTTTATATGTATATGTGGCGTGTGGCGAATCATACTCTAGAGTGAGAATCAGAAACAAAACATCTGCAATTTAGGGAAAAACTAGCGAATCATTGAGTGCAAAGAATCGAATTAACTATCTGAGCTTGTTTTGTGGATAGAAAAAATTAAAAAATAATTCTTTAAAAATCAGTATGTTATGAAAAAGATGAAAAAAAAGTGAATTTTTTTTAAAAAAGTTGTTGACTTTCACTTCCCAGTGTCATATAAACCATCTCGCCGACAGGTTGAAACCTTAACAAAAAGTTAAAAACAAAATGAGGTTGAAATCGAGAAAATAAAAAGAAAATTCGGCTGGTTATAAAGACAAGTTAAATAAGATGAGATGAGGGGATACGCAGACGGTATTTTGGTAAGAAGAAATATGAAGTCTGTGATATTTTCTAAAGAAAAGGAACCAAGAGATTCTTTTGAAGTAAAGGTAATGAACAGACAGG
>CALXUE010000031.1 GCA_944391615.1 uncultured Alphaproteobacteria bacterium
AAATGCCCGAACTTGGGCACAGAGAGTGAATGTCCGCCGTGCACAGTCTGCACGTTTGAGGAATGTTCAAATTTATATGTCGTTTCGGGCTGCAAAACAGGTTGCACCGATTATTGCAACTACTGCGCTTTTGAATAAGGGCAAGAGAGAGAGAAAAGTTTAATTATTATAACGGAGGAGAAAATGAGAAAGATTTTATTAATGAGTTCGGCGTTGGTTTTGTTGAGTGGAACGGCTGAGGCTGCGTGTATCCAAACCCCGAGTTGTTCAAGTTTGGGATATTCTTCAAGCTCATCTTGTTCGGGTGGGACAAAGTGTCCGTTCGGGAATTATTGGAACTGCGACGCGATAAACAAAGTGAACTCAATCAACTCACAGATAACCAATCTTACCAACAAAATAACCACCTTGGAAACAAAAGTTACCGAGCTTCAAAAAGACGCAGCAACGGCAAACTGCAAAATCGGCGATATTTTATATTCGGATATGAGTTGTAACACCAACGTGGTGGCTTCCAAAACCCCGATTGGTGTTATCTTTGATGTTACCAATAAGCTGGCGATAGGGCTGGAGGAAGCTCGAGAATATTGGTCAACAACAGAATTTGATGTTCCAGGGCTGAGTAATATAACATCATCATCTGCGGTAACAGCAGATTGGCAAGGAAAGAAAAATACGCAAATTGTGCTGGAATATTGCTCTGCAAACGGATACAGTTGTCCGGCGTTTGAATATGTGAATAGTTATAAGACAGAGGGAACTCAAGCCGGAGATTGGTACTTACCGGCAATGGGTGAATTAAATGCGATATATGGCAATAAAGATGTGTTAAATATAACCTTAAAGAAAATCGGAGGTGTTGAGTTAAGTGGTGATTACTGGTCATCTTCCGAGTATTCTAGTAACAAAGCTTGGCCATTGTACTTCGGTAATGGTTATGCGAACGACTACTATAAGAATAACCACTATTACGTTCGCCCAGTCCTAGCTTTTTGAGTAGGATAAAGGAAATAAAAAAACGACAGCGATTTATTTTCGTTGTCGTTTTTTTGTGTCTTAATGCTTGCGGAATTAGTCTTTATGGCGGAAGGTGATGCGGCCTTTGGTTAAATCATAAGGTGTCATTTCTATATCAACCTTATCTCCGACCATTACGCGAATTCTAAATTTGCGCATTTTGCCGGCCGTGTGCGCCAATATCTCTACGCCGTTTTCCAATCTTACTCGAAACATGGCGTTGGGCAATTTTTCAATCACTTCTCCGGTTAATTCCAGAAGTTCTTCTTTACTCATTAAAAATTCCTTTTTTTGATTATGTTTGTATTCTATATAATCCAATATTTTTTTTTATGCAATTAAAAAGTTATTTTTTAGCTGTATGAGGCTGTTTTTGTGGCTATATTAGCCTTTATTTAACTAAGTTCGCGTATTATAAGGATAGTTTTTTTTAATAGAATAAGTGAAAATAATGCAAAAGAACTTTGATAATTATAACAACAAAGTGCGCCCTGAGATTGAAGAAGCTCTTGTGTCTTGGAATGATAAAGATGTGGCTTTTATCAAAAATGATGTTTTGGACGGCAAGTCTGTTTGGATGATTTATGCGGCTGATGGCACAATGTTGGCTTCTGTTGAGAGCCGTGATTATGCTTTTATGGTCGCCAAACAAAATAATTTGCAACCTCAGAGTGTGAATTAAGCTTTGAAATTAATCCTAAAGTATAGGATGTTTTTTTTATTAGCGTTTATATATATAAGCCGATACTAATTGACGGACTACTCTTTTTATGTCGTTTTTACATTATGGGAGTATATTGGATGTTTAAGGGAACAGTCAAAAATTTTAATGTCAAACTTGGTTTTGGGTTTATTACACGCGACAAGTTTAATGATGATATTTTTGTTTATCTGACCGCTTTTGACCATACTAAAATTCGCAATCTTCATCCGGGGCAGCGTGTTAGCTTTAATTTGTGTAATGATAGAGGAAAAAAGATGGCTTGTCGGGTTGAGCGCATTATTGAAAAAGATGATGATTAAACTCAGCTCTTTATCAGAACAAAAAAACAACGCCTCAGAATTATTTCAGAGGCGTTGTTTTTTTGCGGCTTTTGAAAATTAGTCATCACCTATTCTTAAAGCTTCAATAAAAGCGGATTGCGGTACTTCTACTTTGCCAAACTGGCGCATACGCTGTTTGCCTTTCTTTTGTTTGTCAAGCAATTTGCGTTTGCGGGTCACATCGCCGCCATAGCATTTGGCCGTTACATCTTTTCTTAGAGCAGAAATTGTCTCTCGGGCGATAATCTTACTGCCGATGGCCGCTTGAATTGGGATTTTGAACAAGTGCCTCGGAATTAAATCCTTTAATCTTTCGCAAATTTGGCGGCCTCTGGATTCAGCCTCTTCTTTGTGGCAGAGAAAGGCCAATGCGTCAACCGGTTCTTCGTTGATTAAAATTTGGACCTTTACCAACTCCGAAACTTCATATCCAGTCAGCTCATAGTCAAAGCTGGCGTAGCCGCTTGATATGGATTTGAGCCTATCGTAAAAGTCAAACACAATTTCATTCAACGGGATTTTATAAACAACCATGGCGCGATTGCCGGCGTATGTTAAATCTTCCTGTTCGCCTCTACGTTCATTGCATAATCTTAAAACAGCGCCAAGGTAATCATCCGGCACCAAAATTGTGGCTCTAACCATCGGTTCTTCTATGCTTGCAATCTTGGTGACATCTGGCATATCTGCCGGATTGTGTAAGGTGATTTGGCTGCCGTCGGTCATATTCAGGTGATAGGCTACGGAAGGCGCCGTGGTAATTAAATCCAAATCAAACTCGCGGCTTAAGCGCTCTTGTATAATTTCCATATGCAGAAGTCCCAAAAAGCCGCAGCGAAATCCTAAGCCTAGGGCTGCGGAATTTTCGTTTTGATAGTCAATGCTGGCGTCGTTTAATTTTAACTTGGCCAAAGCGTCTTTCAATAATCCGTAATCGCTGCTGTCAACCGGAAACATGGAGCAGAAAACAACCGGTACGGATGGTTTAAAACCATGCAATGCTTCGGCACAAGGATTTTTATTATCCGTAATGGTATCTCCTACATGGCAATCGCCAACACTTTTAATGCTTGCGGTTATAAAACCAACTTCCCCTGGGCCTAATTCTTCAACATCTTGCATCTTGGGTGTAAAAATACCAACACGGTCTATGGTATAAACAGCATTATTTGACATCATGCGAATCTGTTGCTTTTTACGTATTATGCCATCGTGCATTCTCACCAAAACAATAACACCTAAATAGCTGTCATACCAGCTGTCTATCAACAAGGCTTTTAAGGGGGCTTGTTTGTCGCCCGTTGGGGCCGGCAGCCTTTTGACGATGGCTTCAAGTAATTCGTCTACGCCTTGGCCGGTTTTGCCCGATGTTTCAATCGCATCTTCGGCATCTAGGCCAATAACATCTTCAATTTGCTTTTTCACTCTTTCCGGATCGGCAGAGGGAAGGTCAATCTTGTTTAAAACCGGTATAATTTCGTGATTATTGTTTATGGCTAAATAGACATTGGCCAGTGTTTGCGCCTCAACGCCTTGTGTGGCGTCTACGACCAAAATTGAGCCTTCGCATGAGGCTAATGAACGCGAAACTTCATAGGTGAAGTCGACATGTCCCGGGGTGTCAATCAAATTGAGCTGATAAGTTTGTCCGTCTTGCGCCTTATAATTTAAGCGTACGGTTTGCGCTTTTATCGTGATACCTCTTTCTCTTTCTATATCCATCGAATCGAGAACTTGATCTTGCATTTCTCGTTTTTCTAATCCGCCGCAGCGTTCTATAATTCTATCTGCAAGTGTCGATTTTCCGTGGTCGATGTGGGCTATAATTGCAAAATTTCTGATATGGCTTAATTCCGTTGACATTCTTTTTATTTTCCTCTTCTTACTCTTTGTCTTTATTGATAAATGAAATTTTCTTTTTAAGCAATACAATTTATCTATAAATTTGGTTGAGTGATTCACTTTTTTGTGCTATATATATTTTAAATTAGGGTACTTATTTTTATGGGAGGGGTTTCATGTATAAAATGATTGATGTCGATTTTGGCTCTTCGCGTTATGATGCGTTGGTCAATTTGCGCTATAAGGTGTTGTTGGAACCTCTCGGCTTGAAATTTTTGGAGCATTATCGTCCCAATGAAGCATCATATTTGCACATCGGTTGCATCGACCAACTCGATGACAAGCTCGTTGGTGGTTTAATTTTGGCTCCTGTTGATAATGAAGAAATTCGAATGATGCAAGTGGCGGTTGATGATGAATATCAGCACAAAGGTATTGGTCACGAGATGGTGGCTTATGCCGAAAAACGTGCCAAAGAAGCCGGATATCACAAACTTGTTATGCATGCTATGCTTTCTGTTGTCGGGTTTTATGAATCTCTTGGTTTTAAGCAAGAGGGCGAAATCTTTGACGAAGGAGGAATTACGTTTGCGCGTATGGTGAAAGAACTATAATCGTATTTATAGCACGATTATTTTTATAAATTTTTGAAAGGGAAAGTGGAAATACTTTCCTTTTTTTTGCAAAAAAAAATCGTGTAAACCCTTGTCAATCCTTGAAAATTTCTATTTACAGACTTTTTTCCTTGTGTTATAATACGAGTCGTGGAGATAAA
>CALXUE010000032.1 GCA_944391615.1 uncultured Alphaproteobacteria bacterium
ATAGAACATCTGGAACAAGGCAAAGGCTTTGACTTAAGGAGAGTTGCGGTAGTGGCGGCGGTTTATAATCATAAATTAAAGTTTGAATTGGTCAAAGCCTAACAACTTCCGTTTCATCACCAAAAACACCCGAACTTTTATGCGTTCGGGTGTTATGATATTATGGGCAATGTTATTGATAAAATGTTATTGATAAACAGCCAAGTTAAACACATTTTCTAAAAAGAACAGCGATATAAAACACACAATGGCGGATATAGCCGGTGTAAACACCCAACCGGCAATAATACGTGCCACGATTGTCCAGTTAATATTTTTGCCGCCTTTAGCTAAACCGATGCCGATGATTGCGCCAATCACAGCCTGCGAGCTTGAAACCGGAACCAACGGCAATGAGGGCAGGCCATACCCCTCCAAAAAGTTTTTAATCCCCTCAGAAGCAAATAAATAAAGAACGACAGATTGAGAAAAAACAACAATCCAAGCAACAATCGGCGTCATTTCCATCAGCGAATTACCAACGGTTTGAATTGTCTTTTGGGAGTATGTGATAATGCCGGCAGAAATAGCCAAACCGCCCAACAAAAACAATATCTGCGTTTTAGAGATAATCAAGCCGCCAACCTGCACATCTTGCAATGGGCTGGATGCCACAAACACCCCCATCACATTAGCAATATTATTAGCACCCAAAGCATAAGCCCCAAAAGCAGCAATCAAGATAAGCCCTGTTCTCACATAACTATCTTGCCGCAACAAATGAATTTTGCTATGTTTAAGCCAATGTTTAATTCCATAATAAGTGAAAACAGCAATAATTCCGCAAAGAATAGGGCAAGTCACCCAAGAACTCACAATAGTAGATAGCGTAAACCAATCTGTAGGTTTAGCGGCATACAAGTTCCAACCAATAATAGCACCGACAATAGCTTGAGAAGTTGAAACCAAGACGCCGGATGACACCATCCAATAAACAGTTAAGGCCGCGGATAAAGCAACCATAAAGGCTCCGGCCAGAGCATTGACCTTTCCGAGTTCACCCAAAGTTTGGCTGGCACCGCTTCCGGCAAACACCGCGCCCAAAATCACAAAAACCGAGGCAATAAGAGCCGCCGTGCGAAATTTAATCATTCGACTACCCACGGCCGTACCAAAAATATTGGCAGCGTCATTAGCACCCAAAGACCACCCTAAAAACAAGCCGCTACTCAGAAAAAATAAAAACAAAATCTCCGTCATCTGATTTTCACCTTGCGCCAAGAAATTATTATATATCCCGTTTAATGGTAAATATCAGCAACCTGTCAATGCTGTCTTCAGCCAAATCAGCAATATTTTCAATTTCATCCACAATAGTGCTCAATTGCAGTTTATTTGACAAATGCAAATCAGAATCAAAAATAGATTCTTTCAAGCGACCGGAAGTCAAATCAGTTTCATGCTCCAAAAAATACACCTTTTGTGCATAATCTCTGACCAAGCTTAAATCTCTGAAAAAAGAGCGGGAAGCGATACTCATATTTTCTGCGCAGTCAGTCACTTGTTCCACCAAATCTTTTATACGAGAATGATAAATTTGCGGAATATCCGGCCGTTCGATATAAAATTGATAAGAGACCTCATCAAAACGATTAATAACTCTGTCCAAATTCTCCACCAATTCCAAAACATTTGCGCGCATATCCGGAATCAAGTTTTGAGAATAAAGCCTGTTTTCAATATCTCTGCGCAGTTGGTCGGCATCATGCTCAATTTGTCGCAGTTGTTTATTTATTTTTTTGAATTCATCGCTGCGTCCGGCGTTCAAATATTCCCGCAATGATTTATTAAACATCATAGCAGAATCAATAACCTTGTCATGAAACATATCAATCTTGCTTTCCAGAGCCTTAGCCTTGGCAAACAGATTTATTTTCATATGAAACATTTTAATTCCTTTCAATAACATTTATAGCATCATATCACCTAATTATTAAAAAGGAGTAGCTTTTTTGACAATTTGTTAAGAAATAAATATTATATTTAACTTGTAAAAAAAATAAATGTCGACTAAAGTAAATGTGTTTGTATATTTGCTTTTTTTATAATATTTAGGGAAAATAAAAAACATGAAGAACAGTTCTTTGTATATATCTTTGGTGGCTTTGCTGGCATCTGCCTCAGCAGTCTTTTTGTCAGTGCAAAAAGCACCTTCCGAGCCGGATCAGACCGATGCAGTTGCATTAGTTGAATCAGCACTCAAATCTAATCCGAAACTTGTTATTCAAGCAATGCAAGATTATGAGAGAATAGCACAGGAAGAGGCATTGGCCGCAACACAAAAATCATTAGATGACAATATTGAAGCAATTAACAATGACCCCAACACGCCGGTTATAGGCAACCCGAATGGCTCCATCGTTTTGGTTGAGTACTTTGACTTTGCTTGCGGTTATTGCCACAGGGTTTATCCGGCAATTAAAAATATTATTGCCAAGAATCCTGATGTAAAAGTATTGGGTAAAACATTGGCCTTTGTGTCTTCAGCTTCAGATTATGCCGGACGTGCAGCTTTGGCCGCAAATGAACAGGGCAAATACACTGAAATGTATAGTGCGATTTTTGAATCCAAAGATCGTTTAAGCGAAGACAGCATTAATGCAGCCGCTCAAAAAATCGGCTTGGATATGGAAAAATTCAATGCTGATGTAAATTCTGAAAAAGTTAAAAATGCGATGAAAGGGTTTAGTGATTTGGCCTCCAAGATTCAAGTAAACGGAGTTCCGACTTTAATCTTGAACGGAAAAATCATTCAAACCATAGATGAAAACGAAATTCAAAGAAGAATTGACGAAGTCAAATCAAAATAATTTGTTTCAGGAACAAACAAACGCTCGAGTAAAAAAACTCGGGCGTTTTTTTTTGCAAAAAAAGATTGCCTAAACCCTTGTCAATCCTTGAAAATTTCTATTTACAGACTTTTTTCCTTGTGGTATAATACGAGTCGTGGAGATAAAGTAATTTTTGAGGATTATTATCATGAAGACTCGTTTTTTGTTGGTGTCTGGGGCTTTTGTCAGCTTGTGCTGTGGCATAAGTTCGGCAAGTGCAGATAGTTCTTTGAGGTTATATGGCTTGAGTGATGTTATACCTTTCAACACACTTCACACACATTTATCGCTTGAGCTAGGTTTATCTCCACAACAAGTTTCAAAAAATCAAAAATCTTTGGTTAAGGTAGCCCAAGTCTGTTGGATTATGGACACGGGCGATTGTGCCGGTTTGGACTTTGTGAGTTCGGATATTAATGGTTCGGGCAATAAACCACCGAGCGAATATGACAAGAAAGGCCCTGAAGATTGTATCAAAGAGGGTTACACCATCACCAACTGTCCGGATGGGCAAAAAGGTGACGGAGAATGTATGTATGCCAATGGCTACTATGCCAAATGTATTCCCGACTGTCCGTCATCTTACACCACCTGTACATCCCCTTATAAAGGTGTGGGGCAAGTTTGTGGAGATGGTTTGTATGCGGAATGTTGTCAAGACACTTGTGGGGCAGAATATCAATATACATTAGGTTCAATCCCCGATGGATATGAGGCGGTAGGTGAGCCTTGTGTGCAATGTGATGGCAACAATACCACGGCAATCAAAAAATACAGAGTGAAAGAAAAAGACTGTTCCGGATTTTTGGATTGCGGAACTTTAGGCTGTGAGGATGGGGCTTCAACCTGCCAAAGCGGAAATCAGGTCAAGTGTTCGGAATGTAAAAAATGCCCGAACCTTGGTACAGAATCAGAATGTCCGCCGTGCACGGTCTGCACGTTTGAGGAATGTTCAAATTTATATGTCGTTTCGGGCTGCAAAACAAATTGCACCGATTATTGCGACTACTGCGCTTCTGGAAATTAATTATTATAATGGAGGAGAAAATGAGAAAGATTTTATTAATGAGTTCGGCGTTGGCTTTGTTGAGTGGAACGGTAGAAGCCGGATGTATACAAACTCCAAGTTGTTCAAGCTTGGGATACAGCTCAACTACAGCGTGTGAAGGAGGGTTAAAATGCCCGTGGGGTAACGCTTGGTTTTGTAATGTCGGCGGTGGCGGAAGTGGTTCAAATCCTGATTATAGCAACTGTAAAATCGGTGATATATTGTATTCGGATATGAGCTGTAATGCAAATATGATTGCATCTAAAACGCCAATCGGTGTGGTGTTTGATACAACCAATGGTTTGGCAATAGCTAAAGATGAGTTTGCAAATTTGGTTTGGGGAGCTGTCGTGGAAGATGTGTCTGGGGTACAAAACTCAAGCAGTGTTTCAAC